>CAKKRL010000070.1 GCA_919902655.1 Thermodesulfovibrionia bacterium
TCACCGAATCCTATAGGGATGATAAGGATGACTTAGGTAAGTTTGACTGAACGCCCCCCCCCGCTTGAGCGGCGCCGGCCCCGAGACAGCAGGAAACGGTGCAACGCTTCACGGCGTACGACTCCACGCGGATGTTAGAACGCATTTTTTCCACCTTGCCCGGGTTTCTTAAACCAACGCGCACCGAAGACGCCACACACACCACCGAGAAAAGCGACCGGCGCACCAAATATGATTGCAATCGGCCACATTGAGGCACCGCCGCCGCGATAAGGCAATACATAGGCGTCAAACAACACGAAAAGGACAAAACAAATAACTGGGACTGACAAAGAAACCCACCTGCGCCCGATTGTGAGGTGCAGCACAAGGGACAGAACAAACGCCAATAAAAATAGGATTAGAAAGGCCATGCGTTCTAACAATTAATAGACGAATTACCTAAATGTCCGGCATTCGAATTAATTATATGAAATAACTTAGCAAGTTGCAATCAAAAAATACTTTTTAAATACAAAATGTTGTCTCTAAATAAATGATCTATGTATCTACAGCAATTGCCTCTTTATTCGAAGTTTCTATTATTATTTATGAGAGAATAAAAATATAGGAAACTCCAGTAAAATATCTCTGGAATTTGGAGAAGAATATTGTTAATATTCCAAAATGGCGACTATTACAGAGAAGATCCTTGCAGACCATTCAGGGAAAAAGGAAGTCCATCCAGGGGAGTTGATCAATGCGAAGCTCGACCTTATCCTCGCAAATGATATAACTGCACCGATAGCTATAAACGAATTTAAAAAGGCAGGGGCAAAGAAGGTATTCGATAAATCTAAAATAGCCCTTATTCCTGATCATTTCGCTCCGAATAAAGACATAGCCTCTGCAGAGCAGTGTAAGATACTGAGGGATTTCTCAAAGGAACAAAATCTGAATCTATACTTCGAAGTTGGAAGGATGGGTATTGAGCACGCCCTCCTTCCTGAGCAGGGGATTGTACTTCCAGGTGAACTTATAATTGGTGCTGACAGCCATACATGCACATACGGCGGCCTGGGTGCGTTCTCAACAGGTGTAGGTTCTACAGATGTTGCAGCAGCCATGATCACAGGTGAGTGCTGGTTCAAGGTGCCTGAATCAATGAAATTTATCTATAAGGGAAAACTTAATAAATGGGTAGGAGGAAAAGACCTTATACTTCATACAATTGGTGACATTGGTGTTGACGGTGCACTATACAGGGCGATGGAATTTACAGGAGGAGTGATTGAGAACCTTCCTATGTATGGTCGTCTTACAATATGTAATATGGCTATAGAGGCAGGTGGAAAGAGCGGGATAATCGCACCTGACAGAATAACAGAGGAATATATAAAAAAGAGGGCAAGAAGGCCTTACAGGTTTTACTCTTCAGACAAGGATGCAAAATATACAGATATTAGGGAATACGACTGTTCAGGTATAGGGCCTTTAGTGGCATGCCCACATCTTCCGAGTAATGTCCGGCCTGCTGTTGAGCTTTTTGAGATTACAATAGATCAGGCTGTTGTAGGCTCATGTACAAACGGAAGGATTGAAGATCTGAGAGAGGCAGCAGAGGTCATTAAAGGCAGAAAGGTACACCCCTATGTGAGGATGGTCGTAATACCGGCTACACAGGATATCTACCGCCAGGCACTTGAGGAAGGGCTGATTGAGATATTCCTTAATGCAGAGGCAGCGGTCTCTACACCTACCTGTGGCCCCTGCCTCGGTGGCTACATGGGAGTTCTCGCAAAAGGCGAAAGGGCAATAGCAACTACAAATAGAAACTTCGTAGGCAGGATGGGGCACCCGGAGAGCGAGGTCTATCTAAGCAATCCTGCTGTAGCCGCGGCATCTGCAGTACTCGGCAGGATTGGAGATCCGGAAGAACTGGGGTTGTAATAGACACAATCCGGATTAATCAAATCTATGTCTCAACGATAAGGATGATGATGATGAAGTATATGGCCTTATTTTTATCCCTCTTCTTTCTTTCAGCACTCTCAAATTTAAATCCTGCCCATGCTCAGGAAAGGGCTTATGTTGAAACATTTTCACCTCAGGGCATGGTCAAAGGGGTAAGGCAGGTTACTGTCAGGTTTTCCGAACAGATGATTCCCTTCGGAGACCCCCGTCTTGCGGAATCTTTCGATATAAAATGCCCTGAAAAAGGGCAGGCAAGATGGGCCGATAGTAAGAACTGGGTCTATGATTTTGATAAGGATCTCCCTGCTGGTGTTATTTGTGAGTTTATATTAAAGCCAGATTTGAATGCCCTCTCTGGAAAAGTGATAGGAGGCCAACAGAGATTCTCTTTTTCTACAGGAGGGCCTGCAATAAAAAACTCTGACCCGCCTCAAGGATCTTTATCTATTGATGAAAATCAAATATTTATATTAATGCTCGATGCTGAGGCCACTGAGGAATCTATCCTTTCAAATGTCTCATGCTCAGTAGAAGGCGTAAACGAACGTGTCATGGTAAAAATCCTCAAGGGAGAAGAAAAGGAAAGGATACTCAGACTAAACCGTTATAAGCACTATAGAGATATGCCTCATTTATTTATTCAATGCAAACAGAGTTTCCCGAATGATTCGAAAGTAAATTTAATATGGGGTAAAGGTATATCATCTCTAAGTGGAGTAGAAACTACTGAAGACCAGATACTTTCCTTTAAGGTACGAGAGACATTTACAGCAACATTCAGTTGTGAAAGGGAAAATCCAAAGGCAGACTGTATACCGATATTGCCTATGCAAATTAGATTCTCTTCCCCTGTTTCATGGAATATCGCAAAAAACATTGTTATGCAAGGCGAAAATAAGGTCTATAAGTCAGAGAAAATATCCGATAGGGGATATGGGGTTGCAGAAGAAGGTGAAGATGTAATTCCGATAGATGAAAATTTCATATACTGGATCAACTTTAAAGGCCCTTTCTCTGAAAAGACATCATTTATCATTGAAATCCCTAAAGATATAAAAGACGATGCAGGAAGGTATCTGGCGAATAAGGATAAGTTCCCGCTTACGGTAAGGACGGATTCATATCCACCTCTTGCAAAGTTTTCAGCACGTTTCGGGATTATAGAATTAAAAGGGAAAGCCATGCTTCCGGTAACACTCAGGAAAATAGAACCGGAGGTCAGGACAAGGATGATGAAGGTTGGAGAAAAGAAAGGTAAAGATGTAGTAGAAGGGCTGAAGGGAAGGCTGAATAAGATAAGCATGGATAAAGAAGGAAGGATTATCGAGTGGCTGAAAAGTGTTGCTTCAGCTAAACGTCAGACGTCCATATTAAGGAGTGAAGGGGATATAAAAGAGTTTTCTATCCCCAAACCCGGTGGCTCGAAGGCATTTGAGGTTATAGGGTTGCCATTAAAGGAGTCCGGATTTTATGTTGTCGAACTGGAGAGTGAAATGCTCGGTGCTTCCTTACTCGGAGAGAATAAGGCTATGTATGTACCAACTGCAGCACTTGTCACAAACCTCTCAGCCCATTTTAAATGGGGAAGGGAATCCTCACTTGTATGGGTTACAACACTCGATAAGGCCGAGCCTGTAAAGGGTGCCTCTGTTTTAATAAGGGACTGTAATGGAAAACTTATATGGGAGGGGAAGACGGAAGAAAATGGTATTGCAAGGATAAAAACCCAACTGCCTTCAGGGCAGGATCTTCCCCACTGTTCCTTTGATATTAATTACGGAGAGGCATCACATTCACTCAACGGTATAGGCAGGGGATTGTTCGTCTTTGCGAAGACCAAGGATGATATGACATTCGTCCATTCAACCTGGGATAACGGAATCGAACCATGGAGGTATAACCTCCATGAGGCATCATATCAGGGCCCTGTAATTGCTCATACCGTAATGGACAGGAGCCTTTTAAGGGCAGGTGAGACTGTCCATATGAAGCACATTATAAGAAAACATACGATGTCAGGTTTTTCTCTGATAAATGAGAAGGGACTGCCGAGGGCGATACTGATATACCATAGGGGAAGCAACCAGAGATATGAATTCCCTCTGAAATGGGACGGAAAGGGCATAGCGGAGACTACATGGAAGATACCAACTGATGCAAAGCTTGGAAGTTATGAGATAGTCCTCTTGAAAAAGCCTACAGAAAAACCTAAAGCGAAAACCTCTATTGGAGGGTACGAAGCAGGAGACGAGGAATATTTTCATCCTGATGGCTGGCCTTCAGGGTCTTTCAGGGTAGAGGAGTTCAGGGTTCCATTGATGAAGGCTATTATTCAGCCCCCTAAAGACCCGTTGGTCAATGCCAGGGAATTTGATATTGATTTACTGATCACCTATCTCTCCGGGGGCGGTGCAGGAAATCTGCCTGTGAAGTTGAGGAGCCAGATGCTGCCAAGATATGTCCGTTTTGATAACTATGAAGACTTTATATTCTCAAACGGTGAGGTTAAAGAGGGAATAGTAAAAAGAGGTGATTATGAAGAAACAGAAGATCGTACAAGAGCAAGGCCAAAGATTCAGACCAGCGAACTCATACTCGATAAGTCTGGAAGCTCGAGGAAGAAGATAAAAGAACTGCCAACAACCGCATCGCCCCAAGATATTTTAACGGAGCTTGAATTTAATGATCCAAACGGAGAGATTCAGACCGTTTCTCAAAGAGTACCCATATGGCCATCAGAACTGCTGATCGGGATAAAGCCTGATTCATGGGCAGCCTCAAAGGAATCATTCAAATTCCATGTCATCACACTCGATTTAACCGGAAGGTCTGTTCCTGAGAAAGAGATAAAGGTCGAACTCTTCCAGAGGAGATATTATTCCCACAGAAAAAGACTTGTCGGGGGTTTTTATTCCTATGAGCATGTAACAGAGGTTAAGCGTACAGGCCGTCTATGCGAAGGCAAAACGAATCAAAAAGGCCTTTTAATATGCGAGGTGGTATCTCCTGTCTCAGGAAATGTTATCCTCCAGGCACAGACATCGGATGATGCAGGAAATGTCTCGATAGCCAACCGGGATGTTTGGGTTGCTGGAAAGGGGGAATGGTGGTTTGATGTCTCTGACAGCGACAGGATAGACCTCCTTCCTGAGAGAAAGAGATATGAACCGGGAGAGATCGCAAAATTTCAGGTAAGGATGCCTTTCAGGGATGCAACAGCACTTGTCACTGTCGAAAGAGAAGGCATAATCGAGACATTTATAAAAAGACTTTCAGGGAAAATGCCTGTTATAGAGTTACCAGTAAAGAAAAACTATGCACCGAATGTTTTTATATCTGCCCTTGTGGTGAGAGGCAGGGTTACGGATATACAGCCTGCTGCAATGGTTGACCTTGGAAAACCTGCGTATAAACTCGGCATCTCAGAGATAAATGTAGGCTGGAAGGCATATGAACTTAAAGTGAATGTTTCTTCAGATAAGAGTGTTTATAAAATACGTGAAAAGGCATACGTGAAGGTAAAAGTGAAAAAGTCTGACGGAAGTCTCCCGCCGAAAGGAAGCGAGGTTACGATAGCGGCTGTTGACGAGGGTCTTCTTGAACTTATGCCTAATAAGAGCTGGCAGCTCCTTGAGGCGATGATGGGAAGAAGGGGTTATGAGGTAAAGACATCGACTGCACAGATGCAGGTTGTCGGGAAAAGGCATTACGGGCTTAAGGCGCTGCCACAGGCCGGAGGAGGAGGAAGGCAGATAACACGGGAACTTTTTGATACACTTCTGCTATGGAAGGCAAGGGTTATGTTAAATGAAAAAGGTGAGGCATCAGTCGAAATACCTCTTAATGACTCATTAACGAGTTTCAGGATTGTGGCTGTAGCAAACGGAGGAGCAGGTCTTTTTGGTTCAGGGCATACGAGCATAAGGACGACGCAGGACCTGATGATACTCTCTGGGATTCCACCACTTGTAAGGGAAGGGGATAAGTTTAAGGCAGGCTTCACGATAAGGAACGCATCCAGCCGGAAGATGGATGTGGAGGTTAAGGCAAGGGTTAAAGATTCTGAAGAAAAGGAACTCGAGGTTATTAACGAGTCCCTTTCAGAAGGTGAGGCAAAAGAGATCGGCTGGGATATAAAAGTGCCTTATGGCGTTGAGACCTTAAATTATGAGGTTACAATAAGAGAGAAGAATGGAAATGCTATGGACAACCTCAAAATAAAACAGAAGGTTGTTGAATCAGTCCCCACAAGGGTATTTCAGGCAACAATAACACAGGTTGTAGATACATATAAACTGGATATCGAAAAACCCGGGGATGCGATTTCTGGAAAGGGAGGTATAAATCTCTCCTTCAGGCAAAAACTCTCGAACGGCCTTGGCGGGATAATATGGTTTATGAAACATTATCCCTATACATGTATGGAGCAAAAGGTATCAAGGGCAATAGCCCTGAGGGATCAGGCATTATGGAAGACTGTTATATCAGAACTGCCTTCCCATCTCGATTCTGATGGCCTTGTGAAATACTTCCCGTCAATGCGTCTTGGAAGTGATACCCTTACTTCTTATATCCTGTCCATAGCACACGAGGCAGGATGGGAGATCCCTGAGTATATAGAAGAAAAAATGGAAAACGGACTAAAAGGTTTTATTGAAGGAAAGGTTATAAGATATTCATCCCTGCCGACAGCAGACCTTTCTATAAGGAAGATGGCTGCACTCGAGGCCTTATCACGGAGCGGGAATACAGAACCGAAGTTCCTCGGTTCAATTACATTAGAGCCAAATCTCTGGCCGACATCTGCTGTTATAGACTGGTTGAACGTGCTGATAAGAGTTAAAAATATTCCAGACAGGGACAGGAGACTCAAAGAGGCAGAACAGATTTTAAGGTCGAGGCTCAATTTCCAGGGTACGACCATGGGATTCTCAACAGAGAGGATGGATAACCTGTGGTGGCTTATGGTATCAACAGATGTAAATGCAGTGAAGAGTATCCTCACATTATTGAATCTTGATAAATGGAATGAAGATATGCCGAGGATTGTGAGGGGTGCGATAGGTCGCCAGTACAGAGGGGCCTGGAATACAACTACTGCAAATGCCTGGGGAGTGCTTGCTATGGAGAAGTTCTCGAAGAAATTTGAAAATATACCTGTATCGGGTATTACCTCAGGCAGGATTCAGGAAAAGTCAAAAAGTATCAATTGGGCCAAATCATCAGAGGGAGGGAGTGTATCTTTCGATTGGCCAAAAGGAAAGGATACCCTCCATATCTCACATCAGGGTACAGGAAAGCCCTGGGCAACCGTACAGAGCCTTGCAGCAATCCCTCTCAAAGAGCCATTTTCGAGCGGATACAAGATAAAGAAGACCCTGATCCCTATCGAAAAAAAGGTTGAAGGTAAATGGAGCAGGGGAGATATTATCAGGGTAAAGCTTGAACTCGAGGCACAGACAGACATGACATGGGTTGTGGTGAGCGATCCCATACCTGCAGGCTCAAATATTCTCGGGACAGGACTTGGAAGGGATTCGCAGATTCTTACAGCAGGTGAAGAGAGTAAAGGATGGGTATTCCCCTCTTTTGAAGAACGTTCCTTCGAGGGATTCAGGGCATATTATGAATTTGTGCCTAAGGGGAAATGGACTGTTGAATATACCGTGAGACTTAACAACGGTGGCACATACCATCTCCCTCCAACGAGGGTAGAGGCACTCTATTCCCCTGAGATGATAGGGGAAGTGCCGAATAAAAGGATGGAGATTGAGTAATAAAATGAAGTTTTTATTTTTTATTATAATAACTTTTATCAATGTATCACCAGCCCATGCACTGCCTTCTTTTCAGGAAGTGAAAGACTCTTATAAAAAATCTGAGGCAGTTTTACTGGACAGGCATGGTAAGGCGATACATGAATTAAGGGTGGATTCGAAAGGACGGAGGCTTGATTGGGTTAACCTCAGGGATATTTCTCCAGTATTGATAAATGCCGTAATCCTTTCAGAGGATAAAAGGTTTCATAAGCACAACGGTGTTGACTGGAAGTCTGTTGGTTCTACTGTTATAGAAAACCTCTTGAGGGAAACTCCAAGAGGTGCAAGTACTATAACGATGCAGCTTGTGTCTATTCTTGATAAAAAACTAAAACCCAGAGGCTCAAAAAGGACATTAAGTCAGAAATTGAAACAGATGAAGGACGCGATGGAGTTAGAAAAGACCTGGTCAAAGGATGAAATCCTTGTGGCATACCTTAACCTCATAACATTCAGGGGAGAACTGCAGGGTATATCATCGGCATCGAGAGGGATCTTTGACAAAGATACGAGTGGCCTCAATGAAGCAGAGTCGTTGATACTTGCCTCGCTTATCCGTTCACCAAACGCATCTATAGAGGATATAACAAAGAGGGCATGTCTTCTAAGTAACTCAATGAGGTCACAGTCTAAATGTGAGGATATAAAGACACTGGCTCAGAAGAGACTTTCAATGCCATATACTGTGAGACAGAGAATCACCCTTGCACCTCATGTGGCCTATACCCTGTTGAAGAATGGAAAAGAATCTATTGTCTCAACCATCGATGGCGAACTCCAGCGGTTTGCTACGGAAATCCTGAGGCACCATCTTATGGCAGTAAGAAAGCAGAATGTCAGCGATGGGGCAGTCCTTGTTGTAGAAAACAGGACAGGCAATATCCTCGCCTATATAGGCAATATAGGTGAAGGATCGAGTGCCCCTTATGTTGATGGAATAAAGGCAAAGAGACAGGCAGGATCCACACTCAAACCTTTTTTATATATCATTGCCTTTGAAAAAAAGATCCTGACGCCTGCCTCAATCTTAAATGACAGCCCACTCGATATACCTACCGCACTTGGCATCTATAAACCTGAGAACTACGAAAATGATTTCAAAGGTATGATTTCTGTTAGAACTGCGTTAGCCTCATCTCTAAATATACCTGCTGTAAAGGTCCTGTCTCTTATCGGGGTAGAGACCTTTGTGCAGAGGCTTAGAGGGTTAGGTTTCAGTCATCTTGAGACAGATGACCACTATGGATTCTCGATCGCACTTGGTTCAGCGGATGTAAGCCTCTATGAGCTTGTAAACGGCTATCGTACACAGGCAAATAAGGGTATGTGGAGTGAGATGAGTCTTACTTTTGAAAAAGGCAAGGGGAATCATAAGCGTATATTTTCTGAAGAGGCTGTTTTCCTGATTACGAGTATACTTTCAGACAGGGAGGCAAGGAGTGCTACATTCAGCCTCGAAAACCCTCTCTCAACAAGATTCTGGAGTGCTGTAAAAACCGGGACCAGTAAGGATATGAGGGATAACTGGTGCATAGGCTATTCTCAAAAATACACGGTGGGTGTTTGGGTAGGAAATTTTTCAGGAGAACCCATGTGGAATGTTACCGGTGTAACAGGGGCGGCCCCGGTATGGCTTGAGGTCATGAACTAC
>CAKKRL010000071.1 GCA_919902655.1 Thermodesulfovibrionia bacterium
AGGTTGCAGATTACTTCTTCATCATCTACTACTAAAACCTTTTCTTCAGCCAATCCAAATCTCCTGTTGAGTCATAGCTCTGATATTATAACATCATCAGGTCAACTAAACCTTAAAAAAAGAATAGAGGGCTATATAGAATAAAATGGCAGCGAACCATCCCAGAAAGGCAATAATCAAAGGCCTCGGCCCTTCTTCGATTACTGCATCCAGATCGATTGAAAGTCCTATACCTGCTATTGCTATACTGAATATAAATCTTATAACGGGCTCTATCTTTACACTGAGGGTACTGAGGGCAGGGATTATATTGAAGAGGCTTGCTGTCAGAATAAATGTCAGTATGAACCATGGAATGAAATATTCCTTTTTGTCTTGTGTTTTACGGTAGGGGAGGGTGAGTGCGAGTGCAAGAGGGGCAAGCATGGCGACCCGTAGTAGTTTTACCTGTAGGGCTTCGTTGAGGACCCCGACAGCAGAGGCAGCCAGTTTCACCTGTCCGATCTGGGGAAGGGTAGAGCCGCATAGAAAGGCATAAGGTTCCAGAGGGATCGAAAACCACCCCTGGATAACAGGATAGAAGATGACCCCGGTCAGCCCCACAATGGTTATGGCTATCAGTGAGATCGAGGTCTCTTCCTTTCTTGCTGATATTACAGGAGAAAGGACAACAATGGCCGATGCCCCGCAAATAATTGAACCACAGGCGAGAAGAAGTCCTGTATTTCTTGATACGGCAAATTTCTTCGAGAGATAGAGAATAACAGAGAAATAGACCGCCATCAGGAAGATTACCTTAAGATAGTCATAATAAGGGAGGAGTGTATAAAAATTAAGCTGACTTCCGTATAAGGTTATCCCGATAGGAATAAAGACCCTGGTCGATAGGTCTATACCCTTTTCTATGGATTCTCTATCCCTTACTAGATTACCGAGGATGATACCGAACAGGATCGCTACAACAAGGGAGTCGAGGGCCTGATGAAAGCTCGAAAGGAGATAGGCCACTATGGCCACAAAGACAGATAGGGCTATCCCCTTTACATAGGAATGAAACTTATCAGTCACAGAAGGTATCCTTTACTCTCCAGATTTTGTCTTTTCCTTTAAAAGCCTTTCCTTCTCCCTTTCCATTGCCTCCTTTCCTGCTTCTATTGCGGAGGTGATGATAGATTTCTTTTCTTCTACCAGACCTTTGCCTTCTTCTATCTTAGATGTTATTTTCCCCTTGAGTTGTTCTGTATACTGGGACGTCTTCTCCTTTACATCCTCAGCCAATCCCATGAGTTTTTCTCTCGTCTCCTTGCCTGACTGGGGAGCCAGAAAGAGTGCCAGTCCGGCACCTACCGCCCCTCCAAGGAGAAAGGCCATAAAGACCGTCCCTGCAGAAAAACCACTGTTATTTCCCATCGTTATCACCTCCTTTGAATAATCCTTTCAGCAAGACAGTTAGACCCTTTCTGATGCCGATTCCCAGTGCTGCCAGAGAGATGAGAAATGTACCGCTGCTATTCCTCAGAACCGAGTTTACTGATCTGATCGTTTTTCCGATATCTTCTACTGCACTCAGGAAGTAAACGATTTTATCTACACCTTCTTTAGCCCCTGAGGAGATTCTATTGGCCTGAGAGGCAGTCTCCCTTAGTTCTTTTATTAATGGTTTCAGGTCTTCTTCTACACCGTCGAAGAACCGCCTGGCGGATACAGCAGTCTTCTTCACTTCGTTGATCATGGGGATAAGGTATATAGCCAGGACCACTATAACTATTGAGACTGCTGCTGCTAAGATTTCATATAGCAAGATTCTTTTCCCTCAAGATGCAATCGATCGTCTGGAAATAAAGAGTACTTCTGTTTATATCTTTACTTAGAATATACCATATGGTTCGGTACTTTTCAAATACTTTCCTGAACCTGCGAGGGAACAGGGCTACATCCTTATTTCTATAAATGAATTCTCCCTCAGGCTGCTTAACCACTCCCTGTATCTGTCCTCGGACTCTTTTTCAGTAAGGATCTTTTTAATCTCTTCCATGACCTCTTCGAGGGGTTTGTACCTACCCTCAGCCTTTTCATCGATCTTCAGGATATGGATCCCTCCTGGGACCCGGACAGGATCGCTTATTTCTCCGCTCTTCAGTAAGAAGGCCAGGTTCTCAAGTTCCGGTGCCATCTCTCCCTTTTTGATGGATCCGAGGCTGCCACCTGTGCCTGCAGTGGGGCCATGCGAGTAGGTCCTGGCAATCTTTCCAAAGTCCTCTCCGTTTTTGAGTCTCTTCAGGATACTATTGAGGGTTTCCTCAGTCTCAGTCTTCTCCTTTTCCCCTGCCTTCTCCGGAAGCCTCAGGAATATATGGCTTACCCTCACATATTCCGCAAGCAGGTAATCCTTCTTATTCCTTTCATAGTAGGATTCGATATCCCTGTCTGCTATAACTACCTTTGACTTTACCTCCAGGTTTATAAGCCGGGCAATTATAAGCTGATTTCTGAGCTGTTCTTCGTATTCCTTGAGGGTCATATTCTCTCTTGCCAGGGCCTTCTCGAAGGCGATGTCATTAAGTGCATTTTTCCTCTTTATATCCTCAATGGCCTCTTTTAATTCTTCTTTTGAAACCACTATTCCCAATCTCCTGGCCCTCTGAAGCTGAAGGCGTCTTTCGATAAGTTCCCTCAGAATTTCTCTCTTCAGCTTATCTTCTGACCTTGTCTTTTTATCTCCACTCAGGCCTTTAAGAGCCTCCTGTGATTCGACAGATGCGATCTTATCGATCTCGCTCATCGTGATAGCCTCATTGTTCACAATGGCAGCTACCTTGTCTATCTCGATACCGCCATAACAAGTGGAGACAGGAACGAAAAGTATGACCAAAGCAATCGCAATAATTCTTTTCACCTGAAAATCCCCCCTCACCCTTCCTCTCCCCTGAGGGGAGAGGTGAAGGTGAGGGGTTTTCATTCTCCTTTGTGTTGCTGTGAAACATGTATGTTTCATATAAGAGCTCCTTTATTTGAGATCCGCAAGTTCTTTGTTATTTTATCTCAAATACATCCCCCCGAGGTAATATATAAAATGGCCTGTTATTGTGAGTTCCTCCATATCCCAGCTTTCTGGAAGTGACCAGAATGGGTCGGAGTTTCTCAGTGCCTGTATTGCTGCATCGTCAAGTATTTTATATCCTGATGAATGCAGTATCTGGGTATTTCCCAAACGTCCGTTCTTAAGGATCGAAAATTTTATATAGAGGTCTCCCTGAAGCCGGTTGACCCTTGCAACTTCAGGGTATTTCCAGATGAATTCTATCCTGTTCTTAAGTCTTTCAAGGTAGGATAAATATTTGAATTCCTCCGTGTCAAGCGTAATAGTCTTTTCCTTCTTTTTAATGGAGGGTTCTTCCACTTTTGCAAGTCTTTCGAGGTCCTTATCTGTTAAAAGAGGGAGTCCCCTTATCCCCTTTCCTGAAGGGTCACTGTGAGGAGGGAGGTTGTTTATCCCCTCACTCCCTGATTTCATTTTTCCTTCAGGGGTCCCCGGGATATCATCGGGAGAGAAGATTGGAGGGTTAAGCGGACCCTGCCCTCTTGACAGTGGTGGCACGGCTGAACTCTTTTTTGTTTCACCTTTTTCTGATTTTGTTTTTGGAGTAACCCCCGTCTCATTCTCAAAGAAAGGGAGGTCTACAATCCGCACATATGTTGGCCTTAATCCTTCGACCTTCTGTTGAATATTTACCCTGAAGGCGATCAGGAGGAAGATGTGAAGGATTAGTGAAAGGACAATAAAATATCCGAACTTTGTTCTTTCCAAGGTATGCCATTCTCCATTATATTACCTGAGGCGATCCTATAAGCAATATAAATTATATCATAAAGAATTTTTCATTGACATATAAAAAAGTATAAAGTATCATGCCCTCCATCCGGAGATAATAATGGAAGAGGCTCCTTTAATATTCCATATAGAGGGGATACCACCTTATGTGACCTATTCGTGGGTAGCTATGGCAATCCTTATCGTCTTTGCTGTTATTGTGAGGAGGAGGCTTGCCTTTTTTCCTTCTGGTATTCAGAATATTGCAGAGATTGTGATTGATGGCCTCCATAACTTCAGTGAAGGGGGTATGGGTCATAAGGCGAACAGGATATTCTTTCCGCTTATAGGGACTCTCGGATTATACATACTTGTCTGTAACCTTATGGGTCTTATACCGGGTTTTGAATCACCTACAAGCAATATAAATACCACGGCCTCGATGGCAATCTGTGTCTTCCTTTCAACCCATTACCTCGGGATCAGGGTGCATGGGCTGAAATACTTCGGGCATTTCTTCGGTCCGATAAGGTCCATCCCTGCAATTCCGCTCATGATACTTATTTTCATAATCGAGATTATAGCCCATTTTGCAAGGCCTGTAACCCTTTCAGTGAGATTGTTCGGCAATATGATTTCGAAGCATATGATGCTTTTAATCCTTGCTATCCTTGCCCCTCTTGCATTTTATTTGCCCCTCCAGACACCCATTCTGATCCTGGGTGTGCTTGTAGGGGTGGTACAGGCGTTTGTCTTTCTGCTTCTCTCCACACTCTATCTTGCAGGGGCAGCGGAATTAGAAGAACATGAAGGACATTAGATTATTAAGGAAAGGAGGAGAATTATGAAAAAGATTCTATTAGTAACCCTTATTACTCTTATCCTTGTGAGCATTGCAGTTCCATTTGGATTTGCTGAAGAAGTTGTTAGGACTGAAACAGCCAAAGCTGATGGGAAGATCGGATACTTTACGATGGCGGTCCTTGCCTGTGGTCTGGCGATAGGTATTGCTGCCTTTGGAACCGGCATAGGCCAGGGTATCGGCATCGGAAAGGCCGTTGAAGGGATAGCCCGTAACCCCGGGGCATCAGGTAAGATACAAATGACCCTTGTTATCGGGCTTGCCATGATAGAGTCCCTCGCAATCTATGCCCTTGTGGTTGTAATAATCGTCTTCTTCATGGACCCCTTCAAGTTCCTTAAATAAAAATCAAGGCAGGGAAGAGTTTTCCCTGCCTTTCCTTTCCTTCCATTCTTGATAAGATTTGGAAAGAATGTTATAGTTATTTCCTCTTATTATGAATGAAAATAAAGTACGGGTAAGATTTGCCCCGAGCCCTACAGGGCACCTACATATTGGTGGTGTAAGGACTGCCCTCTTTAATTACCTCTTTGCAAGACATCATAGTGGAACCTTCATCCTCAGGATAGAGGACACAGACAGGAGCCGTTCCACAGAGGAATCTATCGAGGCGATTATTGATGGCATGAAGTGGCTCGGTCTTGAATGGGATGAGGGCCCATACCGCCAGACAGAGAGATTGGATATCTGCAGGGGAAAAGCAGAAACCCTTCTTAAGGAAGAGAAGGCCTACTACTGTTACTGCACACCTGAAGAACTCGAAGGGAGGAGAAAGGAGGCCCTTGCCTCAGGGAAGATCCCCAAATATGACAGGAGATGTAAGGACCTAAAGAGACCTTTAGAGGGTAGACCCCGGGCTATCCGGTTCATTTCTTCTGATGAAGGCCAGACAATAGTTGATGACCTTATCCGTGGAAGGGTGGTCTTTGACAATATCCAGCTTGATGACCTTATCGTCCTCCGCTCCGATGGATTCCCTACATATAACTTCTCCGTTGTGGTTGATGATACCTCCATGGGGATAACCCATGTGATAAGAGGGGATGATCACCTTAATAATACTCCGAGGCAGATCCAGCTTTATCAAGCCCTCGGTTATGAGCCACCGAAATTTGCCCACCTTCCCATGATCCTCGGCCCTGACAGGACGAGGTTATCAAAGAGACATGGGGCAACATCTGTCTTAGCCTATAAGGAGATGGGTTTCCTTCCTGAGGCGATGCTTAATTATCTTGCCCGTCTTGGCTGGGCATACGGTGATCAGGAGATATTCTCGAAGGAAGAGCTTATAGAGAAGTTTTCTCTGGAAAATGTAGGAAAGTCTGCTGCTGTATTTAATCCTGAGAAACTACTCTGGCTGAACAGTCAGTATATAATGAATACCGACGCTGAAAAACTTGCCCAAATGGTAATGCCCTTTCTCGTAAGGGAAGGGATCACCTCAGAGGGTCAGCCAGTTGACCTGAAATGGTTATCAAAGGCAGTCTCAACCTTTAGGGAGCGTGCAAAGACGCTTGCAGAACTCGCAAGGCTTCTCAGATATTATATTGTCGAATATGTGGAATATGATGAAAAGGCAAAGACAAAGTTTCTGAATGAGAAATCTCGTGATTTATTGATTGAACTCAAAGACAACCTTGAAACACTCAAAGACTTTTCCGCCTCAGAGCTTGATAAAACCTTCAGATCTATTATTGAAAAACATAATATCAAGCTCGGAGCCCTTGCCCAGCCTGTCCGTGTCGCCATCACCGGCGGCACCGAAAGTCCGGGGATATTCGAGGTGCTCGAGATTGTGGGGAAAGAAAAGACTATTAAGAGACTCGACAGGGCGATAAAGGCAATTGATTGAAAGAATTTATATCTTAATATTTTCACCATCCCCTCACCTGCTTATTCCTTGACACACCCCTTGATTTTACCTAAAATTAACAAAATTAGTTCCATCTTGATTTACACAAGCCAATGTGTTAATATTTGTGTAAGAGGAGGTGTGATATGGCAACTAATCTTGCATTGGATGACAAATTAATTATTCAGGCGCAAAAAGCAGGACTCCACAAGACTAAAAAGGAAGCGGTAACTACCGCGTTAAAGGAGTATATTGCACACAGAAAACAAATAGAAGTTCTTGACTTATTTGGCAAAATTGATTTTGATAAAACCTATGATTACAAAAAAGCAAGGAAAAGATGAAAATTCTTGTAGATACCTGCGTCTGGTCTCAAGTGCTTCGACATAAATCCCCTGATCCAGAATCAGCAAATAAATTAAAAGATTTCATTAAAGATGGTAGAGTGGTTATAATAGGCCCGATTCGTCAAGAACTCCTCTCCGGAATATCCGATACATCTCAATTCAATAAATTAAAAGAGGTTCTTTCAGCATTCGAAGATATTACCCTTAAGACAAGACACGTTATAAAGGCAGCAGAATTCAGCAACATATGTCGGAATAAAGGAATCCAGGGATCAACTATAGATTTTCTAATTTGTGCCGTTTCACATTTAGAAAATCTTATTATTTTTACGACTGATAAAGACTTTGAAAATTATAAAAGGTATTTACCTATAAAATTAATTAAATAAAAACTCTACCTAATGAACATGGAAGAAAAAGAAAGACCTGTTGATTTTATAAGGGAGATCATCAGGGAAGACATAAAGAACAACAAGTATGGCGGAAGGGTTCATACAAGATTCCCCCCTGAGCCTAACGGATACCTGCACATAGGACACGCAAAATCCATATGCCTCAATTTCGGAATAGCAGAAGAATTCAAAGGGCTCTGTAACCTCCGGTTCGACGACACGAACCCGACGAAAGAAGAACAAGAATATGTTGATTCTATTAAGGAGGATGTTCGATGGCTCGGATTTGACTGGCAGGAAAGGGAATATTATGCATCAGATTATTTTGAGAAGCTCTATGAATATGCAGTAGAACTCATAAAAAAAGGCAGCGCCTATGTCTGCGACCTGAGCGCAGACGAGATAAGGGATTACAGGGGGACTCTCACAGAGATAGGAAAAGACAGCCCCTACAGGAACCGCCCTTTCGAGGAAAACCTCGGCCTCTTTGAGAGGATGCGTAAAGGAGAATTCCCGGACGGCTCACGCACCCTCAGGGCAAAGATAGATATGAGGTCAGGGAATATCAATATGCGCGACCCTGTCATGTACAGGATATTGCATGCAGAACACCACAGAACAGGGAATAAATGGTGTATCTATCCGATGTATGACTATGCCCACTGTCTCTCCGATTCGATCGAGGGGATTACCCATTCAATCTGCACCCTTGAGTTTGAGGACCACCGTCCCTTATATGACTGGTTTCTCGACCAGCTCGGCGTCTATCATCCACAGCAGATAGAATTTGCGCGCCTTAATCTCAGCCGTACGGTTCTCAGCAAGAGAAAACTCATCCAGCTTGTGCAGGAAGGCCATGTGAGCGGCTGGGATGACCCGAGGATGCCGACACTTTCCGGCATCCGAAGGCGCGGATATACGCCCGAGACGATAAGAAACTTCTGTGACAGAATAGGTGTTGCAAAAAAAGATAGCACGGTGGACATGGCGCTCCTCGAATATTTGCTCAGGGAAGACCTGAATAAGCGGGCACAGAGGGTGATGGCTGTATTAAAACCCCTCAGGGTTGTGATAATAAATTATCCAGAGAATCAGCCAGAGAATCAGATCGAAGAACTCGATGCCATAAATAATCCTGAGGATCCTGGTATGGGGACAAGAAAGGTCCCTTTTTCACGTGTGCTATATATTGAACAGGATGATTTTCGTGAAGAACCACCAAAGGAGTTCTTCCGTCTTGCACCCGGCAGGGAGGTAAGGCTTAGGTATGCCTATTTCATAAAGTGCGTTGATGTCATAAAAGATAAAAGCGGGAAGATTATCGAACTTCACTGCACCTATGACCCTGCGACACGAGGCGGCGATTCTCCCCTATGGGTCGGGTCTTCGACTGACAGGAGAAAGGTCAAGGCAACGCTTCACTGGGTCTCTGCCTCTCATTCAATCGAGGCAGAGGTAAGGCTCTACGACCACCTTTTTGCAGTACCTGATCCCGGAGAAGAAACCGGTGATTTTAAGAAAGACCTGAATCCAGAATCTCTTGTGATACTGAGATCATGCATGGTCGAGCCGTATCTTGCCGCTGCAAAATCCGGTGACATATACCAGTTCGAAAGGCAGGGCTATTTCTGTGTCGATCCTGATTCATCCCTATGGGACGGGTCTTCGACCGGAGGGAAAACCGTATTTAACAGAACCACCACCCTTCGCGATACATGGGCGAAGATTGAGAAGAGACTGAAATAGTACCGCATTGCTTTTTTAATGCATTACTGATTGGCCTTTGCAGGTTCCTTTGATTGAGGTTTTTCGACCGGGGTTCCCTCAGATTTAGGCTTATCTGTCTTGGGTTTTTCTGACTCCATCGCCTTCTTCCTTGAGTCTGAAGGGTAGTCGGTAACATGCCAGCCGGAGCCTTTAAGGACAAAACCTGCAGGTGACAGAACCTTCCTCAGGTCTCCGGAACATTTACTGCAGGTACTTAAAGGCTGGGCAGTAATCTTCTGGACGATTTCAAATCTATCCCCGCACTTTGTACATTCATATTCATAGATAGGCATGGTGGAATGGATTCTAACACAATCTTGAAACAATTTCAATATTACCGTTATATTCTCGATATCCTGATAATCCCGAAATCTTCTGATTGGAAAACCCTTGCGATTTTCAGACGGATAACTTCAAGAAGAGCAAGGAATGTTACTATAACCTCAACCCTTGTAGCATCATGGGAGAAGAGTTCATCAAAGGTAATACTCTCCTTTTCTTCCATTATGTCGATCAGCATCGAGACCTTGTCCTTGAGGCTGAGTTCCTCCCGCGTAACCTCGTAGAAGGATCTATCAGGCACCTTATCAAGGACCTTTTTCAGTGCAGTGATAAGATCGAAGAGGTTAAGGTCTAAAAGCATTGGTTCCCCTTCGGCGATTAAACTCTCAGGTTCTATAGATGGCCTTGGAAAGGCATCACGCCACTGAATCTCCCTCAGGGAAAGTTCTTCTGCTGCCTCTTTGAACCTCTTATACTCGAGAAGTCTCTGGACAAGCTCTGCCCTTGGGTCTTCTACCTTTTCTTCTGTTTCTGTCCCTTCTTCAGAAGGGGGGAGGAGCATCTTTGATTTTATATGGACAAGGGTGGCGGCCATTACGAGGAATTCCCCGGCAAGTTCGATGTTAAGTTCTTTTATCAGTTCTATGTATTCCAGATATTGCTGGGTGATCAGGGCGATTGGTATGTCATAGATATTTATTTCGTTCTCCCTGATAAGGTGAAGGAGAAGGTCGAGGGGACCTTCGAAGACCTCGAGCTTTATTTTATAAAGTGGTTCTCCTGTAGAACTCTGCATGTCCTTATATCTTCATCGCCTCCCGGACCATGGACATCGTCTCGGTGGCAACAGCCTTCGCCTTTTCAACTCCAGAGGCGATGACTTCATCAAGGACATGAGGACGCGTCTCAAGTTCCTTCCTCTTTTCTGAAAAGGGCTTAAGTATAGAAATAACCTCTTTTATAAGAATCCTTTTGTGGTCTGTGCATCCTATTGAGGCGTCCCTGCAACCACTGTCTATCCTTTCGATGTCATCCTTCTTGCCGAATACCTTATGGAGACTGTGGAGGGGACAGACATCAGGGTTCCCCGGGTCAGTTCTTCTTGCCCTTGCAGGGTCTGTTATCATTATCTTTAATTTTCTCTCTACCTCCTGTGGACTATCAGAGAGATAAACAGCGTTACCATAGCTCTTGGACATCTTTCTTCCGTCTGTTCCTATGATCTTCGGATACTCTGTGAGAAGTGCCTGCGGCTCCTGGAAGACCTGGCCATAAAAATTATTGAACCTCCTCGCTATCTCCCTTGTTATCTCAAGATGGGGGAGCTGATCGATTCCCACAGGGACGAATCCTGCCCTGTATATCAATATATCAGCGGCCTGGAGAACAGGATAGCCGAGGAATCCGTAGGTGCAGAGGTCCCTGTCCTTAAGTTCCTCCTGTTTTTCTTTATATGTCGGAACCCTTTCGAGCCAGGGAAGAGGGGTAATCATGGACAAAAGCAGGTGTAGCTCTGCATGTTCAGGAAGTCTGGACTGAATGAAAAGTGTTGATTTCTGAGGGTCAAGACCGGCAGAGAGCCAGTCAAGGAGCATATCACTTATGTTCGACCTTATATCACTGACATCTGCATAGTTTGATGTAAGGGCATGCCAGTCTGCAATGAAATAAAAACAGTTGTATTCTTCCTGAAGCTTTACCCAGTTCTGGAGGGCACCGAAAAGATTGCCGAGATGGAGTTTTCCGCTCGGCTGCATTCCGCTTAGAACCCTTCCTTTCATAAAAGCCCCCTGAGAGGAGAGAAGATAAGTATTAACAGGCCCTTTATGACAGTTGCAACAGGGATAACGAAATAATCTGTTATGCCGAGGATTATCAGCATGAAAAGGATCATGAAACCGTAAGGCTCGATCTTTGAAAAGCTGTAGGCATACCTGTCAGGGAGGAGCCCCGTAAGTACCCTTCCGCCATCGAGTGGAGGGATTGGTATCAGATTAAAGGCGGCAAGAAATATATTTATCGTTACGCTAAAGCTCAGCATCTGGGAGATGGGAACAAGTAATGTTGAGGATAGAAACTGTGGGAGGAGTGGTGATATGCGGAGGGCGGCAACGATTAGCGCAAACAGGATGCTTATGGCGGCAAGGATGATGTTTGTCGCAGGTCCTGCAAAAGAGACTATTGCCATGTCCCTCTTGGGGTTTCGTAGATTAAAGGGATTTACAGGGACGGGCTTCGCATAACCGAATGAGAAATTCCCATTGCTGAAGACGAAGAGGATTATCGGCATGATCACTGTGCCGAAGATGTCTATATGGGCAACAGGGTTGATGGTGAGCCTGCCCATCTGTTTGGCTGTGGGATCGCCGAGTCTGTTTGCTACCCAGCCATGGGCAATCTCATGGAAAATGATCGCAAGGAGGAGGGGGATTGCAGCAACTGAAAGGCCTTTTAGTATTGTATAGGGATCCAAGTCAGCCCTTTATATTGGATGAAGTATATTGTCGATCACTGTCCGTGCCGCAACGAGCGGGTCTATGAAGGCACTCTCCATGTCATGTTCGATGTCTCTTTTGTTCGATAAGTATGTGATCCTGTCCTGCATCCTATCACGGAGAAAGTTAAGATATTCAGGGTTCATTGTGGGTTTGTATTTTTTCTCATAATCAGGGCCAAAGAGTTCATTGCCATTTTTCGGAAGAAGGAGCCCGTCAAAGGCCTTCCACTCTTTCCATTCTATATTCTTCCTTACGAGCTCGGTCACTATCTTAAGGGAGAGTTCCTTCGGGATGTCGGTCAGATTCTTCGGGAGGCCGAAGGCATGGGTATTCATTATATAACATTCTGTCCCGAGCTTGAAGAGATTCTTGAACTGCTGGCAGTCTACCATAAGCGGGTGGACCCTGAAGGGGTTTGCAAAGGGCTCTATTACGAGTTTTTCGAGATCCTTGGGGTCCACATTCTCAACACCTTTTGCACGCATAGTGCTAAGAGATGCACCCATTGCAACAGAGAGTCCGACAGAGCTGACCTTGCATATCGGTGGCAGGCTTGTGTCTTTCTGAAGCCATATTACCATACCGGGTCTTTCGCAGGAATTTGCATGGTTAAACATGTCCCTTGATTTGAGGCAGCGGCCGTTGTCGTTCCTTATATCCTCGCAGACTATCTTCCGTTTTCCATCAGGCAGGAGTGTTGTTCCTACATTCTGTGCAGAATAGAAGTACTTTATGTCGGGGTCATCAAACTTCACTGCATCCGTCTTGTCAAAAAGCGTAGGCTCAAGGGCTACAGTGAAGTTATTCTGGAGGTCTATCAGGAATGCGTCATCATGGATTACATTAACCTTCTCGTTCTTCTTTAATGTCCCTGCGTGGTCATGGCTATTTGTGATTGAAGATTTTCCGGAGCCTGAAAGGCCGAATACAGCCACAGGAGGCTTGTTCCCTATCTTCTTGATCCCGCCATGGCAGGCAACCATATTCTGGCGGATTCCTATTGTCCAGGCCAGCGTGAGCGTCCCCTTCTTCCTTTCACCGAAATATCGAAGCCCGAGTATGGCGATACAGTTATTCTCCTCATCTATAATAACGAGACCATTCGGAAAATCAGGATGCGCCCATTCAGGGTCTGCAAATATAAGGATGTCAGGTTCATTTAGGGGTCTTGATTTTTTATAAAGGGTACTCCAGGGTTTCATCCATGGTGTGAAGTTAATCCCCCAGTCAAGCATGTTCTTTGCATCGGTCTCAGGACTTAAGAGATTAGCCTTTATCATAAAGTCTGGATGAAGTCCTATAATCCCTTCGAGCCATAAACCCGGGTGACGGTTAAAATTATAAATGGCCTCACCCAGCAAGCCGAGAAATCTGTCTCTTTCCTTCCCCATCTCCCTGACAAGACGCCTTGCCCTTGCTGTACGACCAACTATACCGCCGTCATTGGATATAAGTATCTTTGCATTTTTAGGGAGTCCGAACTGACCTGGCCTGTACATAGGATGGGATGTTACAACAACCTCAGGCTGTTTAATGGCGAGACTGTAGAGTTCGGCCATATCGGTCTTCCTCACAGAACTGGCGAAGAAGGCGCTTTCGATATGTGCCCTCCATGATGAACCTGGAATCTTATGCTTGCTTGCCATTTTTATTCTTTATTAAGACAAAAAGGGAATTAAAGATGTACTTATTAAACCTGTCGATGAACTATAAGGACAGAATATAATTTACATAATATAAAATTTGTTTATAAAGATGTCAAGCCAAATCAGGATTTAACAGTCCTTTTTTTGATTCGTGCCTTAATCTTGACGATTATGTTATAATAGCCCGTTTGTTTCTTTTAAATATTCAGATAGGGGAATAAAATGGAGAATGAACTCAGAAGAGGGCCTGTAACAGGGGTCTGGGTTGTGATGGTAAAGAATGGCACTCCGATAGAAGATATCCTTGATGAATGGGAAAGGAAGAGGCCCCTTCCTCTGACAGATATTCAGCCATGCCCCTTCTGTGAGGGCAAAGAAAAGGAGACGCCCCCTGAGATAATGGCCTTCAGGGAAGGCGGGATACCAAATGGCCCGGGATGGAAGGTGAGGGTTGTACCGAATAAGTCCCCTATCCTGCAGATACATGGAGAACTTGATGGGAAGGCTATAGGTATTTATGACAAATTGAGAGGAATCGGGGCCCATGAGATAGTGATTGAGACCCCCAGACATGACAGGACACTCGCAACAATGGATGATAAAGAAGTGGAAAATGTCCTCTGGGCCTACAGGGGGAGGGTAAACGACCTTAAAAGGGATCCGAGATTCAGATATATACTTGTATATAAGAACTACGGATCACTTGTGGGGGCTTCAATAAAACATTCCCATTCCCACATCGTGGCAACACCTGTTACTCCGAGGAGGATAAAGGAAGAGCTTGAGGGATCCCGTATCTATTATAAGAGGAAAGAGAGGTGTATATTCTGTGACATCATAAGAGAAGAGATAAAGAGCGGGGAAAGAATAATCCTTGAAGATAACCATTTCCTCTGTTTTGCTCCTTTTGCCTCAATATACCCATTCCAGTTCTGGATCATTCCTAAGGCCCATGAGGTATTCTTCGAGATGAATGAAAGTTATAATCTCCTTGCTCCGATGCTGAAGGAGATACTGGGGAAGATTGTGAAGGGCCTTAGGGATCCGGATTATATATTCGTCATCCATTCAGGACCAAACCTTGAGGCCAAAAGGGGCAGGCAATACTGGCAAACCCTTCAGGATGATTTCCACTGGCATATCGAGATAATGCCGAGGGTCCGGAGCCTTACAGGGTTTGAGATAGGTGCCGGATTCCATCTTAACCCGGTTCCGCCCGAAGATGCTGCTCTGTATCTGAGGGGGGTATCCTGAGAGTATCAGGAGATGAGAATTAGTTTAGCACAGAAGATATTCGCAGGGTATATCGTGATTATTTCCCTGACGGCCTTCATAGGTATATATTCTGTTGTTAATCTTTACTCGCTTTCAGGCCTGCTTAACTCCATAGTGGAGGCCGACATTTCTCTGGTAAGGATGAGCAGTAGCCTCCTTGACTTACTGATGGTCCAGTATGGTAACGACAAAAAGTTTTCTGTACTCAGAGAGAAGGATTTCCTGAGGCTCTTTGAGGAGGGTGATCTCAGGTTTAGCCAGATACTGAATGATATAAGAAGGATAGATACAGAAAGACGACAGTCTGTAAATCTCAAGGAGATTGAAGCCCTCCATGCAAGCTATTCAGAACTTTTTCACAGGAAGTCGGACCATCTTCTGAAAATGAAAACAGTCTGGGATGACAATAATGAGTCCGAGAACCTCTTCAATGATATATCGTCAAAGATAAAGACAATGATTATTGGTTATGAGACATCCCTTATTGACAAGATGAAACAATCAGATGAAATGACTGAAAAGGCAAAGAGGACGATAACCCTTATATTTATTTATGCCATTGTTCTGAGCCTTATCATTACAGCCGTGATAACCTATGGTATAAGGGTCCCTCTGAAAAGATTAAGGGATGCCACATCCCTTCTGTCCGACGGGGATTTTGACCACAGGATAGAGATTTCCTCAAGGGATGAAATCGGTGATCTGACATCGGCATTTAATATTATGTCAAGGAAACTGAAGGAGATAGACCAGATGAAGGCCGATTTTATCTCCTATGCATCCCATGAACTCCGTACACCAATGACCTCTCTTAAGGAGGCTGTTGCCCTTATGATGGACAGGGTTCCGGGGGACCTGACAGAAAAGCAGGGGGAACTCCTCAAGATAATAAATGAGGACTGTGATAGACTTCTCAAACTCATAAATGACCTGCTTGATCTTTCCAAGCTTGAGTCCGGTCTTTTGCCACTTAACATTCAGGATTCAAGGATAGAAGATGTGGTAGAGAAGACACTCAGCGCGATGAGGCCCATTGCTGAAAGCAAGGGTGTCTATATCGGGACCGATTTAGGAAATAATATTCCAAAGATACCAATGGACGGGTTCAGGATCCAGCAGGTTTTAACAAACCTCCTCTCAAATGCGATAAAATTTACAAATAGCGGAGGGAGGATCGGCATTACTCTGTATAAAGAGAAGGAGGACATTATTGTTAAGGTATCCGATACAGGTGAAGGGATTCCAAAGGATGCACTGGGGAGGATATTCGATAAATTCCATCAGCTTGGTGATAAAAAGACAGGGACGGGCCTCGGCCTGCCTATTGTAAAACATATAGTTGAGGCCCATGGAGGCAGGATCTGGGCTGAGAGCGAGCAGGGGAAGGGAAGTATATTTTACTTTACCATTCCATTAATGGCAGAGAAATAAAATTTGTCTTTTGAATAGTAAAAATAATAAGGGAGAAATGGGTAATGAGAGATATTTCTAAAAAGGTATGTATGGCATTGCTAATCTTAGTTCTTTCTACAGGATGCGCCTATCTCAGGGAGACGGTAATGCCCGCTATAGAAACGAGGAGGGATTTAGCCCTTGCAAGGGAACTTAGTGACAGGGGTGAATTCGGAAAGGCTGAAGAGGAGTATCAGTCAATAATAAAGAGATACCACGACAGCCCTTTAACCGGAGATGCCCTCTATGAACTTTCTCTCTTATACATATCTCCTAAGAATAAGAAAAAGGATTTCCGGAAGGCCTATGATGGGTTTCAGTCATTTCTTGAAAGATATCCCCAGCACAGGAAGGCAGAGATATCAAGACATTTTATCGTAGTTTTAAAAAAGGTTGAATCCGTTGAGTTGGAGATGAAGGAACTTAAGGACGTACTGATAAAACTTGAAATGATGGAAAAGGAACTCAAAAAATAGCAGATGAAGGTCAATATGGCTCGTAGAGCTGACAGAAAGGGGTTAAGGATACTGATTATCGATGATGATAAGAATATACTTTATACACTTGGTATGAGGATAGAGGCAATGGGCTATATCGTAGAGAAATCAAAGAGCGGGGCTGAAGGGCTGGCGAAGATATTTTCAGAGAATAGGCCAGATCTTGTACTCCTTGACCTTAAACTAAGGGATATTGAGGGTATTGAAGTTCTTAAAGAGACAAGGAAACATTCTATCAATATCCCTGTAATAGTCCTTACAGCCTACGGGACAATAGAGACTGCAGTACAGGCCATGAAAGAAGGTGCCTATGATTACCTGCCAAAACCTGTCAACACACCGAGGCTCGGGATCCTGATAGAGAAGGCACTTGAAAGAACAAAGATACTTGAGGAGGTTGAAACACTCAGGAAACAATTAAGACAGCAAAGGGGACTTGGGAGGCTTGTGGGAAATTCCCCTGAGATGCAGGAGGTATACAGGCTGATCGAACAGGTAGCACCTACAACCGCTTCGGTGCTGATATACGGAGAGAGCGGGACAGGGAAAGAACTCGTCGCAAGGACAATACATGACCTCAGCCCACGCAGGGAAGGGCCTTTTATAGCTATTAACTGCTCTGCTATTCCTGAGACACTATGGGAAAGTGAGATATTCGGTTATGAAAAGGGTGCCTTCACAGGTGCATTGACAAGGAAAGAAGGATGCTTCAGACTTGCCCATGGCGGGACACTTTTCCTGGATGAAGTTGCAGAGATGTCACCTGATGCACAGGCAAAGTTTCTGAGGGTTCTGGAGGATAAGAGTTTCCGAAGGGTAGGAGGTACAGAAGAGGTCTCCGCAGATGTCAGGGTGCTTACTGCAACAAACAGAAATATTAAAGAGGCCTTAAAGCAGGGTTTACTCAGAGAGGATCTCTATTATCGTTTAAACGTTTTCACAGTTAACCTCCCCCCTCTAAGAGAGAAGGTAGAGGATATACCCTTGATTATCCAGCATCTGATGGAGGATTTTTCACTGAGGTATGATAAAGGGGCAAAGAAACTGGATCAGAAGGCATTGGAGATACTCTTAAAATATAAATGGCCTGGTAATGTGAGGGAACTGAGTAATGTTATAGAAAGGGCTTTTATACTATCAGAGGGAGATTCTATCCTTTCCAGGGACCTCAGAGACATGATGGGTGAAGGAAATAATCAATCAATGCTGACAATACCTGTGGGGCTGCCAATAGAAGAGGTTGAAAAAGAGGTTATACTAAAGACCCTCGAAGTAACAAAAGGAAACAAGACAAGGGCAGCAGAGATGCTGAAGATCAGCCTCAAGACCCTGCACAATAAATTAAAAAGATATAATTGAATGTAACAGTGTAATTTTTGCTTACCTTAATTTTCACCCTCTTTTAATTTTCCCCTTAATTCATCTATAGTTATAGATATTAAATCTTTCGTATTATAAAAAATTACACTCTTTTTTTGTTACACTATTTTACAAGAAATTTAAAGTCCTTGAAAAATCAAACAGTTAGCTTTCTTTGTTTCCTGGCATAATCTTTGCTTAATAATTTATTATGGAAGAGAGATTGCCCAAGAGAAAGGTCCTCATAATTGATGATGATAAAGGTATCCTTTTTACCCTTAAGATGAGACTTGAATATTTCGGTTATCATGTAATTACGGCCAACAACAGCGCCGAGGGTATATTCCTTGCAGGGAGGGAAGAACCAGAGATAGTTCTCCTCGATATAAAAATGCCTGGCTCAGATGGGACTCATGTATTTGAGAGTATCAATCTGGTATCGCCCGCAAGCACAGTAATCTTTATTACAGCCTATGATGAGGAGATAATGAAGTTGGAGAATATAGGAAAACCTTGCTATATCATGAGGAAACCGCTATCAGCCCCTATACTTAATGAGTTTATAAAGAAGGCGATAAGAAAACAGAGCGGAGATATATAGCAGGGTCTTTAGAATAAATGATTTCAACATCAAGAAAGGAGGATGATTTCAATGTTAGGAAGAAAGGATGTTTCTATTGTAGTAACAATATTAGTTGCTGTTGTTTTTCTCTTTGCCGCAGGATGTGATAAAGGGGGAGGTGCATCAAACCCTGTAGCGACTTCAGGGAGCGGAGGTGTCACAGGTACTGTTTACCAGGATAATAATGTACAGCTTTCATCGGCAGGAAATACAGGAGGCATGTGGATAGCCTTTTACCGTGAAGTAACTGGATTCCTCATGATATCAGAGGCACACGCATCAACACGTCTCAATCTTTCCAGCTCTTCCCCCTCGAGTGGCATACTGGTTGAGCTTCTCCTTAATGGCACTGTTGTGGCTTCAACTACTACAGGGCCGAACGGTAAATTTGAGTTTGGCGGTCTTGGAGCAGGAGACTATGTACTCAGATTTACTAAGGAACCGGATCTTCTGGTCGAAACTACCGTTACAGTAAAAGAGGGCGCGGTCACAGAGATCGAGGGGAAGATTACAGTTGCCTCGACGAGCGGCAATGTCCACATTGCGATGGAGATAGAGGAGGAACGTGAGGTTGACCACTACTACGAGCACGAGAAGAAGGACAGCAAGAAGAAGAAAAATGAGTTTGAGATTAAAGGTACTGTTACATCCCTTTCCCCGCTTATAGTGAATTCTGGCGGCACCTTATACACTGTGAATACAGATAGCAATACCAAGTTTGAAGGTACCCTATCAATAGGCGCCACCGTAGAGGTAGAGGGAACTCTCACAGGTACTAACACCATCCTAGCGAAAGAAGTGGAAGTTGAAAAGCCCAAAGAGGCTAAAACAAAGAATGGAAAGAAAAAGGACGATGACAGCGATGATGACGATGATGATGATGACGATGATGATGACGACGATGATGACAAAGGGAAACACAGCTTCTTCAGAAGGTAGAACAGAGACAGGTACAGCCAGGGTGAAATGACCCTGGCTACCTGTTATTAATCTTGATTCAGGATTTATTTTAGGTAGGGAACTTTATAAACAATTAGGGGGTTGATCATTATGAAAAGGTTTTTAATCGTTATCTTAATATTGTTATTCTTCTTATCTATATTTTCCTCAGCCGATGTATGGGCTGAGGGTTCAAAAGGTGTGGTCGGTAAGTTTGGTCTTGGTCCGAGAGCAGGATATTATAAAAGTAATGATGCCGACGAGGGAACCCTCTATTTCGGCATTCAGGCAAGGGGAAGGCTTACGCCAAACCTCGCGATAGAAGGTGCAATTGACTACAGAAAGGAAGAATTCGATAACGGGAATACTGTGAGCAAAAGTTATCCGATACTTGCTTCGGCCCTTTTATACCTCCTTCCAAATAGTACTTTATCTCCGTATATCGTAGGCGGCATTGGCTGGTATAACACAACTGTTGAGATAAAAGATGCCGGCAAAGAAACATCGAGCGACATCGGATACCACCTCGGCGCAGGTGCAGACATACCTATAGCTGAGACCGTAATCCTCAATTTCGACATAAGGTACAACTTCCTCGATATATCAGTTGAGAATAAGGATATTGACTATAAGGGCTGGATAGGTACAGGGGGGCTTACCTTCTATTTTTAAAACCTATAAATATAAAAATGGTAAATACGAGGGCCTAAAGCTTGTTAAAAAATCTTCGATTATCATACTGAACTTGTTTCAGGGTTTCAAATCCATCGATCCTTTTGGATGCTGAAACGAGTTCAGCATAACCTATTGTATTATAAGTTTTTGGACAGACTTTGTGTCTTTATTCCTTCTAATAAACCTTCCCTAAGTAAAAAAATAGCTACTGATTTAAAAATTGCTATGGCGGGGTGGACGGGACTTGAACCCGCGACCTCTGGCTTGACAGGCCAGCGTTCTAACCGGGCTGAACTACCACCCCTTTTGAAAACAGTGAACAGTGAACAGATTTAGGATTACTTTAACAGATTCGGTATTGACCGTCAAGCCATTTTAAACCTCCTAAAGCCCCTCGATTTTTATAAGTTTTGCCTTTCTGCTATAATAATGTCTATGGAACACGAAGAAATCGTAAATCAAATCTTAGCCTATAACCCTGAAGCCGATGTGGCCCTCTTCAGAAAGGCCTATGACTTTATAGTGAAGGCCCATAATGGCCAGGTACGTATTTCTGGTGAACCTTATATCATCCATCCGTTAGAGGTAGCGAAAATCCTTACCTCCCTGAAACTCGATATCATTACTATTGTTGCAGGGCTTCTGCATGATGCCATAGAGGATACACATACAAAGATTGAGGATCTCAAAGAGATCTTTGGTGGGGAGGTTGCCTTCCTTGTTGAAGGTCTCACAAAGCTAAGCAGGATAGAGTTCAAGACAAAGGAGGAGCAGCAGGCAGAGAATTTCAGGAAAATGCTCCTTGCAATGGCAAAGGACATAAGGATAATACTCATCAAACTTGCTGACAGGCTCCATAACATGAGAACGCTCGAACACCTTCCTCCTGCTAAAAGGATGGCCATCGCCCAGGAGACACTCGATATCTATGCACCGATTGCAAACAGACTCGGCATAGGGTGGATGAAGACAGAACTTGAGGACCTCTCTTTAAAGTATCTCCATCCATCTGAATACGAAGACCTTGTAAAAAAGGTTGCGAAGAGGGAGGAAGAGAGAAAGGGTTATATAAATGAGGCAATAGATATCGTAAGTAATGCCCTTAAGAAAGAAAACCTGTCCGGAGATGTTAAGGGAAGACCTAAACACTATTATGGCATATATCAGAAGATGCTCAAGCAGGGAATCTCCTTTGAACTGGTCTATGATCTTACAGGCATCAGGATTATTACGGAAACAAAGGCGGACTGCTATGCCATACTCGGAGTTATCCATTCCCTCTGGACCCCTGTGCCAGGGAGGTATAAAGACTTCATAGGTTTACCAAAACCAAACGGCTATCAGTCCCTTCATACAACGGTTATTGGCCCAAAGGGGGAGAGGGTTGAGATCCAGATAAGGACCAGGGATATGAACAGGGTCGCAGAGGAAGGTATCGCTGCACACTGGCAGTATAAGGAAAAGACTCCTTTAGGAGAGCCAGATATGGAGAGGTTCGGGTGGCTGAGACAGCTCATCGACCTTCAACGTGACCTGACAGAGGCGAAAGATCTCCTCGATACGATAAAGGTCGACCTCTTTCCGGACGTTGTCTATGTCTTCACGCCAAAGGGTGATGTAAAGGAACTCCCAAAAGGTTCTACACCTGTAGATTTTGCCTACAGCATTCACTCTGATATCGGGCATCATTGTGTAGGGGCAAGAGTAAACGGGAAGATTGTACCATTGAAATATCATCTTAAAAACGGAGATACCATAGAAATCCAGACATCACCTGTTCATGTTCCAAGCAGAGACTGGCTTAAGTTCATCGCAACTCCGAGGGCAAAGACGAGGATAAGGCAGTGGATAAAGGCAGAGGAAAGGAAAAGGTCGATTGAGCTTGGAAGGGAACTCCTGGAAAGGGAACTGAAAAGACATGACCTCAGCCCTTCGGTTATAAAATCGAAGGAGATGGTTGATATTGCCAGGGGATCAGGTTTTCAGGGGACAGAGGAGATGTTAGTTGCTATAGGATATGGGATACTCTCGGCATTACAGGTGATCAACCGGATGCTTCCTGAAAAAGCAAAAGAAGAAGAGATGCCTGTTAAGAAAACCCCTAAGAAGGAGAAGTGGACAAAAGGGGTGAGTGTAAAGGGTATCGATGGTATCCTTATTCATTTCTCTAAATGCTGTAGCCCTATCCCCGGGGATAGGATCATCGGTTTTATAACGAGGGGAAGGGGTGTAACCATCCATACAGAGGATTGTACAAATGTTCTTGACCTTGCAGTGGATAAAGACCGTCTTATTGAGGTAAACTGGCAGCAGGATGAATTGATACATCCTGCCAGGATATCGGTATACACAGTAGATAAACCGGGGCTCCTTGCGAATGTATCATCTGCTATCACCTCTGCTGAGGTGAATATAAGTCAGGCAAATATTTCTACAACTGATGATAAAAAGGCCTATCTTAATTTTGTTGTTGAGGTTAAAGACCTGAACCAGCTTGACAGGGTTATTAAAAGGGTTAAGCAGGTGGAAGGAGTGCTCGATGTGAAGAGGGTTATGACCGCTTAGTCTCGGTTGCTTTTCCACAGGATCCTGCGGACGAAACCCCCTTCTTTACTTTCCCTGACCTAAGACACCTTGTACAGACATAAATCCTTTTAGCCCTTCCATTTCCCGATACCTTTACCCTCTGCAGATTTGGTTTTAAAACCCTCTTGGTCCTGTTATGGGAATGGCTTACATTCATTCCAACTTTGCGTCCCTTTCCGCATATTTCACATACCTTTGGCATTGATATTCCTCCTTTCGCCATAATCTATAGGTGTAACACTGTCGGTATATATCTTATAGATTATGATTTTTGATGAGCTATTGCATTAAAAACCTTGTTATGTTACCATATTGAAAATAAATAGACAAGCATTAAGAAATATGGGAAATATAAGAGTACACGAACTTGCCAAAAAACTTGGCGTAGACAATAAAGATATTATCGTGAAACTTAAGGGTCTTGGTATTAAGGGGAAGACCCATTCAAGCAGTATCGATGATGAGATAGCCGATAAGATTTCGCATTTATTCAAATCTAAGGCAAAACCTAAGACCGAAACGAAAACAAAGACAAAGACAGGAACGAAGGTCAGGGTAAAGACTGAAGTGAAGAAGGAACCGACGGTTGAGCCAAAGCTTAAACCGAAGACCAGAGCAAAAGTAGAGCCAAAGGTAGAGGCAAGAAAGGAAACAGAGCCTGAAATAAAGATCAAACCAAAGGCCGAGCAAAAGATCGAAACAGTTACTGATCTGCCCAGGAAAGAGCTGAAGGCAGAAGAGAAGACAGAGCAGAAGACCGAATCTAAGGCTGAGATAGGGAAGAAGGATGAAACCGAAGGGCATGCTGAGGCAGAGAGAAGGATAGGACCGTTTAAATTCGAAGAAGAAGAAGATGTGACAAGGGTCATTCCATCAAGATTCAGGGATAAACTCCAGCCCATAAAACTTAAAGGTGTGAGGTCTTTTCCTGCAGCAAAAAAGAAATGGCAGGGGTTCAAACCCGTATATAAGAAACTTGAGAAACCAAAGGTCTTCAAGCCCGGTGAAAAGGTAGTAACACTCCCGACTTTACCGAGAAAGAAACTTATAAAACTCACCGAGGGTATGACGGCAAAGGATTTTGCGGAGACGATCGGCCAGAAGTTAAGTGAGGTGATAAAGAGATTTATCGAGCTCGGCTTTATGGCAACGATAAACCAGCCAGTTGATATGGATGCCACAATCCTCGTTGCCGATAGTTTCGGTGTAAAGGCAGAGTTCTTCCCTGCAGAGGCTATTGAATCCATCCTTGAGGAATCTATTGAGGATGCCTCCCTGCTCAGACCAAGGCCGCCTGTAGTAACCATAATGGGGCATGTTGATCACGGCAAGACTTCTCTTCTTGATGCCATCAGGGAGACCAAGCTCGTAGAGGCAGAGGCAGGAGGGATAACACAGCATATAGGTGCATACAAGGTTAATCTGAAAGATAAGGTTATCGTCTTCCTTGATACCCCGGGCCATGAGGCATTCACCGCTATGAGGGCGAGGGGCGCCAAGGTAACGGACATTGTCATACTTGTTGTAGCTGCCGATGACGGAGTTATGCCCCAGACGATCGAGGCCATAAATCATGCAAAGGCAGCAGAGGTGCCTATTATTGTTGCGGTAAACAAGATAGATAAACCAGAGGCAAATCCTGCCAGGATAAGACAGCAGCTATCAGAACACGGTCTTGTCCCTGAGGAGTGGGGCGGGCAGACAATTTTCACTGAGGTCTCAGCAAAGAAGCGTATAGGCATTGAGACCCTCCTCGAGATGGTTCTCCTCCAGTCTGAGGTAATGGAACTCAGGGCTAATCCTAACAGGGCAGGGAAAGGGGTTATTGTCGAGGCGAAACTCGATAAGGGCAGGGGACCTGTGGCTACCGTCCTTGTCCAGACAGGGGCAGTGAAGGTAGGAGATACATTTATTACAGGTATCCACTACGGGAAGGTAAGGGCACTTATAGATGATACAGGCAAGAAACTTCCTGAGGCAGGTCCTTCTACGCCAGTGGAGATCATAGGACTATCCGGAGTGCCACAGGCAGGGGATACATTCATTGTTGTTGAAGATGAGAAGAGGGCCCGTCAGATAGCCCTAGCAAGGGAACAGAAACAGAGGGATACTATTGCAGCAAAGGGAAAAAGGATGACCCTTGATGACCTGTATACAAGGATTCAGGAAGGCGTGGTCAAGGAGTTGAATCTTATTATCAAGGGGGATGTGCAGGGTTCTGTTGAGGCGGTTGGCGAGGCCCTGGAAAGGCTTGGCACAGAGGCGGTCAAGGTTAAGGTGATCCACAGTTCTGCAGGCGGGATTAAAGAGACTGATGTGATGCTTGCCTCTGCATCCGAGGCCATAATTATTGGTTTCAATGTGAGACCTGAGCCAAAGGCATATACCTTAGCAGAAAAGGAAGGTGTAGATATCCGTTTATACAATATCATCTACGATGCCATCTCCGATGTTAAGGCCGCTATGGAGGGCCTGCTTGAACCTACATTAAAGGAGAAGATCCTCGGAAAGGTTGAGGTGCGTCAGACATTCCATATCTCCAAGACTGGAACTATTGCAGGTTGCTATGTCCTTGAGGGAACGATAAGCAGGAGCAATACAAATGTAAGGCTCCTGAGGGACCATGTAGTAATCCATGAAGGTAAGATGGCCTCTCTCAAACGTTTCAAAGAGGATGTAAAAGAGGTTCAGTCAGGATATGAGTGTGGAATATCACTTGAGAACTTCAATGATATCAAGGAAGGCGACATCCTTGAGGTATTTACAATCGAGAAGATAGCAGCGAAGTTATAATTTTCTTGACTCTTAACTATCATATGTTCATCGGTCTCTGCACGATAGATCTCCATATCCCAGACAGCCAGTCCCTCAAAAGTAAAAGACATGTCCTAAGGAGCCTTAAGGATAGGGTAAGGAAAAGTTTTAATGTCGCAGTGGCAGAAGATGCAGAGGACCTCTGGCAGAGGACTACTATTGCGGTTGCCACTGTGAATAACGATAAGAGACACATAAACAAGACCCTCGACCATATCATCTGCCTTATCAGGGGAACTCCCTCAGTGGAGATCCTGGATTACAGGATAGAGATTATCTGAAATTCCAGCCATTTTATCTTCATAGATGCTATTAAATAATTAAGATCGCAAAATGCTTTGGGACAAAGCAGTTCCCTCTTGTCTGTATTTATATTCGGCCTTGACAACTTTATTAATTACACATCTAATTAGGGACACATCCCATAATTCTTGACATAGTAACATTAATCCTATAGAATC
>CAKKRL010000072.1 GCA_919902655.1 Thermodesulfovibrionia bacterium
CATCCTTTTTAGACAAAGACTCAGCTCCAAGCCCAAGGGCATCCCCAATAGCCTGGCCATATATTACCCCATGTATGCGGTCTGTTAAGGTCGGTTCCATTTAATGCCTCCATACTGCTTTTGGCACAGTTTTTTGACTTTCATTACTCTAAAGGTAAAAGAAGGCTTTTGTTTCTTTCGGTTCAATCATATTAATGATTTCTCTATTTTATCATTTAATTTTCTCTAAAAACTGCGTGCGAGATGTGAAAAAGTTAGAATCCTTTAATGTCCCAAAATTGATTTTGTAATTATTATCAGCTACTCTCAATTTCCAGATGCTATTGCTGATGTTTGAATTAATTTCCAATTTCGAATAAATCCATCCTTGACTATCTGAATTAAGCAACACAAGGAAATAGTTATCCAGTTTATTGAGCAATTCGATAAAATCTTTATCAACGCCATAAAAAGGTTTTTTACTTCGGCTAATTTTGATTATAAGAAATTTACCATTGAGTAGAAAATAATTAGAGCGTTTAAAGAGTGTCTTAAAAAGTGTGTAATTTTTGTCCCTTGGCGTGGGCTCAGTGGCTCCAATAGCATTTGTAAAAGATTTTATTTCATGTTCCATAACAACCTCTTAAAAATAGGGTGGTCTTATAAACAAAATTATTCTTTTCCTTACTTACACTGAATATTTAACAGCCTTGGCACAAAAGAAACCCGAAAAGTTTGAATGCGAGTCATTTACAACATGTTAGCCATCCGTTGCAAGTATTATTGATTTAGAAGCATTCTTTTTTTTTACAGCATTTGGATTTCAACTTCTTCCTCATCATCAAAGATTGGTTCTTGCCCTTCCGTATCAACCTCTTGAACAATAATTCTCTTCTTTATTTCTTCACTCACCTTTAAAGCACGGTTATCAATAAATCTGTCATAATCATCAGCCCATATCCCGAATTTATCAAAGTCATCAATGAGATGAGTTTTCATTGTTTCTGCCAAATGGGGATTATCTTTTGCGAACTTTGCCATATATTTTGATGGAGCATTGTCTCTGATTTTTCTCTTATTGAGAAAATCATCTACAATCGTAATGTTAAGAATATGGTTACTATCGGATTGGAAACTCATTTCTTTTTTGTCTAAGTATGCTTTCGGGAAAAAGTGATGATAATTTTTGCTATTTGCCTGCTTAAGCCAATTATTATTTATCTGGACTATAGAGTTATCAATGAATGATTTTGGTTGATGATGTGCATAAATACAGAGTATTGCTTTAATATAACTTCTGCCAGCACTAAACCAGCCATTATTCTTTATAAATTCTGGACTTGAATCTATTGCATAATCATACTTCGGCAATTCATCTTTTAAGATTGTATCAATTCTTTTTATATCCTGTGCTAATTTACTTTCAACTGCCGATGAATATCTTACAGATAATGTACACCTCCAAAAAAAATCCTGGAGGTATTTTTGTTTATCACCTGTTGGTTTGTCATTATGGTGATAAAAAAAGTATGCAAACGGAACAATCAAAGCGTTATAGGGCAATAATTGAGATACGGGTATTCTATAAAAACCTCTGAAGTAATCTATAGCCCGTTCTATTGCATCTGCCGTATCATTCCAAATAGCAATGAACTTGTGCTTGTTAAGATTTAATATCCTTTTCTTTGAACATTCTTTCGTCATTAATACGGAAACTGTCTGCAAAACCGTTGCAGGTGAAATCGTTTCATAATCAACTTCCGATAAGCGATTTACCAATTCATTATACTTTTCTGCTAAATCGAAGTTTTTCTCTGCATCATAAGTTTTTGCGACCATTATTTCAAAAACCGTTAATGGCACACCTCCGACATTTATTCTTGTAAATATTTCAGTGGCTACATCGAGAGAGGCTTCTTTTATAATGATGGCAGGGAATGGATAAGACTGAATTCGTTGCCTATAGGCATCTATTTTTTCATGTAACTCGCTTGGATAATTTGCAAGTTTCTTTAGACTACCAAACAGTAAATCATTTAGCTTGATAATGTTGTTCTTGTCTACATTTTCAATATCTATGATAATAATCTCGTCATCTTCTTTTGCCGATAAATCCACATACATTTCTGAAAAATCATCTTCCTTAGTTGCCTTAAGAATTTCAATTAGCTTTTTGAGTGTTTCTGGAGGTAATTTCTCAATTTTCTTTTGAAGAGCAGCATTACTAATCCCACCTTTCTTATTGGCTGATCCTTCTGTATTTCTTACAATTTTTAATCCTTTAAGGATGGTAAATAAACTTGTTAATCTTTGTTGTCCATCCAAGACATACTGGATGAAATCACCTTCAGGGGGTTCCGGAAGTTCAATTCCCCCGATATTTCTTATAGACCTTAATCTTTCCTTTGTCTTCCAAAATATGAATGTACCTATTGGATAGCCTTTAACAATACTATCCATTAATTTACATGCTTTCCTTTTACTCCAAATAAAATCTCTCTGGAATTGAGGAATTTTCACTATCCCTTTCTCAATTTCACTCATTAATGTCGAATAAGGTAAAGTCTGAGGTTCTGGTAAGTTCATTTTCTCTCCAATGTTTTCATCTGTTTTTGCAGAATTGGCGGCTCGTCAATAAATATCTGTCTTCCCCTGTCTGTATTTCTTACTTATAACCAGTTATTATCTGAACGGTAGCATAAAGTTAAATGTGTGGTCAATAAAAAATTGCCTTGACGTTATCTGATTAATTTTACTATACTTTCTCATGGACTAATATGTAAAATTGAATGTTAGTCCCAACGTGTCAGTTGCCTACCATACGCATTGCGTCCCGAGCAGAACCGTGAAAGAGGCAAGAAGCCCGTTTGATTTTCGATCTGATATTATTTCACCCTCCCCTTTATCCCCTCCCATCAAGGGAGGGGAATTTAAGCTATGACATCAGGACTATTCAGGAAAAGAGTTGAAGAGGATTACTAAAAAAACCATAAATAAACTTCTCACTGAGGCGAGGAATGCCAGGGAATTTTCTTACGCACCTTATTCTAATTTCCATGTAGGTGCTGCAGTAATGACAAGAAGTGGTATGATCTTCAGGGGCTGTAACATTGAGAACTCTTCCTATGGTCTCACCATATGCGCAGAAAGGGCAGCGATATTTAATGCCCTGTCCTCCGGGGTGAAAGACATAGTTGCAATTGCCATCTCATGCAATGATAAGAAGATCTGCACCCCCTGCGGTGCCTGCAGGCAGGTGATATATGAATTTTCAGAAGATTGCCTTATAATCATTGACAGGAAAGGAGGTTATATTATAAAGAATATCAGAGAGCTTCTCCCCCTGGGATTCGGGATTTAATAATACTACTCTATTTCTTCTTAGGCTGAAGGTATGGCTCAAGTGCTCTTAGTCTTGACCTCGCAGTCCTTCCCATCTCGTTATTCGGCGATACCTGAATCTGTGCCTTATATTCATTTGCTGCACTTTCTAATTCACGGAGGGATTCGTAACTCAGCCCCAGATACCCGTGTACCTCAGGATGTTTAGGAGAGACCTCCGCAAAATTATCGAGGTGTTTTAGGGCATTTCTGTAATTACCGAATTTATAATTAATTACCCCTGCATAGTAATTTGACCCTGGATGCCCTGGATAGAAATTCAGGCTCTTTTCAAAATATCCGAGGGCGCTTCTGTGATCGTTCAACAGATAATGCCTGAGACCTAATCCGTGATATGCAGGCTGGTATTCGGAGTCCTTGTTAAGGGAAGTCCTGAAATTCTTTTCTGCCTCATCGTACTTTCCCTGTTTAAGCTGGATAAGACCTGATAAATTCCAGAAAGGAGCCTGCTCCTGATTCATCCTTAAGGCCTCGGAGATATTATCCTCTGCCTTTCTTATATTATTTTCTCTGAATGCCCTTGTGGCATCATCGTATTTAAGGTAAGACTTCTGGATATCCCTTGTTCTTGCAGTATGCTTCATAAACGGAGAGGTAAACTTCCCGTCTCCCTGTATTTTGTATGGCTCAAGGTTCTGTATCATCGCTTTTACTTCATCAAGACGAATCTGCGTCCTCGGATGGGTAGAAAGGAGGTCTCCGAGGATCGATTCCTCCCTGCTTTTCCCGAGCCTCGCCAAGTAATCCTTAATAGCTTTATCTAAGTTTTTATGGGCTGTCGCTGCCTCATTCGCGTCATAACCTGCTTTCGCCATATAGAGGACTCCGAGGCGGTCTGCCTGAAGTTCCTGTCCCCTGTCGTATTTGAGAATTAGAAGGCTTGAGCCTATAACCCCGAGACCGAGGAGTAATTCATGTTCTGTCTTCCCTTCTTTAATAAAGGCAGATGCCACAACTATGCCAAGCTGCTGGAGGAGTCCTACGGACATCTTTTTTGCAGAATGCCTCGCAGAGACATGTCCCATCTCATGTCCCATCACAAAGGCAAACTGTGCCTCATTCTCCATATTAACCAATAGCCCTCTTGTAATAGACACATGGCCAGGAATTGCCCATGCATTTGGTACGGAACTGTTCTGGACAACAAAGTTTACAGGCAGGTTCGGCCTGTGGGAAATAGAATGTATCCTCCTTATAATCCCTCCGAGATAACCCTCAAGCTCCCTGTCCCTGAATATCCCTCCTCCCCCTTCTTCCCCCCAGAGGATATTAGGATAGATCTCACGGCCGAATGATATCTCGTCATCTTCTGTAACAAGCATGAACTCCTTTTCCCCTGTGACAGGGTTAACCGCACAGCTAAGGAGTAAAAGGATAAGGAAGATTGAAATAAAACGGGATAAATTATGAAGAACTTTCATAATGGATCAAAGGCCGCTCCTTGCAATCCAGTCAGAGGCGGTATCTATACATGTCCTGATTGCCTTCTCCATAGGTGTCTTTGCAAAACCTCCAAGTATTATAGGGAGTTCTGTCTTCCCACCACCCACAACACCACCGACCAGACCTCCTATATCAGAGGCCCTGCCTTGAACTGTGGTTGTAGCAACAACCCTCGAGGTTCTTGTGTCTACTATCCTGAGGTCCATAGCAATATGCGCCTCTATATAGCCTGCGAGGAAGAAAGGTACTTTATTCTTACTCGTTGCAGAATATATAACAGAGCCGAGCGAGGCAAGGCCCAATAACACCCCGGCTGCAGTAATCTTCTCTGGTTCAAATTCTGTGATATCTCCAAATATCATTAATTCTGCACCTTCAATCTCTCCTATCGGGATAGCCTTCCCGCCTGTCAAATCCTGTTCGGATATAACATCCCTGATTCTTTCTCTTTCAAGGACAATGAATCTGTCCGTATTCACAAGGGCAGAGTTAAGCATATCGGCCATGCCTTCACCTATACCCCTCCAGCCTTTATTAGTCTTATCACCGAGGCTCATTACTGCAATCCTTTTTTTCTGTCCTGAAGGAGGTCCCTGTTGAGGTTGGATTACAGAACCCTTTGTAACCTCGGCAGTTGGGGCACAACTGAAGAAGATAGAGATAAAAAAGGCAAAAATCAGGATTATTGATGTATCTTTTTTAACTTCTTGTGTGACCATTTAAATGGACTTTATAGGGCAGGACATTGCCTTGCCCTGCCCTATAATCATTATTTAAGGTGCTTTTGAAGATATGAAATTTACCGCCTGATCTATGCAGGCCCTTATCGCCTGTTCCATTGGCGTCTTGCTCCACCCTCCAAGTGCAACTGGCATCCTTGTCTTCCCACCACCAATTTGTGTTCCAATCCCAGCACCTACATCTGTAGCCTTACCGGTAACCGTTGTGGTGGCAACTATCCTCGATGTCTTTGCATCCACAATCCTCAGATCAATAGCCACGTGGGACCTCTTCACACCACCAATCACGCCTGTTTTAAGACCCGGAATATATGTCCCGCCACCGATGCCTGCCTGATCGGGCTCAAACTCTGTGACTGCACCGTATATCAGAAGCTCAGCTCCTTCTATCTCTCCGATTGGCGCTGCTGTTTCCTTCTTAACCCTTCCGGAGGCACCCAAATCCTGCTCCTGGATGACGTCCCTCACGGCCTGCCTTTCAAGGACGATAAACCTCCCGCTTTCGAAGAGTGCAGAGGCGAGCATCTCAGACATCCCTTCACCTACACCCCTCCAGCCCTTAGCGGTTTTATCACTAAACTTCATAACAGCGACCCTCTTCTGGGCACCGGTAGGCGGTGCAGACTGGGCCTGTGACATGGTTGGAGCTGCTGTTCCCTTCGTAACTGTAGCTGTAGGGGCACAGTTGGTAAGGGCAAACATCATGGTTACAAATGTCAGAGTAGAAATCAGTGTCAATGTACCTTTTCTTATCCTCATACTACCTCCTCTCATTTATTTAAAAAAATTCTCAGGCATTTTTCTCTGCTATATCCCCGATAACAGGGAGCTTGAATCTCTCACCCTGGTATGCCTTATACATCAGAATCAGCCAGAGAATAAATCCGCCGAGTCCTAAACCGAGGTAAATCACGGCACTTATAATCCAGCCAATTACAGGAACAAAAATAAGCCCCAGAAAGACAACACCGAGGACTATCCAGAGAACAATCCATGCAGCCCCGAAGAGTATTGCCTGCATGGCATGAAACCGGACATACTTATTCTCCTTCTCTATCACAAAAAAGATTATTCCGGTTATTATCGTCAAAACATAAGACAATGCAGCAGCAAGATTCGGTTCTATCCCGCTACTTGAAGTCCCTAATTCTGCCTGTTTCTGTTCCGGGGTGGTAGACATAATGCCTCCCTTTTAAATAGATTTTTACTTGATCAGATCCTCAAGGTCTATCTTCAAAAAGACCTCTTTATTCCTCTCTATATCTATCTCTGCTGAAAACACCTCCTTTCCGTCCTTTTTAATAGATACCTTATGTTTGCCTATCAGGATGCCCATCTCAAAAGGTTTATCTCCGGTTTTCCCTGCTGGTAGGCCGTCTATTTCTATATCTGCAATTTCAGGTTGTTCTGAGTCGCCTCTGTTAATAACTACCTTTACCCTCCCGGCAGGATGTATCTGTATGCCACCATAAAATATTACATCCCGGCCTTTCTCAATGAGCTTTGGATAGGAATCTTCAATTGATTCAGGGTCCTTAATGATTACCTTCCCGTAGTTTCTATAATAATATGGATAGTAATATTCATAGGATTCATAGGGATGGTAGTGTCCATAATAGTCATAATCTCCAAAGAAGGGTAGAAAGGCACTGAGGTATATCTGGCTGTCATCTATCTTTTTAGAGAATCCTATGCTGAATCCTGTCTGACCCCACCGGTGAGGGAAGCCTGTACTTATAAAGGACCTTCCGGAACCTATCTCCGGGTAACCCCACCAGCCAGACCATGATCCCACATATACCGCAGTTCCTGATTCTGCAATAGTAGTAATGAACAGGGTCAGGAGTAACATTAAAACTACAAGATTCTTTCTCATTTATTATCTCCTTTTTTTATTATACCACTTTAACATGTAATTTCAATACCAAAATATTAAATATCAGGAATAGCAGTTCTGAAAAAATTCTTGACATTAAGGTTGTATTCAAGTAGAGTTTTTATGTCAATCTTTGAGAGATATTAATGTCTGTTAATATAGAAGGGAAAAAAGTTGCAATAGAGTCTATAAAGCGCCAGATCAAGGTCCTTAACTGGGTAGTACTCCTTGTTATCTATGCCCTCGCATTCCTTGTTTTAAGATTCCTCTACGAAATCCTGAATTATGTACCGACCCAGTCTGTTGTTGCCATTCTGTCAATCCTTGCCGGACTTATTGCAATAGGTCTCTATCTCGCTAATTCAGCCTCAAAAAGGGCAATAAAGAAGATAGAGGAATACAGCACAAAGTTACATTCCCTGCTGGCTACAACGAGGGATATCCGTGAGATAGTCTACGGCGATCTGCTTCTCGAAAATATTATGGAAAGTTCATTGAAGATTACAGGGGCAGATGCAGGTTCGATATTGCTTGCAGAAGGAGACAAACTTGTATTCAAGACAGTAAAGGGAATTGAAAGCAGGAAACTTGCAGGATTTTACTTCCCGAGATCACAGGGTATAGCCGGCTGGGTCATAGAAAATGGAGGTGCTGTCAGGGTTAATGATGCGAAAAAAGACAGCAGGTTCAATGCAGAAGTGGACAAGTTGACAGGCAATGAGACAACATCGCTTCTCTGCGTACCATTAAGGTTGAGCACAGGGGTTATAGGTGCATTAGAGCTTGTTAATAAAAAGAACGACTCCTTTAGCGAAGAAGATGAAGAACTGATAACATATTTTGCTGACCAGGCCGCCATATCCATTGCAAGGGTAAAATTTTATGAAGATCAGAAAAATTACGAAATCCATCTTACAGGTATCCTCCTTGATGCCATGGACAACTTTGTCCATGAAAAGCACGGCCACTCAAAGAGGGTTGCAAAATATGGCCTTATGATAGCAAGCGCACTGAATATGCCTGAGTATGATAAGGAGAAACTGTACCGTGCAAGCCTTCTCCATGATATCGGATTTTTAAAGATCAAGATAAGGGAAATTTCCTCAAAGGATGATTATAAAGCACATTCGAAGCTCGGTTACGAAATGCTTCACCCGATACACTTTTATGCCTACGAAACTCATGCAAAACTTGGTTACGAGATGTTGCGTCCGATAAATTTCTATGCCGATATCGCATCAATTATCCTGCATCATCATGAACGGTATGATGGCGCCGGATACCCCGCAGGACTTAAGGGTGAGACCATACCTCTCGAATCGAGGATAATCGCTATTGCAGAGGCCTTCGATGCAATGATCAGCAGATATTCATATAAATCCACTGGAAAGATGATAAGCGAGGATGTAAAACCCTCTGTCTGCGGATTTCAGGATGCAGTAGAGGAACTTAAAAAGAATGCAGGCACACAGTTTGACCCGAAACTTGTAGATATCTTTATAAACAACATTGACGAGTCTTCTGTAGAAGAGGCATGATACCTTCTTTCCTCCAGACAATTCAAACGCCTTAAGCCAACAAACAACTTCCAGGGAATTATAAACTCACATATAATCTGGTCTATATTTTGAAGGTTGTATCAGGGATTTCAAGAGGCAGAAGACTGAAGGGTTCAAAGGCCGGAATCAGACCTACCTCAGAAAAGGTTAAGGAGGCGTTGTTTGATATTATCGGTGAAAAGGTCAAGGGAGCTATATTTCTCGACCTCTATGCTGGCACAGGGGCCATCGGTATAGAGGCCCTGAGCCGGGGGGGTGAGAAGGCTGTCTTTGTTGAATCAGATCCCTCCCTCAGAAGAGTAATCAGGGAGAATGTCTCATCTCTTGGCTTAGGTGAAAAGGCAGATGTTGTAGGACAGGATGCAGGAAGATTTCTTAATAATGCTATGAAGAAAGCGGAGAGATTTGATATAATCTTTCTCGATCCCCCATATCACACAGGGGAAATGGATAGGATAATTAAGATACTTTCAAAGGGGGACGTCCTGAATGAAGACGGGGTCCTTGTAGCAGAACACTTTAAGAAGAAAAAACTTCCTGAAGAGGTGGGTCTTTTAAGGCTTTTAAAGGAGTATAGATACGGGGATACGGTGCTGACATTCTATAAAATCCCCCTCCATCCCCCTTTTTCAAAGGGGGATAATATATTCCCCTCTTTGGCAAAGAGGGGTTAGGGCCTATGGCTCGTTGAGCCAACGGCTCATAGAGGAGATTTTATAAAAACAGTAATGCCAATTCATTAGAGGTATTTTACAAAATGAAAAAGATAGCTATATACCCTGGAACCTTTGACCCCATTACGAACGGCCATGTTGACCTCATACAGAGGGGGCTCAGGATATTCGATCAGATTATAGTGGCCGTTGCAGAGAAACCGAAGAAGGCTCCTCTATTCAGCATAGAGGAGAGGACAAAGATGGCCAAGGAGGCTACTAAAAGACTGGGTAATGTAAAGGTTGAGCCCTTTGATGGCCTTTTAATAGATTATGCGAGGGCAAAGGGCGCTAAAGCAATAATCCGAGGGCTTAGGGCTGTCTCTGATTTCGAGTATGAATTCCAGATGGCCCTGATGAACAGGAGGCTCGATTCAGAGGTAGAGACGGTCTTCATGATGCCGAGCGAGGAATATTCCTATCTCACATCGAGTATCGTGAAGGAAGTGGCATCTCTTAAGGGATCAACAAAAGGTCTCGTCCCTGATATTGTGGAAAAGGAGTTCAGGAAGAAATTTAGATAAGATTTATTTTCTGTCATTCTGACCCTGAGCGAAACGAAGGGGAAGAATCTCATCATTTATTAAGACCTCAATCTTGCACAAGAAAAGCCGATGCATCTTGCCTCGGATCAGATAAAGCAAAATATTAGTAGTCCTCCTCTTCCTTGCCATCTCTTTCCTCCTTCCGTAGGACTAACTTAATCAGTTGTTCCTAATTCTGTCAAACCATACAATACTCTCTCTGTCATGGTTGTGAGGACGAACCCGACAGGGCAGGAGAGTCCGGTCTTCTCTGAGCCTTTGATGACCTATAAACAGGCAGAAAGAATTATTAAGCAGAACGAGGATATAATCAGACTGCTCAAGGATATTTAGAGGAATACAAAAAAGAAATAATAGAGGAAAGTGTATCTTTATTAATTTATCCAGCAAACTGCTCTACCTTAAGTCCTTTGATCTTTTCATAATCCCTTGTATCAGATGTAAGGACGGAAAAACCCAATGAGATAGCCGTAGAGGCAATCATAAGGTCATGAGAGCCTATAGTGATTCCTCTTTTTGCAAGAGTTGCCCAGATTCTTGCATAAATTCTTGAGGCATTGAGATCGAACGAATAGATAGGGAAGGTTTCTATAATCCTTTCTACATAAGATTCCCTTTTAAATCGTCTTTTTTCTGTATCAGCCCTATGCACGCCATGCAGGAGTTCAGAAACTGAAATCACACTTATACCAAATGATTCACCCTCACGCTCTTTAATAAAACTTTCAATAGCTGAAGACCTTCGTTCTATAGCGATGAGAACGCTTGTATCGAATATCAGACCCATCTATCTTTCCCGGGCATAGAAGGCTGGTGTCTTCTGATCTCTTTTAAATCCTTTTCAAATCTTTCAGATTCATCTCCGAGGCTTGGAAGTCTTTTTAACAACTCCTTCAGGTCGCCAAGCGATCTTCCTCTGGTTTCTGTTTCTACAGGCGAGATAGAAGCCACAGGCTTGCCGCCCCTTATAATTGTGTAGTGATCTCCCCTATATTTTATTGAATTCAGGATCTCAGAAAACTTCCTGACAGCTTCTGTTGCACTGACCGGTTTACCCATCGTTCCTCCTTATATAAAATATGATAATCATATTTTATATATAATATAATTTGTTGTCAACAGTTTTATACACTCAATGCTCAATGAATTAACTTATACATTGACAGGAGAGTACGATCTTCTCTGAGCCTTTGATGACCTACAGGCAGGTAGTGAGGATTATACTCCCCTCACCTTAATCCTCTCCTCTACGAGCCATGGCCGCAAGGGAAGAGGGGTTTATGATTGATTTATCCTTCATGTTCCCCTAATTTCTGATACCTATAGCAAGATATAACAATTTACACATTGTGATGTATTTGGTATAATCATCAAGAAACCATAAAGATAAAGGAGGTGGCCCATGTTAGTTGAATATATCCAGGCTGCGATAGAGACTGCGGAATACAAAAAGTTAGATGATGGAAGCTGGTTTGCTGAGATTTCTGGATTCGAAGGTATCTGGGCTAATGGTAAATCGGTTGAGGAATGCAGGAAAGAACTCATCGAGGTTTTAGAAGAATGGCTTATTTTAAAATTGAAGGATAAAGACCCTATCCCTGTGGTAAAGGGCATAAATATAAATATCAAAGAGGTAGCACCCGCCTGATTATGCCGTCCACCATACAGAAGAGGGAACTAATCAGAAAGTTCAGGTCTCTTGGATATTCAGGTCCCTTCTCTGGTGGTAAACATCAGTTTATGATTAAGGGACAAAAGAAAATCCGTATTCCAAATCCTCATGGAAGCGGAGATATTCATATAGGTCTTGTTAAAGAGATACTCAGACAGGCAGGTATAAGCAGTGATGAATGGGATAAGGCATAATATTTTTTATTATTACTATGAGGTGCTAAGATGAGTTTATCAAAAAGGGTTTCTGGCATAAAACCATCCCCTACCCTTTCAATAGATGCAAAGGCAAAGGCACTTAAGGCACAGGGGGTTGATATAGTCGGATTCGGAGCAGGGGAGCCGGATTTTGATACACCGGATAACATAAAAGAGGCTGCAATTAAGGCGATACGGGATGGATTCACAAAGTATACACCCGTTGCAGGAATAGATGAACTTAAGGATGCGATAATAGAGAAGTTTAAAAGGGATAATGACCTTAACTATGAACGCACGGAGATAATCGTATCCTGTGGTGCAAAACACTCTCTTTATAACATCGCACAGGCACTCTTCGATCCTGGTGATGAAATTATTATTCCCTCACCATACTGGGTCTCTTACCCTGACCAGGCAATCCTTAATGATGCAACCCCTGTAATCGTAAAGACAGGTGACGACTTCAGGCTGACTCCTCAGATTCTAAAGGAGAAGATAACACCTAAGACAAAGGCCTTGATCCTAAACAGCCCCTCTAACCCCACAGGTATGGCCTATGATAAAAAGGGTCTTGAGGAAATAGCCGAAGTCGCAGTGAGACATAAGATCTATATCATCTCAGATGAGATATATGAGAAGCTTGTATATGATGGTTTTAGACATGTGAGTATTGCATCCCTCAGTACTGATGTAAAAACACTCACACTTGTTGTAAACGGCCTATCCAAGTCCCACTCCATGACAGGATGGAGGATAGGATATACAGCAGGAACAAAAGAGGTGATCTCAGCTATGACTAACATCCAGAGTCAGTCCACATCAAACCCGACATCTATCGCCCAGAAGGCGGCTGTCGAGGCTCTGAGAGGGCCACAGGATTCTCTGAAGAAAATGGTAGAGGCGTTTGACAGGAGAAGAAAATATATGGTTGAGAGGCTTAACAGGATGGACGGAGTCTCCTGTATCATGCCAACAGGCGCCTTCTATGCCTTCCCTAAAGTCTCTTCTTTATACGGTAAGGGCTTTGAAGGAAAAATTATAAAAGACTCCTACGATATGGCCCGTTATTTACTTGAGGATGCGAAGGTAGCCGTAGTCCCTGGGGAACCATTCGGCGCAGATGAATATATAAGACTATCCTATGCTACTTCCATGGAAAATATAAAGAAGGGTCTCGACAGGATCGAAGAGGTGATTGCGAAACTCAGGCCGGCGTAGCTCAGGGGTAGAGCAGCTGATTCGTAATCAGCTGGTCGGTGGTTCGAATCCACTCGCCGGCTCCATTAAAATTAATGGTTTAATTCTCATGGACAGCTACTATTTCTATGAAATTGTATAGTTTTTGGATAGCCAGCCATTTCGTTTAGCACTGTCTCTAATTGTAAACCGAATGTTATTCTATCTCATTAATCCCTCCTTCATGTCGCAGATGGATTTATCTTTATACGCTTATATCCATATTTTTGAGCAAAAAGGTCATCAACATAGTCAGTCAGCAATACATAAAAACCATAGAATGCTGGAATTATTTCGTGAGGTATATTGATTTGTTTGCCTTGTTCAAAATTCTCTGTTTGGTATTTATCAACAAAAGCACAATCTATAATACTTGATGCATGAATTATTCTATGACGAATTTGAGCCAATTCATCTAAAAATTCCAAAGGATTTTTATGAATTTCTCCCATAAAATCCAGTTCAAATCCAGCAAAATGCTCTACTAATTTACTGGCTTTATAATCAATTTTAAATACCGAGCTCATTTTACAAAATTTTCCATCCCAATTCCCCTTCATCAAAATATACCGCGATATGTCCAGTGTGTTTTCTGTAATTCCAATCTGAGGATAAGTTGTCTCAAACATTTCAAGTAAATAAGTCTCAAAAGAGCCATAAAGCATTACGAAGATTTGATTATTAAGAATGTCAATACCTTCGTTGCACAATTTGAATAATAGCCGTACAGGAACAACTATATATGTTCCATCATGAGATTCAATCTTTATTGGAGTATTTTCTTTATAAGTAAGATTTGAAAATTTCTTTTCATTGTTATTTCTATATTCTTGTAATGCGAGTGTGATTATCTTTTGAAGGGCAACAATTTTATTTATCCTATTAAACCAAGCTTTTCGTTCTGGTGTGCAAAGGGTTTCTGGTATAACAAAGGTGTCGCCAGTAAAAGGATCAGGAACCATATTGAGGGGATTGTTATTATCGGGATTCATTTCGTCTTATCAAAGTTCTACTTATAAATCAAATTAAACAACTCATTAGCAAGCTCTGGGTTAAGGTTCTTCAATATCTTATATTCTTCTAATGCAGAGCCCTTATCTTTTAGAATTAAATAGGTAACACCAAGGTTATAATGAGCCTCTGCATCATCAGGTTTAATCCTTATAGCCCGTTTGTATGCCTCTTTTGCCTCTCTCCACATGCCTAATCTGCCATAGGTAACACCAAGGTTATAATGTGCATCTGCGTAATCAGGTTTAATCCTTATTGCTTGCTTGTATGCCTCTATCTCCTCTCTATACATGCCTAACTTGCCATAGGTAACACCAAGATTATAATGAGCCTCTGCATAATCAGGTTTAATCCTTATAGCCTGTTTAAACGCCTCTAACGCCTCTTTATACATGCCTGCTTCGCCATAGGCAACACCAACATAAAACCAATACTCCGCTGTTTTTTCATAGTCTTCTATTTCAGCATCTCTTAAAGAAGTAATTTTCTTGCTGCCTATCTTTTCCTTTATCAAATCAACTGGCATTGCAAAGTTAAGGTTCTGCGCTTCTTTTATGATAAATGTTGCTATTCCAAT
>CAKKRL010000073.1 GCA_919902655.1 Thermodesulfovibrionia bacterium
TATCTACTTTGACTATGATAAATATAATATCAGGGATGACGTCAAGGCAATCCTTGAGAAGAATGCGGCATGGCTCAAGAAAAACCCTGGAGTGAAGATCCAGGTAGAAGGACACTGTGATGAAAGGGGATCAAATGAGTACAATCTTGCCCTCGGTGACAGAAGGGCAAGGAGCGCAAGGGACTATCTTGTATTACTCGGGGTAGATCCTAAGAGGGTCTCCACAATAAGTTTCGGTGAAGAAAAACCCCTCGACCCCGGCCATAATGAAGAGGCCTGGACAAAAAACAGAAGGGGTCACTTTGTGATTTTGAAATAGTATAAATTTCCCAAATTCCCCTCTATCCCCCTTTTATAAAGGGGGAGAAAGGGGAATTAAAAAGGAGGGGAAATTATTATAAGGACATTATGATGAAATCATTTTTATTGCCAATATCAATTATATTACTGACGCTGGGATGTGCTACGACAGGTGATGTAACTAAGCTTAATAACGAGGTCCTGAACATGGAGAGAAAGCAGAAAGAGATAGAGAACTCCCTTTCTGATATAAGGAAGAATCAGGCTGAACTTGGTGTGAAGATAGATACACTGCAGTCAGACATTCAGACCCTCATAGGTCGTTTTGAAGAAGGGAGATACCAGACAGAGAAATCTTTAAGGGACGTTACATCCGTAAAAGAAAATTATAGCCTCCAGATAAAAGAAATCGAAAACAGACTGAACAACATTAAAAACCGTCTCAACTCAATCGAGATTTCAATCTCCGGTGCCCAGCCTTCTGCCCCGCCAGAGACCAAACCATCTTCGCCTCCAGAGGTAAAGGAGAAAGAGAAAGAAAAATCCCCTGAGGACGCATATAAAGAGGCATACGCCACGTTCAAACACGGAGAGATTGGGATTGCAAAGGATATGTTCAAGAGGTTCATTAAGGCCTATCCGAAGGGAGAATATTCAGATAATGCCCAATACTGGCTCGGAGAATGTTACTTTGCTGAAAAGGACTATGAGAATGCCATACTTGCCTTTGAGGACATCATAAAGAAGTTTCCCAAGAGCGAAAAGGTGCCGAGCGCAATGCTTAAGCAGGGATATTCATTCTATGAACTACGTGATAAGGCCTCTGGCAAACTCCTTATGGAGAGGGTTATAGAGAAATACCCTAAATCGGAAGAGGCCTCTCTTGCAAAAAAGAGGATAAAAGAAGAGGCATCAAAGTCTACAAAGAAGAAGAAGTAAACATGTCAGGACATCTCCAGGATCATTTTGAAAGAAGAATCGATTACATGCGGATATCTGTGACAGACCGATGTAATCTGAGGTGCATATACTGCATGCCTTCTGAAGGGGTGAGGTTCATCGAGCATCGGGAGATCCTGAGATACGAGGAGATCCTGAGGATAGTGAGGATTGCAACAAGACTTGGAATTTCTAAGGTAAGGATCACAGGGGGGGAACCCCTTGTGAGGAAAGACATTGTAAGATTAATAGAATCACTTGCTGAGATGACAGAGATTGAGGATATAAGCCTTACAACAAATGGTGTTCTCCTTAAGGCATATGCAGGAGACCTATCCAGGGCAGGACTGCAGAGGGTAAATGTAAGCCTTGATTCGCTCAGTCCTGAGAGATATGAGATAATTACAAGGGGAAGACATCTCTCCGATGTATGGGACGGGATAGAGGAGGCAGAGAATGCCGGGCTGAAACCTGTAAAGATAAATATCGTCCCCATAAAAGGATTTAATGATGACGAGATACTCGATTTTGCTATGCTTACTCTTAGAAGACCGGTAGATGTGAGATTTATTGAATTCATGCCTATAGGTGCAAAGGAGATGTGGGATGAAAGGAAATATATATCTACAGGGGAGATAAAAGAGAGGATTCGTACCCTGGGAGATCTGGTCCCTGATAGATCTGAAAGACAGGCCGGCCCTGCTGAAAATTACCGCCTTCCTGGCGCAGTGGGTGTTATTGGTTTCATAAGCCCTTTAACGAATCATTTCTGTTCTTCCTGTAACAGGCTGAGGCTTACTGCAGACGGAAAGATGAGACCATGTCTGTTTTCAGAGTCAGAGATAGACCTCAAGAACCCCATAAGGAATGGCTGTGATGATACTGAGATAGAGAGGCTCCTCTCGCTTGCCGTCAGCGTAAAACCAAAGGAACACAGGCTCGGGGAAAGAATACCACGCCGATTCCAGAGAACAATGTCTAAGATAGGGGGATGACCTACGACTCGTAGAGGAGAAATATATGGATAACCTTGAAGACAAGAGGCAGAAGAGGTCACTGGTCAAGAAGAGGGTTGTTATCAATGGCAATATAGAGGCAGGCGCAATAGATATAAGCGAAGACGGGATGTATATCTATTCACCTGAGGCATTTCAGAAAGATGCATTGATAGATATATCACTCTTCCTTAAGGATGAGGGGCAACCACTGAGAGGCAAGGTAAAGGTCCAGTATGTGCACGGAGACGTGGGTTTCGGGGTTATGTTCATCAGTCTCCTCCCTGAGGAGAGGAAAAAGTTAAAGGATTTCCTCCAGGAAATCAAGGAGACTCCCTACGTCTCAGAGAAGATATTCACAAAGAAGGTTCTTATTATAGATGACTCAGAAACCTCCCGGAGGATGTATAAGAGTATTCTTATGGCAGAGGGGTTCTTCGTAATGGAGGCTTCGAGCGGTATGGAAGGTATAAAGAGACTGAGGGAGGATGTTCCGGATCTTATAGTATTAGACCTTATTATGGAGGATATGGATGGATACAAGTTCCTCCAGCTCGTACGTGTAAACCCTGAATGGGAAAATATCCCTGTCCTTGTGCTCACAGGAAGAATGACCCCTGCAGAGATGGACAGGGCTGCCGCATTGGGTATAAGCGATTACCTCGTCAAGGCTACAACTTCCCCCAAGAAGCTTGCCGAGAAGGTGAAAGATGTCCTGCAGAACCTGTCGAGATGAGTTCAGATATACCAACAAATCCAGGATTTAGATTAACCTTTTAAAATATCTCAGCAGGAATCAAACAGAGATGGACCTTAATGAGAGGATTATCGATCTTATGAAGAGGAATAAGGAGATATTTCTCTCAGGTGAGACCATGAGCAAAGAGATAGGTATAACAAGGTCGGCTGTATGGAAGAGGGTGAGGGACCTGAGGACCAGGGGATATACGATCGAGGCATCTCCTTCAAAGGGCTACAGACTGTTATCAGCTCCTGATATTCTCTCTGCACAGGAGATCAAGCGGACACTGACCGGTGCATGCCATAAAAATCCTCTGATTATAGGAAAAGAAATCCATGTCTTTCAGGCAATCGATTCCACAAATATAAAGGGTATGGAATTGGGTGAAAGGGGATCTCCTGAAGGCACTATCGTCCTAACAGAAACCCAGACAAACGGGAAGGGCAGGCTCGGAAGGAGATGGATCTCGCCTGAAGGGAATATATACCTTTCTATAATTTTAAGACCGAAAATTCTTCCGTCTGAGGCACCTCTTATAACCCTTATGGCGGCTGTCGCCTCAGCGTCAGCCTTGAGAAAGGCACTTAATACAGGGGTAAATATTAAATGGCCGAATGATATCATCCTCGACGGAAAGAAGGTCGGAGGGATACTTACGGAGATGAATTCGGAGACTGACAGGATAAACTATATCGTCCTGGGGATAGGGATCAATGTTAATATGGATTTATCAATACTGCCACCTGATGTCAGAATTACTGCTACAACCATTAAGGAGAAGATCGGCAGTGATATTCGGAGGACAGAAATCCTCTCATTACTCATTAAGGAATTAGACAGGTGGTATAAGATTTTTCTCAATGAAGGACCCGGGCCTGTACTCGATGAATGGAGAGGACTGAGCCAGGGGATCGGGAAAAAGGTTAAGGTTACTTCGCTGGATAGCGTTATTGAAGGGTTAGCCGAAGGGATAGATGATTATGGCAGGCTGATTGTAAGGCTTGAGGGTGGCAGAGTTGAGAAGGTGGTCTCAGGGGATGTGACGGTAATAAAATAATTTTAAATTGCAAAATTAACAATTATCAATGCAGAATGATAAATGCTAATTTATAATTTTAAAATGATATTTTTATGCTTCTTGCGATAGACATCGGGAATACAAGTATCGTCATAGGCGTTTTTGAGGGGGAATCGCTCCTCTCTTCGTGGAGGCTCAGTACAAGAGCAGACAGAACCCATGACGAGTACGGCATAATGATCATAGACCTCCTTACGGTAAATGAACTTAAGGCAGGTGTTATAGGTGGAATCATAATATCCTCTGTCGTTCCTCAACTTTCTCATGTCTTCGAAGAGTTGTCACTGAAATACTTTGACAGAAGGCCTATGATTGTCTCGTCAGAGCTTGATACGGGGATAGAGATCCTATATAAAAGACCTGAAGAGATAGGGGCAGACAGGATAGTGAACGCAGCAGCAGCATACCATATCTACGGAGGTCCCATCATTATAGTAGACTTTGGAACTGCCACTACCTTCTGCTACGTAACATCCAGAGGGGAATACCTCGGCGGCGTAATATCACCGGGCCTTGAAATATCGGCGAATGCGCTCTTTGAAAGGGCTGCAAAGCTCCCGAAGGTGGATTTATCAAGGCCGTCTAAGATTATAGGGGATGATACTGTTACAGCCATGCAGGCGGGTATTATCATCGGCCATGCAGGTATGGTTGACCGGATAGTGGAAGATATAAAAAGAGAGACAGGAGAAAATCCGTATGTAGTGGCTACAGGAGGGCTGGCAGGGCTTATTGCCCCTGAATCGAGGACAATTAAGGAGGTAAGGCCCTCACTTACCCTTGAGGGCCTCAGGATGATTTATAACAGAAATATTTAGAGCCTTATGTTTCAGGGATTCATTTCCATTCAGATATCGGCCGATTCCTCAATGTCTGCCAGGCAAGCCTGTCAAAGCCGCTCATACCCCTCAGTCTATTATATATATCCCGGGCTATAGAGAATAAATTCTTTGTATCCTCTTCGTTATAACGCATAAGGAGTTCGAGGGCACCGTCATTTCCCCTCAAATGGGCGATCCAGAGTTTTACTGCATCGTATCCATCGAGTCCCTTTATATCAGAGGTCCTGCAGATACCCAGGTCCTCTTCAAGCCTCTTTAGCCCTCCTCTGAATCCTGCCCTGTGGGAACCGAAACAGAGGTCGAAATGCGGGAGGTCTAAATTCAGGGAAGGGAATCTTCTCCTGAGAAAGGGTATGTCAAAGACAGTACCATGATAGGTTATGATCATCTTGTAGCCCTCGAGTTCCCTCAGAAGGTTTTCGACGGTAAGGTCAAGACCCTTGACTAGGATCCTGGTCCTTGTTCCATCAAAGAGTCCGACAACTGTTATGTCAGAACCCTCTATCCCGAGCCCTGTTGTCTCTATGTCAAGACAGACCGCACTACCTTTAAGAACATCGAAGAGCCTCCAGTACTCGCGACTTTTTAGTTTTGTGAAAAAATATCTTTCGTCCTTCTTCTCAAGCGCCTCTACAGCCTCGGAGATTTCCCTGTCATAGACCGACTTTTTATCAGGAGATATCCCCTTAACCCTTTTAGTTACGAGAAAGTCTTCCCAGCAAAGAATCCCTTCCTGCCAGAGGTGTCTCTCAAGTCTTTCACCGATCCCATCTGCTATCCTGAAGGAATGTCTGATCATTGCATATACTTGATATTTAAAATCCCCCTCCATCCCCCTTTTCCAAAGGGGGAAAGTTATTCCCCTCTTTAGCAAAGAGGGGTTAGGGGAGATTTTATAAATCTATTACTTAAAAACAGAACCTGAGCCTTCCATTCAATCTATGCCTTCCTGCAACCTTTATAACCCTTTTTCTAAGTTCTTTGGAATAACTATCAGACCATCGGGATTCAAAAAGGATCTTCCTGTATTTTTCTATCAATTCCGGCGAGAAGGACAGGAGCGCATCCCTCAGGGAATCCCATACCCCCCATCGCAGGTTCAGTCTGTCTATATACAGATAATCAGGTTTAATACCTGCAATTGCCTTCATTGTCTTCGATAGCTCCTCTTCTGTATCGGAGAGAAAGGGGATTAATGGACCAAGGAAGATATAAGAGGTGATACCCTTACTTTTGGCCAGTTCTAATACTTTTAGCCTTTGCTCGGATGGTGAGGCCTTCTGCTCAAAGAGCTTCCTCAGATTTTCGTTAAGAGTTGTTACGGTAACTCCGAAATCCACCTTCCCTTTTGATAGAATGTCAACATCCCTTTCTATCAGAGAACTCTTTGTAAGAATTGTTATCGGGTAGTCATATCTAAGAAGGGTCTCGATGCACCTGCGTGTTAAGTGATATCTTTCTTCCAGAGGCTGCCACCCATCGCATACAGAACTCACGAAGACGCTACCAGGTTTTGTCCTTTTAAGCTGTTTGAGAAGTACCTCCGGCCCATTGACCTTAACATCAACAAAACTGCCCCATTCTTCTGTGTGGCCTGTGAACTTCATCATGAAACGTGCATAACAATACCTGCATCCATGCTCACAGCCTGTATAGCAGTTTATCGCGTAATCTGCAAGGCCGGATTTTGTGAGGAGGGTTTTACATTCAACTTCTCTTACCTTTACCACGGAATATTATAACCTAAAGGGGGGAGAAAGTCTTCTACAACACCTCCCCTCTCCCCTTGTGGCCATGGCTCGTAGAGGAGAGGGTTAGGGTGAGGGGGATAGATTTATTTCAGCAGTTATCCTATTCTCTATCAGGCACTGGAGCATCTCGAGTTCATCAGTGTCAAACCAGGTGAGTCTGCAGAAAGTACACCTGTCAATTTCTATAAGATAGGCGAGGCTGTAGAATGTCCTTAACATTGAGTTCTTGCATTTCGGACATGCTATCAGGGGTATTTTCCTCTTTTCAACCCTTTTTAATATTCGTTTTGTGAGGACTGATTGGTTTTCCCTCATTACTGCCTTTGCGAGCAATTTTACCCTGTCTGCGCAGGGTTTTTCCCTTCTTGCGATTATCCTCGGTATCTTTGAATTTTCGACCAGTATCCCGCCACAGAAATGACACTGATAGACCCGGGTCTTCTCGTAAGATGTCGATATGAGAGGTTGCCCGCAATTGGGGCACTGGAAATTCGTGGTCTCTTTATACTCACGGGAAAGACGTTCGGTAAAGACATTATCAAACAAGGAGTTTCTCCATGCCCTTTCAACAGACCCTTTATTCCCTTCGCTTAACCAGGAAAGAGGAGAAAGCCAGGGGATTAAAATAAGGTCTTTAATACTGAAGGGCCCCTGCCATTGTCCCTTAGGGTCAAGGGCATAATATGGTGTTCCGGGTGTTTCTGATGTGTCGGCAGGTTTTGTTTCCCTGTTTAATCTTGAATCCAGTTCTGATATGCTTACACGGGCCATGTTCAACAGGATCTCTATCCTTCTCCTTATAGGGGGATGGGTGGACAGGAGGTTAGCCCACCACCCTTCGGATTCATCAAGTTCAGTTGCCTGCGGGTTCACAATACAGAGCATTTCAATCCCATTTCCTATATGGCCGATGCCCCTCCAGTTCCTTGAAAGAAGATGCAAAGCCTCTGCCATTGCAAGGGGATTTCGGGTCATGCGCACAGAGCCTGCATCAGCACGGTATTCGCGTTCCCTCGAGACGAACATATTGAGCAACTGGCTGAGCTTGAGGAGAATCCATGTGGGTATGAAAAGTGGATGGAGGACTTCTTCTTCGGAGAGGTTCCTGATCTTTTCGAGGACCGATGCATACATACCGAAAAGGCTCGCTGCCACAGTGGTCTCGAGACAGTCACCTGATAGGATATGATAGGCCTCATGTGCTATCACTGCCTCGAGCTGCGGCCCTGTGAGCCTTGATAGAAGGCCCTCGGTAATCCCTATAGCAGAGTTGTCTTTAATATCTTCCACTGCCAGGGCATTCATCGAGAGGCTCGGTATGACATAGCAGTCTATCCTTCTCTTATTACCTGTTACGATATGGATCTCCTGCATGACGTTGGAGAGACGTCTGTGTATTCCGTCGTCAGGGTCAGGCGGGAGGGCATCAAGGTTCTGCATTACCGAACGGACAGCATCCGCGGCAGAGAAGTAGAAGTGGATAGATGCGATGATGATAGAGAATATTATGAGAATCGAAATATAATGGAGATTCGCTGTGGAAAAAATGAAGCCCGATCTTATTAACTGGATCGGGAAAAAAAGGAAGACGGTCTGGACGAGGACGATCGTTAAACAGAGATACAGGAAGAGGAGAATGATAAAAAATACCCCGATTCTCCAGCTCTTCTTTCTCTCTATATCAATAAAGGTCAGAGGCACAGGTTTATTCCAATCAAAATCATGGGGGGATTTCAGAGAACAGCTTCAGGATTTAATATTAAAAGGCCTTCTGATTCAGCGATATTACAAAGTCCATTGTCAGAGCACACAAAGGTAAGGCCATTTACAGGTATCTTTAGAGCAATAGCTAATTGGATACTATCAAGAGGTTTCATATATCGTTTAAGAATGAGCTCATCGGCCTTAATGATATCCTCAGTCGTTATGTCAATGATTGTAACATCAAGGTTTTCGATATCCTGGTAAAAGAAGGATCGCTGAAGGTAGAATTGTTCTTCTGTAGTAATTTTATCGATCTCGCAGAGCCTTTTGAGGTTTGAGATAACTTCGATGATACTTACAGCCGAAATAAACTTTAAATCATCCTTGCTCTCAAGTATCCGGCAGACAGCCTCAGTGCCCCTCTCTGGTTGGTATCTCTTAAATAGTGCACTGGTGTCTATAAAGAAGGGCATTGATTATCGTTTTTCTCTGGACTCAATCACCCTTTTAGAAAGGGAAATACCGATATTTGATAGCCCTCTCTGGATATCTATCAGAGAAAGATTAACATGGGGCTGCTCCTTTATATATTTATGGAGCTTTGAACTTATGCTGGGTTGCTTCGATGCCCTTAAAGTAACTTTTGACAAATTTAAACCTCCTTTTATAAAGGAAGTTTATCAAAAACATAGAGGCAAGTCAAATAGTTATGAGTTGGGCTGCCAAATAGTAGGTTGTTTACCTCCTTTTCGTATCCCTCTCAATATCCTTAAGCAGCCTGATTATTTCTTCATTCTGATGGATTATCTTTTCCGCCTACTTGTAGATCATTAAAGGCTCGGAGAAGAACGCACCTTCATAGCCTAAAGGGTTAAGCAGCGGTGGTAGCTTCTTAAGCTGCAGAGGCTTCACAGAAGGAAGCTGCGGAAGCTGGTAAGCTATCGTAACGATTTGATTGATAATCTCAGACAAACCTCTGATTGTTTGATACACCTACAAGCCAGCAGGGTTCAATTAAGTGAAACAGTCAAGATTACCGATAGAAATGTGTAACGGCCGGCGCATCAGCCCCGCGGTGGTGACAAGGCATCCAGCGTTAACTGAAACGACGAACAGGCCAAGCGTCACTCGCGCGTTCGCGCGAAGAGCGTCGACTGCATGCGCGGGTTAGGCGCAATTCACTGGCTTGTGACTTCCCTCATAGTTTCGCCAATTTCATCGCATCACGAACCATATCAATTTCCACATCATAACCAGTCTTTCCGTTATACACTCTATTTCTAGCATTTGCCACACGAAAGGAGGGATGTACCAGTGCAACTAGAACGGTGTGAAAATCTGGAATCATGTTGAACTCAACATCGTCTACGATTGGCCCAGGTGGAGATGAATCCAACCGCTCAAAGTAGCCATTATATTGTTCCCATCGGTCTAGCTGGTCAGAGGTCTGTGAGATAAAATCTGGAATGTATTGGCCCAATGTAAGTATCAGTCGTGGTTTCTGGATATTGACTTGTATTTGGAATAGCGTTCGACACTCGTCTTTGAACCGCTGGTCGTTGGCTCCAGGGAACGGCCCTGTTTCTTGGCCATCATTTCTCAGCCCCATATAGGCATTTGTGAACAAACATTGGTTGAGTTGAATGCCAGTAAGATTGAGTAGCTTGAGTAGATTTCTCCATGTCGGGCTTTTCAGCCAGTCCCCTCTCCATTTTCTACAGCACTTGTCATAGTAGTCTTTTGAACCAAAGTTGTGTCCAAGTATCATAACACCACCTTCTGGTACAGGCGGCCATTCAGAAATGGTCGAGTCTTTCCACAATCCTGTCCCCCCAGGAAAGAAAGCAATACCTGGGAGTATTTCTGGTATCTCAACAACACCAGCAGGATATGGTTTGATGTTAGCAAGCTGATTGAACAATATCCTCATTGGATGTGATTCATTCATCAGATGACCTTTCGCTTCGTGCGCCTAACATTATATTTTATATCGCATGCGTCTTTTCTTTTGTATAGATTTTACGATAAATAATGGGTTGGGTAAAGAGAAATTCGCTACTCCAAAGCATAATCAGTTGGAAAATAACAGAATTAATTTTCATGCGATTATTATAATCGCATGCGATATAGTAATTGAATTAATTATCCTTGGGCACTAAATTACGATTTTCTTGATGAATTATGCCTGCACTGTTGTAGTCCTCTGCCTCATTACAAGTATATTTATATACCAAGCAATACTCTTTTCTTGAGAAGAGTTGTCATTATTTTTTCCAATTAGGATCGTACCATGTATCTCCTTCTTCCAGCACAATAATAACAGTAGAAGACCTTTGGAATGCCTTGACAAAGGCATTCAGGTAATCTGCTCCATCTTTTGTAGTGTAAGTCCTGTTCCAATAATATACCTCCAAGAAATGGGGATGCTCTTCTACATCCACATCCCACACAGCTATGTTGTCTTTGAGGACAACTCTTCCATAATCCTCGAATTTATCTCCGTAACCAGTTCTTATAAGCATATATTATACCTCATAAAAAGTAGTCAATTTGTATCTCTCTTATCAATGCATAACTCTCTTTGCCTTTCCTTCAACAAATGGAGATCTTGCTTAAGTGCATAAGCACAGTGAAGCATTTTCTTTAATTGACTTCTTGTAATATTCTCGTAGAATATCTGACAATTCACACTCTTTAAAGTAAAGGATATTGCATCTTTATTAGTTTTAAAATGTTTCCTAAGCATCGATATGGTCTGTGATAGATCTTCTTCAGAAAGGTCAGCAGGAAAATAATCCCAACATTTACCATACCTCTTAAAAGCTAACCCATTACCAATAGCTCTATATAAGTATGAGAGTAATAAAATATTCCCCGAGTACTTTTTAAGAGCAGTTCTATATGGTAACTTGTCAGCAAAATAAGTAAATGAAACTAAGCTCACTACTCACCCTCTTCAATTCTTATATTTAGAAAAATGTTTTGAAAGGCACAATAATCATCCCCATACCTATCTGGCATCGATGGATGCCATAAAGGTATAAATTCAATTTTTTTCCTCCAAATTTCTCCTATAAAAATACTATAATTGTGACTTTTTGATTGAAATATACACTTTTTCAGAGGAGTTGTAAAATGTTTATTACAGGAAGGAGTCATCTCTCCGCTTGATACTCCATGAAGTGTCTAAGAAATTATTTCAACTTTACTTCGCCCTTATGCTCATATCTGCCGAAGGCACTTCCCGATCCGCCTCTTCTATGGAGTAATATTCTGCTGTTTCAAAGCCGAAGGCTGATGCGATGATGTTGTCCGGAAAGACCTCGAGTTTTGTCCTGTAGTTTGCGACGAGGTCGTTATAGAGCTGTCTTGAAAAACTTATCCTGTCTTCTGTAGATGTGAGTTCCTCCTGGAGGTGCATAACATTTTCATTGCTCTTAAGATTAGGATAATTTTCCATGACTGCAAAGAGCCTGCCAAGGGTCTGTGTGAGCATATTCTCTGCAACGGCCTTTTCATGTAGGCCGGTGGCCGATACTGCCTTTGCCCTGGCCAATATTACCCTTTCAAGTGTGTCCCTCTCAAACTCCATATAACCCCTGACTACCGTTACAAGGTTCGGGATAAGGTCATGCCTTCTTTTAAGCTGGACATCTATCTGTTTCCAGGCGTTCTGTACCTCGTTCTTGAGAGAAATGAGCCTGTTGTAGATAAAGATCATCCACAGGACGAAGAAAACGATAACACCGATAAAGACCCAGCCTGCCATAACTCTCTCCTAATAAAGTTGTATCACAGCATATAGCAACCATCCACAAATGTCAAGATTCACAAGGCCTGTATCATTCCTGAGGGTATTTTAGTCAAACTTATTAATCACCATCCCTGTAACTAGTTTGGGATAAAAGAAGGTTGTCTTCGGAGGCATCCTTTCACCTGAAAGGGCAATCTCTTTTACCTCTTTTACTTTTGGCGGGTTCATAAAAAACCCTATCCTGAAATCTCCGGAATCTACCTTTCTTATAACCTCATCAACATCCCTTTCGTAATCGTAATCCCCATTTTTCATTCCGAGAAACTTCTCGAAAATCAGAAAGTGAAGGATGGCCGAGTCAAGGTTTCTTAAGGCAGGGGGTAGCCCGGCAAATGACTCTAAGGCATTTTCCTTTAAGGTCAGCAGATAATAGATTCCATCTATATACATCCCGAAGCAGAGATGTTCCTTTTCCTCAAGTTCCTTTAGCATCACCTCTCTGGTCAGAATAGTTTTTAACTCAAAGCCGTTCCCGATGGTTTTTCTTATCTCTTTATTATCCGAAATGGGAATGTTCTGAATAAACCTGTGTGTAGGAAGGATAGTCAACCCTTCATCCTCTATATCTGCAAGAAACATCATCACATAGTCATAGCCTTCTTCCCCTTTCTTCCTCATTTCGTCTCTGAAGAGCAGGGCGGTCTCGTAGCGGTGATGTCCGTCGGCTATGAAGATAGGTCTGTTTTTAATTTCTTTTACAATGTTATCTATGAGAGATGTATCCCTTATTGCCCAGAGGGTGTGGGATGTACCGTCACTGTCCCGGACCTCAAGGGCCGTTCCTGCAGGATTAATTCTATATATAATCTCTGAAATCTTACCTTCGCCAGGATAGAGAGAAAAGATAAGGCTTGTGTTGGTTCTTGTGGCCCTCAAGAGGTTAAGTCTATCGACCCTTGGGCCTGAGTAGGTATTTTCGTGGGGGAGGATTATACCTTTGCTTAAGTCTTCGAGTTTTACAAGACAGACAAATCCCCTGAGCGTTTTCTTGACTCCCTTTGGAGATAGATAGTCCATCTTGTAAATATATATCGACTCTGATTCATCCCTTTTAAGTATTCCCTCTTTAAGCCAGTCATTGATATACGAAAATGCCCTTTTATATTTATTTTTTTCAGGGGTATCATCAGGATACTCCCTGCCGAAGTCTATACGGACTATGTTATAGGGGCTTGACCGGTAAAGCCTTTCCTGAAGCCCGGATGAGATGATATCATAGGGAGGTGCTATTACCTGATTAAGGTCTTTCACTTTTTCTTTATTATAGATTATTCCCCTGAAAGGTTTTATCTCGGACATTTTTATCCCTGGAAAATTACCAAAGGAAATAAGAATTTATAGCGTAAATTTCAGAGAATATAACACAAGAAAAGTCCTGATACAACCAGAAAGATAAAAGGAATCGGGCCTTATCAGATTGACTTACCATCCTTCTATCTTGTAAAATCATTGTATGAATACCTCTTCAGAGCGTTTTACCCATGAGTTCATAAAGTATATCAGGGTAGAGAGGAATCTCTCGGAGCATACACAGAGGAATTATATATCGGATATGGGGCAGTTTTTTGAATATATAAAAGACAAGAGTATCACAGATGTCGGAAACATTGATATAAGGGGTTATCTCGGCCATCTGCACAGGCTGGGGCTCAAACGGTCATCCATAGCGAGGAAACTTGCGACACTCAGGACATTCTTCCGCTACCTCCACAGGGAAGGTTATATTTATAAGAACCCTGCAAAGATCGTTGCAACACCCAAACAGGAAAAGGTTCTTCCTTCTTATCTTTCAGTGGATGATACCTTCAGGCTTATTGAGACACCTGATGAGGACGACAGTTCATTTATAAGAGATCGGGCAATACTTGAACTTTTTTATTCAAGCGGAATACGGATAGGTGAACTCGTTTCACTGAATGAAGAGGAAATTAACCTCTCTGACGGTCTTATAAAGGTTACGGGTAAAGGGAGGAAAGAGAGGATAGTGCCGATAGGGTCAAAGGCCATAGAGGCGATGAAGATATACATCGAAAGTAAAAGGATAAATCCCCCTCACCCCCCGATTGATAACTTCTCCACAGGATCCTGCGGAGAGGGCAGGCCCCCCTTTATAAAAGGGGGGAATAAGGGGGGATTTAATGGAATTCCTTTATTTATTAACAGGAGCGGAAATAGGCTTACAGAGAGGAGTGTGCGGAGGGTCGTCCTGAAATACAGTAAGGAAGCATTGAATCAACCTGTAAAACCCCATACACTGAGGCATTCCTTTGCAACACATCTCCTCGATGCAGGGGCGGACTTAAGGGCTATACAGGAACTCCTCGGACATAAGAGCCTTTCCACAACACAGAAGTATACACATCTTGGAATGGATAAGCTTATGGAGGTCTATGATAGGGCCCATCCGAGAAGCAAGAAGGCTGTCAATGATAAGTAGGGGAGATTAAAGATGAGCACTTATGGATTTCACGGCACGACAATAATTGCAGTAAGAAGGGACGGGAAGATTGCGATTGCAGGTGACGGTCAGGTAACGATCGGAAACACCGTCATGAAACATAATGCAAAGAAGATAAGGAAGATGTATAACGACAGGGTCCTTACAGGCTTTGCAGGGGCTACTGCGGATGCCATGACGCTTTTTGAGAAATTTGAAGCAAAGCTCGAGGCCTATCATGGGAATATTACAAGGGCTGTTGTAGAACTTGCAAAGGATTGGAGGACAGACAGGATACTGAGAAGGCTGGAGGCGCTTCTGATAGTTGCTGACATGGAGCATACATTCATCATATCAGGTACAGGAGATGTGATAGAGCCTGAGGACGGGATAGCTGCCATAGGATCGGGAGGCCCATTTGCCCAGTCCGCTGCAAAGGCCCTTCTTATCCATTCAAAAATGAGTGCAAAGGAGATAGTCGAGGAATCGATGAAGATAGCATCGAAGATATGCATATATACAAATGAACAGATTTTTGTGGAGGAACTTTGAACAGACTAACACCAAAAGAGATTGTTAAGGAGCTCGATAAATATATTATAGGACAGAAGAAGGCAAAGAAGGCAGTTTCCCTTGCACTCAGGACGAGGTGGAGGAGACAGCAGCTTCCTGAAGAACTTAGGGAAGAGGTGATGCCTAAGAATATCATAATGATAGGGCCTACAGGTGTGGGAAAGACAGAGATAGCGAGGAGGCTTGCTAAACTTGCCCAGGCCCCTTTCCTGAAGGTAGAGGCATCGAAATATACAGAGGTTGGCTATGTTGGAAGGGATGTGGAATCAATGATAAGGGACATTACGGAACTGGCTGTAAACATGGTAAAGGCAGAGCATACGGAAAAGGTTCAGGAGAAGTCACAGGCCATGGCAGAGGAGAGAGTCCTCGATCTACTGCTCCCTCCGAAGAGGGCAGGATTCAGCACATCCCTTCAGCCGGTTGAACCTGAGTCTGATTTAAACCAGAAGGACACGAGGGAAAAGCTAAGAGAGCAGTTGAGAGAGGGGAAACTCAATGGCAGGTCTGTTGATATAGAGGTGAGGGAGAAGGCTATGCCCTTCGGGATCATATCGAATGTAGGCCTTGAGGACCTCGAGATAAACCTCAAGGAGATGCTCGGAGGGATTCTCCCTGAAAAGAGTAAGAGGAGGAAGGTTAAGATCCCCGATGCCCTCAGGATGCTTGCACAGGAAGAGGCGAATAAACTTATAGATATGGATAAGGTTATAAGGGAGGCAGTTGAAAGGACAGAACAGGCAGGGATTATATTTATAGACGAGATCGACAAGATAGCAAGCAGGAGTTCTTCTTACGGGCCTGATGTATCGAGGGAAGGGGTGCAGAGGGATCTGCTGCCAATCGTAGAGGGATCAACAGTTGCTACAAAATACGGGATGGTCAGGACAGATCATATCCTTTTCGTAGCAGCAGGTGCATTCCATGTATCAAAGCCTTCTGATCTAATCCCGGAGATACAGGGAAGGTTTCCGCTCAGGGTTGAACTCGATGCCCTTGGAAGGGATGAGTTTATAAGGATCCTCACAGAACCCCGGAATGCACTTATAAAACAGTATACAGCCCTGCTTAAGACTGAGGGAATAGATGTTAATTTCACAAAGGATGCTATTGATGAAATCGCTTCTATTGCGGCCATTGTAAATGATAGGACAGAGAATATAGGTGCGAGGAGGCTCCATACAATCATGGAGAAACTCATAGAGGACATTTCCTTTGAGGCACCTGAAGGCGGAGAAAGAAAGATAGATATAGATGCCTCCTATGTGAGAAATAAGCTGAGCGAGATTGTAAAGGATGAGGATCTGAGCAGGTATATCCTTTAAAAGTGAAAAGTGAAAAGTTGAAGGTTTATAAAATCTTTTATCTTTTAACTCCTAACTTTCAACTTAAAGAGGAGAAATCATGGAAGATATTATTTCAAAGGCAAAGACTCTTATCGAGGCCCTTCCCTATATCAAGAGCTTCTACGGGAAGACCCTCGTTATAAAATATGGCGGAAGTGCGATGGTGGATGAGGTCCTTAAGGAGTCCTTTGCCCTCGATGTAATCCTGATGAACTATATAGGTATCAATCCTGTTATAGTCCATGGTGGAGGACCTCAGATAGGAAGTATAATGGAGAGGATGGGGAAGAAGCCTGAGTTTGTACATGGACAAAGGGTGACTGATGAAGAGACTATGGATATTGTGGAGATGGTGCTTGGTGGAAAGGTGAATAAGGAGATAGTCTCATTGATAAACCATCATGGCGGGAATGCTGCTGGTCTTACAGGTAAAGACGGCGGCCTTATCCGTGCAAAGAAAAAAATAATCACACAGCCCTCTGATGAAACAGGCGAACCTGAAATAATAGATATCGGCCTTGTGGGAGAGGTTGAAGAGGTGAATCCTGAGATACTGATCTCCCTTGAGAAAAACCATTTCATCCCTGTTATAGCCCCTATCGGAGTTGACGAAAAGGGGGATACCTATAACATAAATGCTGATCTTGTGGCAGGGGCGGTTGCCGCTGCACTTAAGGCAGAGAAGCTTATCCTTCTTACAGATACCGAAGGTGTGATAAGCAGGGATAATACACTCTTTTCTACTCTAAATAAGAAAGAGGTTGAGACCCTGATCTCTAACGGCACAATAACAGGCGGAATGCTTCCAAAGATCGAGGCATGTTTCAAGGCCCTGGAAGGGGGAGTATCCAAGGTGCATATTATTGATGGGAGGGTTTCTCATTCCCTGCTCCTCGAGATCTTTACAAAAGAGGGTATAGGGACAGAGATAGTTTCTGAAAGGGAGTGATTGGTCGAACTTGCCCCAAATGCCCTGAAGGTTCTTGAGGGGAGATACCTCAAAAGGAATGAGAATGGAAATGTGACCGAGAATCCTGAAGAGATGTTCAGGAGGGTTGCAGGGACTGTAGCATCGGCAGAAAAGACCTACGGGGCAACGGGAGAAGAGATCAGAGATGTCGAGGGTTATTTCTATAATCTGATGGGTAACCTCGAGTTCCTTCCGAATAGCCCTACCCTGATAAACGCAGGGAGGGAACTCGGCCAGCTCGCTGCCTGCTTTGTCCTTCCTGTTGAAGACTCCATGGTAAGTATCTTTGAATCCCTGAAGAATGCAGCCCTTATCCTCCAGTCGGGCGGAGGGACAGGTTTTTCCTTTTCGAGATTGAGACCTAAGAGGGATAAGGTTATGTCAACAGGCGGCATAGCGAGCGGCCCTGTATCGTTTATGAAGGTATTCAACACAGCAACAGAGGTTATAAAGCAGGGGGGTGCAAGGCGAGGGGCGAATATGGGGATCCTCAGAATTGACCATCCTGACATAATAGATTTCATTACAGTAAAAAGGGACCATAGAGAGCTTGCAAACTTCAATATATCCGTAGCAGTAACAGATGCCTTTATGGAGGCAGTTGAGAGGGACGGGGAATACGAATTGCTCAATCCGAGAACAGGAAGGGTAGTTAGTACAAAAAAGGCAGGGGAAGTATTCGAGCAGATTATACAGTCTGCATGGGAGACAGGTGACCCGGGGCTGATATTTATTGACAGGATAAACAGGGATAACCCGACTCCCCGTTTAGGTATTATCGAATCAACAAATCCCTGCGGTGAGCAACCCCTCCTTCCGAATGAGGCATGTATGCTGGGGTCGATAAATCTGGCAAGAATGGTCAAGAAAGTTAAAAGTTCTAATTCTCCCTCGCCCATCGATAATCCCCCCACCCCCCCTTTAGAAATGGGGGGCAAGGGGGGATTTGAAAATGGGGGGCAGGGGGGGATTACTAATGAGATTGATTACAAAAAACTCGAAAAAACAGTACGGCTCGCTGTAAGGTTTCTCGATGACGCGATAGATGCAAACAAATACCCTATGCCGCAGATAGAGGCTATGCATAAGGGGAACAGAAAGATAGGACTCGGTGTAATGGGCTGGGCAGATATGCTGATAATGTTAGGGATACCTTACGATTCAGAGAAGGCACTTAACCTTGCACGGGAGATTATGAAGTTCATAAGGGATAAGGCAAGGGAGGAGTCAATAAGACTCGCAGAAAAAAGGGGTATATTCCCTAATTTTAGTGGAAGTATCTATGACAGGGAAGGGATGCCGGGAGTAAGGAATGCAACCACTACAACGATCGCACCGACAGGGACCCTATCTATTATCGCAGACTGCAGTAGCGGAATAGAGCCGCTCTTTGCGATTATATATACGAGACATGTGATGGACACAGTCCTTGAAGAGATAAATTCCCTATTTGTAAAGAAGGCAAAGGAAGAGGGGTTCTATAGCGATGAACTTATGAAGAAGATAGCTGTAAAGGGGACTCTCAGGGGGATCAAGGAAGTTCCCAGAAAAGTGAAGAAACTCTTTATCACCGCTCATGATATAAAACCTGAATGTCATATAGACATGCAGGCCGCCTTTCAGGAATATACAGATAATGCAGTGTCAAAGACTATAAATTTACCAAAGAAGGCAACAAAAGAGGATGTGAGAAAAGCCTATATCTATGCCTACTCCAAAGGGTGTAAGGGAATCACAATATACAGATACGGCACAAAGAAGGGCCCACTTCAGATAGAGGATGTGGGGTAAATTATTTTAGTCTGCCTAAATCTCCTATTGAACCTGGCCCTTCCCAGCAAGTGGGGCTCTGTTTCGGAAGTCCCAGTGTCACGGTAACAGTTTCACCATCATCCAACCTCCCGTAAAGAACATGTAAATATATCGTGTTCCATTCACAGTTACTATTCCTTGCATCTATCCAGATGTCCGTATCATCATAATCTCTTTCTTTCACCACTAAATCCTTTTTATTATCCACAGTGCCTTTGTACACACCGTCTATATAGACTTGAACGCCATTTACCCCTGAACGGTTCTGGACAATAATCGTCTCATCCTCGTTAAAAAAACTACCCTGACCACAGCCACTGCTTATAAAAAGTAAAACCAGAAGTGCTAAAAGATAGATTTTATATCCCCTTTTTTCCATAGCCTCCTCCATCTATACAAAAGTAGTATCACTTTCTGGGCATCCTGTCAAGGGAAATATTTAGACACTGAGCCTGTCTAAAAACTGGTATTTCCATAAAAAGTCGTCATTCTCGCGAAAGCGGGAATCCAGTGTTTGCAATACCTTCTGGATCCCCCGGTTAGCGGAAGTTCCAGCCCGTCACCTTATTCCATGACACGTTTTAAGACTTCATGGTCTTTAGCCCCTGGCGTATCTTGAATTACACTTGCTATATTATGACCAGCCTTACGCAACAACCCAATGCTAAAAAAGGGAAAATTTTCATTTGCAAGGAAGTCCATTAAATTGTCTCAGATGGGATTGCGTATAACGATTCCTCAGCCATACATTCTTTGGCAAAGGCAAAAACAGCACGGATGCTTTCTTTTGTGAGTGTTGGATAGTTTTCAAGCACCTGTTGTTCTGTCCAGCCCTCAGCGAAAAGCCCTAAAATAAATTCAACGGATAGTCGCGTTCCTTTAACTACTGGCTTGCCGAGTAAAACTTCTGGGTCTGAATGTATAAATTCTCTCCAATCAATATCTGCCATTGGCTTCCCTCCTTATTTATATGTATTATAGCATAAAAAATCACGGGCTGGAATTTCCGATAAGCAGTCGAGGCGAAGCCGATGACTGCTTATCTACTTCATATCCGAACTGTTTTTGAATGCCGGGGACAGTCCCGATTCTACGCCCCTGATTACTTCCTTCAGGGGCCGTAAATCTGGGACAGTCCCCTTCAGAGTCGGGTCTATATGGATTTCTTCGCCTTTAAAGGCTTTTAGAATCTTCTCCAATGTCCCATTGGAATCAGGAAAGCTCCAGTGCTTTTCCTTGGGATTCCATCTGTGGCCAGGAATAGCCTTGACCTTCGTTACAAGTTGTGAATTGTATCGAAAGGCAACTATTATTCTTCCTTCATCGTTCCTGCTTACAGTTACCCCTCTTCCATAGCTAAACCTCTTATCTGAAGGGCATGTTGATTATTTTTCCCGAAGGGGTCTTAAACTGGTTGAATTAAATCATGCTTTTTAGAAGATGTCAAGAGTCCTGCATTATATATTTTATAGCCAATAACAAATCATTCTGATAAAATTATCTAAGAAATGAACTTGAACAAGAAACATATCATAAGCTGGGTGTTCTTTGATTTTGCGAATTCAAGTTACTCCGCTATTATAGCCTCAGTCGTCTTCCCTGTGTATTATGCAAATACCATAGTCGGCAATGAGGCAGGTCTCGGTGACCTCTGGTGGGGAAGGGCAATATCTGTGAGCATGGCGGTTGTTGCATTGACTTCCCCTTTCTTGGGTGGTATCGCAGATTACGGCGGAATAAGAAAGCGGCTGCTTTTTATTTATACTTTTATCAGTATAATAGCGATAGCGAGTTTATCCATCCTCGAGAAAGGGATGATCTTCGAGGGGTTTCTTCTTATCGCCTTAGCGAATCTCGGCATGGAAGGTGGACTTGTCTTTTACAATTCATTTCTTCCGAGGATTGCACCGCAGGAATATCAGGGAAGGGTCTCTGCCTGGGGGTTCGGCACAGGCTATGCAGGCTCTTTCCTCTGCCTCCTTATTGCCCTTCCTTTGGTAACAGGTGGAAGGTTCGATACTACATGGTTTATGGTATCTGCCTTCTTTATGATCTTTTCGATGCCTGCTTTTCTCTTTCTTCCATCAGACATAAAAGGTGGGTTTTCAGCAGTCCATGCAGGGATCAAAGGTTTCAGGCATACAATAAAGACATTAAAAGAGATATGGTCGAGAAAAGAGCCGAGGAAGTTCCTGATCTCATATTTAATATACGAGGACGGGGTTAATACTGTGATAGTATTCTCGAGTATATTTGCAGCTACTACACTCGGGTTTGAACCAAAAGAGCTTATATTCCTTTATCTGATAGTCCAGACCTCTGCACTTCTTGGTGCTTTCATAATGGCAAAACCGACAGATATGTGGGGGCCAAAGAAGGTGGTTATGATATCACTTCTTATGTGGACATTTGTGGCAACTATAGCCTTTTTCATCCAGACAAAGGCACAGTTCTGGTTTCTTGCATCCTTTGCAGGACTCGGAGTCGGCACTGTTCAGGCAGCCACAAGGGCATTCTATACACAATTCATCCCTGAGGGGAAGGAGGCAGAGTACTTCGGGGTCTATTCCCTTGTAGGAAAGACCTCTGCAATAGCAGGCCCTCTTGTCTTCGGTCTTGTATCTACCCAATTCGGCAGTCAGAGACCTGCAATACTTTCTATTGCAGCCTTCTTCCTTGTCGGCATGATTATCCTTAAAACAGTCAGAG
>CAKKRL010000074.1 GCA_919902655.1 Thermodesulfovibrionia bacterium
TCAGGTTTAAATTTATCACTAATTTATAAATTGTCAACTACTTTTATGTGGCTATCCATCCTTAAGTAACGCCACGTAGGGAAGGTTCCGGTACTTGTCCTCGAAATCGAGGCCGTAGCCTACTACATACTTGTTCGGGATAGTGATTCCTACATAATCAAGCTTGACCTTTTCCCTCCTTCTACCCCTTTTATCAAGGAGGGCACATATCTTTAGGGTCTTTGGTCTCCTCTTTTCGAGTATCTTCTTTACAGTATTGAGCGTGATACCTGTATCGACAATATCCTCGACGATGAGTACATTCTTGCCCTTTATCTCCTCCCTGAGGTCGAGAAGGATTTTTGCCTTACCTGTCGTCTCTGTCCCCCTATAACTCTTTACTGCCATGAAATCTACCTTTACCGGGAATTTTACAACACGCATTAAATCAGAAAGAAACACAAAGGCACCCTTAAGCACCCCTACCATGATGACCTCTTCCCTTTTATAATCAAACGAGACCTTCTTTGCAAGGTCCCTGACCTTCTTTTTTATTTCTTTCTCTGTAAGAAGGACCTTACCCGGAATTGCCATATCTCTCCATTTACGATTTTGGATCGCTGATTTTAGATTTTATATTAAAAGCCACATCCTTCAAACTTCAATCCACATCTTTCTCAGCCTTTATTAAAAGCACCTTCTTTGTCCCTTCTTCAACCTTATATCTATCATCCTGGCGATGACCTATTACCCAGAGGATATCGTCACCTGAGACGAGGAGCGGTATCCTTTCTCTTTCATCCCTTCTTATCTTTTCGTCAATAAAATATGTCTTGAGCCTTTTGCTTTTTCCCCCCATTCCTATTGGGAAAAAGAGGTCTCCGTCTTTCCTTTTCCTTATCTTGATTTTACCTGATATCTTCTCAAGATCAAAGGCAGACAGGATTTTCCCGTTCCCTAATTCAAAAGGAGGTTCTTTAATCTCGGCATTTAATATGAGACTGAATTCCGGTATTTTCGTAACTCCGGGGATATTAACATTATAAGTCAAGAGTCGGGAGTCGAGAGTCGGGAGTCGGGAATCTTTTAAATAAAAAGAAAGAAGGTCATAATCCCTCTGTATTACTACCCCCTTCGGTAAATTTATCTTCCTGCCTGTCTGACCGGTGGCAATAGATTCCAAGACCCCGTTTATATGCTTCATTGAAAAACCTTTGAGACTGCCTTTAAGTTCTTCGATTATTATTCTTACAAGCCTCCTCTGGATTGCCTTATCGAGATTGAGAAAGGACTTCAGTGATATCTCTATCCTCCCCTTCTTTCTTAGCGTCAGGATATCCGGGAGAACCCTCCTTGTATAATCCTCTAAAAAGGATTCTTCATCCCTCAATATCCGGGCGTTATGGACAAAGACCTCTTTGGCCTTTGGATTATATCTCTTCTCTATATAGGGGATCAGTTCATTCCGTATCCTGTTTCTGAGGTAAACATTAGATATATTGGAAGGGTCTTTGATATAGGGGAT
>CAKKRL010000075.1 GCA_919902655.1 Thermodesulfovibrionia bacterium
ACATGTTTAAATAAATATCCACCGTTTACAACCTCATTGATGGCCTGATCAAAGGGAATTGTCGTCCATTTATTCTCACCTCTCTTCCCTGCCCTCTTTATCACCTTTGTAATCCTGTAAGGGTCGTAAACTGTCTGTATACCTGATTGCCCCTTCGGACATATAGCCATATCAACTGTATTCACATCAAACGGAGAGGTCTTGTAAGAAAGATGCGGAACAGCAACAAAGGGGTTATATGGATTTCCATCTATCTTGAGTGCTACAGCCTTGCCATTCTTTCTGAAGAGTTTAACCTTTATCCCGCAGCCTGTATTGCACTGCAGGCAAACCGTGTTCAGTATATTTTCAGCCTTTATAAGTTCATATTCCTCATCAGGTGTGAGAAATCCTGCCTCTGCCCTTCTCATGAGGTCTGTAGCCCACTCCATCTGGGATGCAAGGAGGGCACCACCAAGCACAGCAGAACATTTAAGGAAATCCCTTCTATATAATCCCTTTCCGTTATTCTTCTTATCTTCCATTATTCTCACCCCCTTTAAGGTAATATGTAATAAACCCTTGGTTTTGTCTTTGATGTATCAGCAAAAACAGGTGCACTCCCCGGATAACCGACCTTTTTTGCTATATCCACAGGACTCATACCCTTAAGGTCGGTATGTTTTAACTTCACCTCTCCGTTCCCCTTAACCCCTGTTAAAACCTTTATTTTGTTTTCTTTTATCATCTTGTATATGAGGCTCTCTTTGTCTTCGGGGTCACCAAAGAAGTTCGCCCTGCAGATACACGTGCTTACACACATAGGTAGCATCCCATTTTTCAGCCTGTGCAGACAGAAATGACATTTTCTCGCAGTACCTATCGGGATATGGTTCTTCTCGCGTGGCCATTTCCTGTTATATTCCCATGATGGTGATAATTCGTATGCCTCGATCCTGGGAGTCCCCTCTGTATATATAGCCCCTGCATCAAGGTTCCTCGCCTTATAAGGGCAGGCTATTACGCAGCGGCCGCAGCCTATACACTGCTCATAATTTATCATAACAATACCTGCACTCGCTCCCTTTGTGCTTTTCCAGGTTGCCTTACCTTTATTAGGACATGCCTCCACGCAGGGAGGGTTATCACACTGCATGCACGGCCTCGGTATAAAACGCCTCTTGACATTCGGGAATGTCCCCGTCTCTTCTTCGTAGACAGGTCTGTAAATAATCCCGGGAGGGCTCTTATTCTCTGAAACACATCCTGCTGTGCAGGACTTACAGTTTGTGCAACGCCTCAGGTCAATGAGCATTGCCCATTTCGTATCGGGCTTCTTCAATGCCCTTTTTATATCCTCCTGTATAACTGTCAACTCATCTTTTCCTTCGAACATTTAATTCACCTCCTTTGCCCCGCAAAGAAGATTCTTGCAGGGTTATTTTTTATGACAGCTTTTACAATCCTTCACATCAAAGGCATTCTTCCCGTTATGGCATGCACCGCATGACTGGCCCTTCTTCATCTCGGCCATCGTTACCTTCTTATGCTTTTCCTTTGTGATATAGGGTGAATCATGGCAGTCAGTGCATTTAAGCCCGATCCCTTCAATATGATTTTCATGGCTGAAAATAACATTGCCGAACTTCTTCTCCTCAAAAGTAATATCACCGCCACCTATTTTTGCAGAAACCATTGTTGCAAGGAAAAAAATAATTAAAATACCTAAAAATATGTTCTTCATAGATTCACCTCCTTTTGTAGGTTTAATGATCTGAGGTTTATCCAGTCTTATCAGTGTATAGATAAAAATATATAATAAAATTATACCACAGGAAAATAGACCGGATAAAAAAAATAAAATCCTTCAATATTAATTAAAGCAACAAATATGCCAGAAATATAACTTTGATTAATCAATAGGTTATAAAAAGATATGTGATTAATGTATTACTTTTTTACAACAAACTGTTGCTTTTTTATAACAAGAATCAGGAATTTTATGGAATACGGTGAAATCAGGGAAGGGTTCAGGCCTTTTAACAAATATTGGTGGGTACTGGTATTCCTTTAAGTGATATAGGACCAAGTGTAGTAAGGGCAATATCTTTCCTGAATAGGTTTTGGGCAAGCCTCTGAACCTGGTCGGAAGTCACGGAATCTATATTGTGGATAATCTCCTCGGGCGTGAAATTCCTGTTGAAATAGATCTCCTGTCTTGCAATCAGAGTCATCTTATTTATCGTACTCTCTAACGAGAGGATGAAGTTGCCTTTGATTTGTTCCTTCGCCTTCGTAATTTCACCATTACCTGGTACTTTTCCCCTGAGATTCTCAAATTCACTAAGGATAAGGCTTATCACTTCGTTTACCTTTGTTCTGTCAGTTGCTGCATAGGCAGTAAGCATCCCTGTATCCCTGTAAGAGATCGCATAGGAGTATATTGAATAGGCAAGGCCACGTTTTTCCCTTATCTCCTGAAAAAGTCTTGAACTTACACTGCTACCGAGGATTGAATTAAGGATGAGGAGTCCGTATCTGTCTTCATCCGTATGTTTAAGCCCCTCCACACCAAGGCAGAGATGGACCGATTCAAGTTTTTTCCTCTTTCCAGAGACTTTACCGATAAACCTCGGTCTTGTATTCCTGCTATGTCCTTTGCCCCTATTCAGTTTCCCAAAGGTTTTATTCAATAATCTGAGGAATTCATCCTGATTGAGATTACCGGTACCAGAGATAACAATATTCTCAGGGTAATAAGAGCCGTTAATATATTCTATAAGATCATCTCTTTTCAGGGATTCTATTATCTCTCTCCTTCCGAGGACAGGCTGTCCCAGGGGGTTATCTTCCCAGGCAGTTTTATAATAAAGGTCATGGATATAGTCATCAGGGGTATCTTCAACCATCTTTATCTCTTCGAGTATTATCCTTTTTTCCTTTTCGATTTCCTGGGGATCAAAAACAGAGTGAAGAAATATGTCGGAGAGCAGGTCTAATGCAACAGGGAGGTGTTCATCGAGGGACCTTGCATAAAATGTTGTCTCCTCCCTCGATGTGAAGGCATTCAGTTCCCCTCCTATGGAGTCAACCTCTATGGCTATATCTTTGGCAGTTCTCCTTTCTGTCCCTTTAAAGAACATGTGTTCAATAAAATGGGAGGTCCCGTTTTTTTCATAAGACTCATCCCTTGAACCAGCCATCACCCATACACCTATCGAAACAGAGTGAGATGCAGGGACTACCTCTGAAACAACCCTTATGGCATTATCAAGGATATCTTTTCTGAACATCTTTAGAAACAAAAATCCCCCTCTCCCCCAAGGGGAGAGGATTGAGGTGAGGGGGTCTCAAAGGATTTATAGAAGGGGCGGCTTCAGTCCCCCCCTTCCAGTATTTCTTCACAATAAAATGTCCTGTCTTTAATTATTTCGATTCATTCACCTGTGACCTTTCCTTTAAAGCTGCCTTCATGCTGAGTCTTATCTTCCCCTGTTTATCGACCTCTATCACCTTAACTGGTATCACCTGGCCTTCCTTCATCTCATCCGATACCCTCAGTACCCTGTGTTCTGCTATCTGTGAAATATGAAGGAGACCTTCAGTGCCGGGTAATATCTCCACAAAGGCACCGAAGTCCATTATCTTCTTCACCTTTCCATCGTATATCTTGCCTACCTCGGCCTCTGCTATAATCCCGTTAATGATCTCGATGGCCTTCTCTGCTGAGGATTCATCTGCAGAGGCAATATTTATAAGTCCTGTATCATCAATATTGATCTTCACCCCTGTCTGTTCGATGATTCCCCTTATGACCTTGCCACCTGTTCCTATTACGTCCCTGATCTTGTCTGTCTTTATCTGCATGGTATAGATTCTTGGTGCATGGGAAGAAAGATTTGATCTCGGTGAAGAAATAGTCTCAAGCATCTTACCGAGGATATAAAGCCTCCCCTGTTTTGCCTGCTCCAGGGCCCTTTCCATAAGGTCTCCTGATACCCCGGCTATCTTCATATCCATCTGGAATGCCGTTATTCCCTTCTCTGTTCCGGTGACCTTGAAATCCATATCACCCAGGTGATCTTCAAGACCGAGGATGTCTGAGAGAATAATTGTATTATCACCTTCCCTGATAAGACCCATAGCTATTCCTGCAACAGGCGCCTTTATGGGAACACCAGCATCCATAAGAGCGAGGGTTCCTCCACAAACAGTCGCCATTGAAGAAGATCCGTTGGATTCCAGTATATCCGATACAATCCTCAGGGTATAAGGGAATTCGGTTTTCGAAGGTATTACAGGTTTAAGTGCCCTCTCTGCAAGGGCGCCGTGGCCAATCTCCCGTCTCCCCGGAGATCTCAGGGGTTTTACCTCCCCTACGCTGAATGGAGGGAAGTTGTAATGGAGCATAAATGTCTTTGTTGATTCACCTTCAAGTGCATCAATCCTTTGTTCATCCTCGGATGTTCCGAGTGTTACAACAGCAAGGCACTGAGTCTCCCCCCTCGTAAAGAGGGCTGATCCATGAGTCCTCGGCAATACCCCTGCCTCACAGGTTATGGGACGTATGTCTGCCGGGCCCCTGCCGTCTGCCCTTATACCTTTCTCAAGGATTGTCCTCCTGACCTCTTCCTTCTCAATCTCCTTAAAAGCCATCTGTATCTCTTTTGTAATATCCCTTTCAGGGAACTCCTGTTTTATAATCTGGATAGATTCATGAAGGATGAGGTCCAGTGTGTTCTGTCTATGAAGTTTATCAGGTATAAGGATCGCCTCTCTCATTTTCGTAATCGTAATAGCCTTCACCTTCTCTTGTAATTCCTCACCAATTTTAATTGGCACAACCCTCATCTTTTGTTTTCCAACCTTATCCCCGAGTTTTAACTGTAGGTCAACGATATATCTAATTTCCTTATGGGCAAGATCGAGGGCCTCAAGCATAATGACCTCTGATACCTCTTTAGCCTCTCCCTCCACCATTATTACTGCATCGGAAGTACCTGCAACGATGAGGTTCAGTTCGCTTTCCTCAATTTCTTTGAGGTCAGGGTTTATTATAAACTCCCCGCCTATCCTTCCTATCCTTACTGCCCCAACCGGTCCGAGGAACGGAATAGCTGATATGGTAAGGGTGGCAGAGGCAGCTATTATTCCAAGTATATCGGAGATATTCTCTTCTCCATATGAGAGAACTGATACTATTATCTGGGTTTCATCGTTATAACCTTCAGGAAAGAGTGGTCTGAGGGGTCTGTCTATGAGCCTCGATGTAAGGATCTCCTTTTCAGAGGGGCGCCCCTCCCTCTTGAAGAATCCGCCCGGGATCTTCCCTGCTGCATAGGCCTTTTCCTGATAATCTACAGTAAGGGGGAAAAAATCTACTTCTTTAACTTGTTTGGAGGAAACGCAGGTAGCAAGAACAATTGTATCCCCGTATTGAGCAACAACAGCTCCATCAGCCTGTCTTGCCATTCTGCCTGTTGAGAGGGAAAATTTATTTCCCCGTATCTCATCTTCGATCTGGTAATTCATAGAGATTAGGATGGTCTATGACTCGTAGAGAGGGCTACCTTCTTATTCCCAGTTTACCTATAAGTGATCTGTAGCGGTTAGTATCGCAGTCCCTGAGATAATCGAGAAGTCTCCTTCTCCGGCTTACCATTTTGAGTAACCCCGTTCTTGAATGATGGTCTTTCTTATGAACCTTGAAATGCTCGGTAAGGTAGTTTATCCTTTCCGAGATCAGGGCAACCTGAACCTCCGGAGAACCAGTATCCATCTCGTGGACTTTATACTCACTTATGATCTGCTGTTTTGCACTCTTGTCAAGAGACATAAACTCTATACCCATTTAGGTTTCAGGAAATTAATAACATAAAACATATTCACTTGTAAAGATATTTTTTATGACAGGGCATTCTCAACCGTATAGAACCCCTTAACCATATTCCCGTTTTTATAGCCCTCTTCTAATTCCTTTAAGCTGACCGAGTCCTCTATCCTGAATTTACCGGCAACTATCCTCCTCAGAGATACGAGATGTCCACCAACCCCGAGGGCATCCCCGATATCGGAGACCAGAGTCCTTATATATGTCCCTTTTGAACAGTGAACCCGGAAGGTTACTAAAGTGCTTTCAATATTGCGTACATCAAGGCTGTAAACAGTAATCTCTCTTGCCTTCCTCTCTACCTCTATCCCCTTTCTGGCAAGGCTGTAAAGCGGCATCCCGTTGACCTTTATTGCTGAATACATGGGCGGTATCTGAAGAATACTTCCAGTGAATCCTTCAAATACACT
>CAKKRL010000076.1 GCA_919902655.1 Thermodesulfovibrionia bacterium
AAGGGGATGTATCCTCCTATAGGGATGATGTCTTTAGCAACCCGGCTGGAAATGGATTATTCGGATGATGTTGAAGTAAAAATCATAGATGAGGATGTAGATCCCATATCGGTTGATGAATTTAATAATGCTGATTTTGTGGGTTTCCATACCAACACCATGAACTATGAAAACTGCTTAAGGTTTGCAAAAGAGGCTAAAAAGAGGGGTGCCCGTGTCATCCTCGGAGGGCCCCATTCAACAGTTCTCTGGAAAAACATAATGCAAAATAGAGATTACATTGATTTTATCATAATAAATGAAGCAGAAATTCCAATATCTCAACTGGTAGGCCGTTATCTCGGAAAGAACAATATTTTGTTAAATGAGATTCCCAATCTTGTCTACAGGAATGAAGGTAGTAATGGGTTTGAGGTTTCCTACAAAAGTTATGTTAATAAAGCAGAGGATATGATTATCCCCTCGCGAAAATATATAGAATCTGAAAAATATATTTCAAATTCAAGAAAGATATATAAGGAAGGTGAGACCCCATTTCGCAGACCCTTTTCTATTTATTCGAGCAAGGGATGTACATGGAGGGACAGGTCTGGAGGATGCGTATTCTGTGCGCGTCTCGAAAAAGGTGTGAGGTTTAGAAACATCAATGATATCTGGCAGGAAGTTCAAATGTTAAGGAAGGATTATAATGCGGATAATATCTGGGACATAAGTGATGACAACCTGAATAATGAAAAGTGGTTCATTGATCTTGTTGACTCAAAGCCGAGGGATCTGGGTGATTTAACATTTTTTATCTATTCACGTGTGAACTTAATCAACGACAGAATTATAGAATACATGAAGAAACTTAATGTATTAGAGGTATATCTGGGATTTGAGACAGGTGATGACAGGATGCTAAAGAAGGCCCTTAAGGGTTCCTCTGCCAAAGTTGGATTGATGGCTGCAAAGAAGCTCAAAGAGAGCAACATCAGATATTTCCCGAGCTTTGTCCTCGGACTCCCGGAAGAAGACGAAACATCTTTAAAGAATACCTATGAATATGTGCAGGAAATTTATAATATTGGCGGCATTTACAGGTTAGCGGCATCGATCCTTATGCCCATTCCCGGCTCTAAGGTCTTTGATACTCTGCTGGAGGACAGGGAAGGTCAAGAATTTCTCGAGGGAAGCGATATTATAGATATTAAAAAGCTTGAGAAACTATGGGTGAAAAACTATACGAATGTAGATTATGAGACCCTTCAGGAATATCAAAAGAAAATACTTGAAATAGGACAGACCAAAACATTTGGGGTCAGGGTTGATTGAGTCGTAGTCGGATTATTTCTATGACCAAGAAGAACATCTTAGCTGTTATTCCAGCGCGAGGCGGTTCCAAAGGACTTCCCTGGAAAAATATTATGTTATTGAACGGAAAACCTCTGATTTATTATATGATTACTGCTGCAAAGGCCTGCAGGTTTATCGATAAACTACTTCTATCTACAGACGATGAAAGAATAGCAGGGATTGGAAAAGAATATGGTATTGATGTTCCCTTTACCAGACCTGCTGAGCTTGCTCAGGATGATACCCCTATCATTCCTGTACTTAAACATGCAATGGATTATCTTGATTCATCAGGCTGGAAGGCAGATTTGGTGTTATCTTTGCAGCCTACTAACCCTTTAACAACTGCGGATATTATTGGTTCGGTTATTAAAAAACATTTAGAAACAGACTGTGATTCAGTTGTGACCGTAACGATAATAAAGCATGGACATCCATACAGGGCGAAGAGGATAGTTGAGGGAGACAGATTGGTTAATTTTGTAACCGAGGTGGATGGTGATAAGTTTATATGCAGGCAGGAGCGTCCACCTGCTTATGCCTATAA
>CAKKRL010000077.1:0-4145 GCA_919902655.1 Thermodesulfovibrionia bacterium
GTGGAGGGCATAAAAGGGCTTACAGGATAATAGATTTTAAGAGAGACAAATGGGGGATCCCTGCTAAGGTAGAAAGCATCGAATATGACCCGAACAGGTCTGCAAGGATAGCCCTCCTAAAATATGCTGATGGCGAGAGGAGGTATATCGTCTCACCTATAGGTCTTAGGGTTGGCGATAAACTCATGGCAGGGCCCGAAGCAGAGATAAGACCCGGAAATGCACTTCCTTTAAAAGACATACCTGTTGGTACAGTGATCCATAATATAGAGTTGAGGAAAGGGGAAGGCGGGAAATTGGCAAGAGGTGCAGGGACTGCATGCCAGATCGTGGCGAGGGAAGGAGAATATGCACATATAAAACTTCCGTCAGGTGAGATGAGGCTTGTGCGGGCTGTTTGTATAGCTACAATAGGACAGGTGGGGAATATAGATCACGGGAATATCTCCATAGGAAAAGCTGGAAGAAACCGCTGGCTTGGAAGAAGGCCTAAAGTAAGAGGAGTGGCAATGAATCCTGTTGATCATCCGCTCGGAGGTGGTGAAGGGAAATCCTCCGGAGGAAGGCCTCCTGTTTCTCCCTGGGGACGTCCAGAGGGTGTGAAGACAAGAAGGAAGAAACCTACCGATAAATTTATTATAAAGAGGAGAAAATAGGTGCCGAGATCAGTAAAGAAGGGGCCTTACATCGACCCTAAACTGATGGATAATGTCCATAAGATGAATGAAGGAGTGGAGAAGAAGATAATAAAGACCTGGTCGAGGAGATCTACCATAACTCCTGACTTTATAGGACATACATTCGCAGTTCATAATGGCAAGAAATTTATACCTGTTTATGTAACAGAGAATATGGTAGGCCATAAACTGGGCGAATTTTCACCCACACGGACATTCAAGGTACATGGCGGGACAACAGAGAAGACAACCAAGGTCAAGGAATAGAGATGGAGACGAGGGCTGTAACAAAACATATAAGAATTACTCCGAGGAAGGCAAGGCTTGTGATAAATCTTATAAGGGGTAAAAGGGTTGCTGAAGCTGTGGCGATATTAAAATTTCTTCCCAAGTATGCCTCATTTCCTGTTAAGAAGGTTCTCTATTCAGCTATGGCCAATGCCGAACAGAAGGAAGTGAAGGACGTGGAGAATATGATAATAAGTAAGGCCTTTGTTGATCAGGGGCCAACATTAAAAAGGTTTATGCCAAGGGCTATGGGAAGGGCGAACATAATAAGAAAGAGGACAAGCCATATAACCCTGTATTTATCAGATCAGAGAGGTGGATAGATGGGACATAAGACTCATCCTGTTGGTAACAGATTGGGTATCATAAAAACATGGAACTCTAAGTGGTATGCAAAGAGGGGTTATGCAGATCTGCTGAATGAAGACATAGAGATAAGGAAACTTGTTAAAGAAAAGCTTTTCCATGCAGGCGTATCAAAGGTGGAGATTGAAAGGACAGGCCAGAAGGTGAGGATAAATATATATGCGGCAAGGCCCGGGATAATTATTGGCAAGAAAGGGGCTGAGGTGGATAAGTTTAAGAAGGTGCTTGAGAATAAGACAAAAAAGCAGGTCTCCATAGATATAAAAGAGGTTAGAAAACCTGAGACAGATGCGCAACTTATAGCCGAGAACATTGCGCTCCAGTTGGAAAGGAGAGTGGCATTCAGAAGGGCCATGAAAAAGAGCGTTGCCTCTGCAATGAGACTCGGTGCATTGGGGATAAGAGTGGCCTGTGCAGGGCGTCTTGCCGGTGCTGAGATAGCGAGGAGTGAATGGTACAGGGATGGCCGTGTCCCTCTGCATACCTTCAGGGCAGATATATATTTCGGACTTGCCGAGGCTAAAACAACCTATGGACAGATAGGGGTAAAGGTATGGATCTACAAAGGGGATATCCTCGCAGATAGTACTGCGGGATTAGCAGGACAAAGGGAGGCAGCGGTCTGATGTTAATGCCGAAGAAGGTAAAGTTCAGAAGGATGCAGAAGGGGAGGATGAATGGTAAGGCCTACAGGGGATCTGAGGTTAGCTTCGGAGAATACGGGCTCAAGGCGTTGGAGCCTGGTTGGGTGTCCGGACGCCAGATAGAGGCTGGCAGGATTGCTATGACAAGGTATGTGAAAAGAGGCGGAAAGATATGGATAAGAATCTTCCCTGACAAGCCAATAACAAAAAAACCGGCAGAGACAAGAATGGGAAAAGGTAAGGGTACCCCTGAATATTGGGTGGCAGTTGTAAAACCTGGCAGGGTGATCTATGAGATGTCAGGTGTGACAGAGGATATTGCAAAGGAGGCGTTCCGGCTCGCTGCCTATAAGCTTCCTATAGCTACAAAATTTGTAGCAAGGAATTGACAATTATGAAGATTACAGAGATAAGATCACTGAGTAAAGATGAGCTTCTGCAAAAAGAGAAGGATCTCAAAAAAGAACTCTTTAATCTCAGGTTCAGGCACAAAATGGGTGAACTGGAAAATCCTGTGAAGATCAGGGATATAAGGAAGGACATTGCACGTGTAAAGACTATCACGAGTGAGTTGAAGGGGAGGGGTTAAAGGGTATGGCAGGGAAAAAGGTTTATGTAGGAAGGGTTCTGAGCAATAAGATGGATAAGACCATAGTAGTTTCTGTTGAGAGACTCATACAGCATCCCCTCTACAAGAAGATAGTTAAAAAGTCAACGAAATTTAAGGCCCATGATGAGAAAAGGGAATGCAAGATGGGGGATAAGGTCTCCATTGTTGAGGGACGGCCTATAAGCAAGGAGAAACGTTGGAGTGTCCTCGAAATAATCGAGAGGGCGGAGTAGAATGGTACAGCTCAGAAGCATACTTGAGGTGGCAGATAACTCCGGGGCAAGGAAGGTGCAGTGCATAAAGGTTCTCGGAGGTGCGAAGAGAAGGTATGCTACCCTGGGTGATATCATCGTGGTCAGCATAAAGGAGGCAATTCCTGAAGGGACGGTTAAAAAGGGAACAGTGGCTAAGGCGGTAGTTGTAAGAACAACTAAGGAGGTAAGAAGGGAGGACGGCTCTTATATACGTTTTGACAGGAACGCAGCAGTCCTTATCAATCCCCAGGGAGAACCTGTCGGGACAAGGATATTCGGCCCTGTGGCAAAGGAGTTGCGCCGTAAGAACTTCATGAAGATTATTTCGCTTGCCCCTGAGGTACTATAGGAAATGCAAATTTCAAATTGCAAAATAATAGATGTTAATTGATAATTTTAAAATGAATTATTTATAAGGGGGAATCTTGGCATCAGTAAGAAAAAACGATTCGGTCATGGTGATTACCGGTAAGGATAAAGGGAAAAAGGGCAGGGTTCTTTCTGTTTATCCTGAGAGGGGACGCGTTATCGTCGAAAAGCTTAACATGATAAAGAAACATCAGAAACCGACGCAGAAACAGAAACAGGGCGGTATTATAGAGAAGGAGGGGTCGATCCATATTTCCAATGTTATGCTCCTCTGCGGAAGGTGTGAAAAACCCACAAGGGTTTCTTTTAATATCCTTGAGGGCGGCAAGAAAATCAGGGTGTGTAAGAGATGCGGGGAGGCGATTGACAGGGGCTAAATCGAAACAAATTCTAATTTCTAATTCAGAACTTGTAACTAATATATGGAAAGGTTAATACAAAAATACAGGAGAGAGGTTCTCCCCCTTATGATGAAACAGTTCTCTTACACAAGTCCTATGGGAGTTCCCAAAATCGAGAAGATTGTCGTTAATATTGGAATGGGAAAGGCCACACAGGATGCAAAGCTCCTGGAATCTGCGTCAAAGGAATTAGCGGTTATTACCGGTCAGAAACCCGTTATTACAAGGGCAAAGAAATCTATTGCAGGATTTAAACTGAGAGAAGGGATGCCTGTTGGATGCTCAGTGACACTCAGGGGTAACAAGATGTACGAGTTTCTTGACCGCTTTGTGAATATAGCCCTTCCGAGGATAAGGGATTTTAAAGGTGTTTCGGGAAAGTCCTTTGACGGTTGCGGAAATTACACAATCGGGATTAAAGAACAGTTTATATTCCCTGAGATAGAGTATGATAAGGTAGTATCTGTTCATGGCATGGATATAACGATCGTTACAACAGCGAGAACAGATGAAGAAGGTAAAACCCTTCTATCTCT
>CAKKRL010000077.1:4245-12283 GCA_919902655.1 Thermodesulfovibrionia bacterium
AGTGACTTCGGTCTGTGCAGGATATGTTTCAGAACCCTTGCGCTCAGGGGTGAAATCCCTGGAGTTGTGAAATCGAGCTGGTAAAGTTCAATAAACCCAAAGGTCATAGTTCAAATTATAATATTTGGATATTGACGTTTAAAATTTAATTTAAGAGGTGGGAGTTATAAATGAGCATGACTGATCCAATTGCAGATTTACTTACACGGATAAGGAACGCCAATACCGCAAAGCACGAGTGGGTTGATATACCTTCTTCTAAGATGAAGTTGGAGATAGTAAAGATAATGAAGGAAGAGGGATTTATCAAAGATTACAAATTATCCCAGGACAATAAACAGGGGATTTTACGGGTTTACCTCAGATATACCTCCAGAGAAGAACCGGTAATCGCCGGCCTCAGGAGGATAAGCAAGCCCGGGAGGAGAATCTATGTAGGAAGCGATGAGATCCCACAGGTAATGGGAGGTGTTGGTATAGCTCTCCTCTCCACACCAAGAGGAATACTTACCGATTTAAAAGCTAAGAAAGAGAAAGTTGGTGGAGAGGTAGTCTGTTATGTGTGGTAAAAATTATAATACCCCTCCAATCCCCCTTTAGTAAAGGGGGACTAAGGGGGATTTATTCAAATTTAGATTATGTCGAGAATCGGTAAAAAACCTATAGAGATTCCAAGCGGGGTTACGGTGACCATAGATCAGCATACTGTTTCAGTAAAAGGCCCCAAAGGAGAGACGAGATTGGACATCCATCCGAAGATGGAGGTAAAGGGGGGGGATAACCGCATAGTCGTTGAAAGAACTTCCGAGAACAGGATTTATCGTTCTCTTCACGGTCTTACAAGAAGTCTAATATTGAATATGATTATCGGTGTTACAAAAGGTTTCGAAAAATCACTTGATATCTCGGGCATCGGTTATAAAGCAATACTTCAGGGAAAGAAGCTTGTTTTTACATTAGGATATTCCCATCCTGTAAATTTTGAACTCCCTGAAGGGATTGAGGCATCTGTTGACCCTAAACAGACCCAGATAACCATAAAGGGCATCGATAAATATAAGGTCGGGCAGGTATCAGCAAATATCAGGGGCCTTAAGAAACCGGAACCATATAAGGGTAAAGGGATAATGTATACAGGTGAAAGAATAAGACGGAAGGTGGGGAAGGCAGGTAAGAAGTAATGGCAATGAAGGAAGAGCGTGTTGTCAGCAGGCTGAGAAGGCATAAAAGGATAAGAAAGAAGGTCTCGGGGACTACTGTGAGTCCGAGGCTTAATATATTCAGGAGTGCAAGACATATTTATTGCCAGATAATTGATGATACGAAAGGTGTGACCCTTGCCTCTGCTTCTACACTTGATGAGGAGATAAAGGGTTCTGTACTCTCGGGAAAGAAAAAGAATGAAAAGTGGAGGAAGGCAGATTCTGCTAAGGTTGTTGGTGCGGCCATAGCAAAAAGGGCCCTTGAAAAAGGGATAGAAAAGGTGGTATTCGATAGAGGTGGTTATCTTTACCATGGAAGGATTAAGGCACTTGCAGAAGCTGCACGGGAAAGCGGACTAAAATTTTAATTCAATAGAAGGAGGAATTGTTGAAATTAGACCCAAAAGGGTTGAGCCTGAGAGAAAAGGTTGTATATATAAACAGGGTAGCAAAGGTTGTTAAAGGGGGCAGGAGATTCAGCTTCAGCGCCCTTGTAGTAGTTGGCGATGGCGGTGGTGTCGTCGGCATTGGCAAGGGAAAAGCTGTTGAGGTACCTGAGGCTATAAAAAAGGCTATTGAACATGCAAAGAAGAGCCTTGTAAAAATTCATCTGAAGAAAACAACCATACCGCATGAAGTTACAGGACATTTCGGCTCCGGTATGGTTATCCTGAAACCTGCTTCAGAAGGGACAGGTCTGATTGCAGGTGGTCCTGTAAGGGCTGTACTTGAGATGGCCGGTGTCCAGAATATACTGACCAAGTCCCTTGGAAGTACCAACCCTCATAATGTTGTAAGGGCCACCCTTGACGGCCTGACAAGATTAAGAATACTTGAAGAGGAGAGAAAAAAGAGGGGGGTGGAGGCAGGGTGAAGATAGAGAATCTAATGCCGCCATCAGGATCAAGGAAGAAGAGGAAGAGGGTAGGCAGGGGGCCGGGTTCTGGCCATGGCAAGACTTCATGCAGGGGCCATAAAGGTCAGAAGGCAAGATCAGGCGGAGGTAAAGGACCCGGGTTTGAAGGTGGCCAGATGCCGCTCATCCGGAGGATCCCCAAGCGGGGATTTACGAATATATTCAGAAAAGAGTATACCACTGTCAACCTGAAGGCTTTAGAAAGTATCAAAACAGATGTAATTACACCTGAGGTTCTTCTTGAAGAAGGAATAATAAGGGGTTATAAGGATGGGGTCAAGATACTCGGTGAGGGCCAGGTAGCAAGGCCCTTTGTTCTTAAGGCGCACAAATTCAGCAAAGGTGCAAGGGAAAAGATCCTCTCAGCCGGCGGAAAGGTTGAAGTAATATAATGCCCGGACTCAGCAGTTTCCAGAACATCTTTAAGATTCCAGAACTGAAGAACAGGGTCATCTTTACGCTTGCCCTGCTTACGGTCTATAGGATAGGTGCACATATCCCTACACCGGGGATAAACGGTGAGGCACTGAGCAAGTTTCTTATGGAGAGGGGCGGGGCCCTTATGGGGTTCTTCGATATGTTCTCAGGAGGGGCACTCTCACGGCTCACGATCTTTGCTTTAGGGATAATGCCCTATATCAGTGCCTCAATCATAATGCAACTCCTGACTGTTGTAATACCTTCAATCGGTAGACTTGCTAAGGAGGGAGAGAGGGGAAGAAAAAAGATCACCCAGTATTCCAGATACGGGACAGTGATAATCTCAATAGTCCAGTCCTTCGGCATTGCTGTAGGTATAGAGGGACTTGAGAAAGGGGCATTTGTACAGTTCCCTGGCTGGCCCTTCAGGATTATGACAGTGATAACCCTCACATCGGGAACTGCCTTTATAATGTGGCTCGGAGAACAGATAACCGAGAGGGGGATTGGAAACGGAATATCCCTTATCATATTCGCAGGTATTGTTGCGAGGTTCCCTTCAGCTGTCATCGATACGATAAGACTCTCAAGGGCAGGAGAGATCCCTGTTATATTCGTACTTTTTCTTGTCGCAATGATGGTTGCGATTGTTGCTGCAATAATCTATATTGAAAGGGGACAGAGAAAGATCCCTGTCCAGTATGCAAAGAGGGTTGTAGGGAGGAAGGTATACGGAGGCCAGGCCACATATATCCCTCTAAAGATAAATACATCAGGTGTTATCCCACCAATATTTGCATCGTCCATCTTAGGGGTACCTGCCATGGGTGTTGGTTTTATAGATATTCCATGGGTTCAGACTATAGCGAGGCAATTTGCGCCCGGGACAATAATCTATACCATCCTTTATGTAATGCTTATCTTATTCTTCTGTTATTTCTATACAGCAGTTATTTTTAATCCTATAGACCTTGCTGATAACCTCAAGAAATACGGAGGCTCAATACCCGGGATAACACCTGGAAAGAAGACATCAGATTATATTTACAGGGTTCTTTCGAGACTGACATTCGGAGGGGCTATGTATCTGGCTATAATCTGTGTAATACCTGAAATCCTGATCCGTGGATTCAATGTACCCTTTTATTTCGGTGGGACATCTCTTCTTATAGTTGTAGGTGTTGCTCTCGATACGGTTTCCCAGATCGAGTCTCATATGCTGATGAGATCCTATGAGGGATTCCTGAGGAAGGGGAAGATAAAGGGCAGAAGGGGATAGGGAAGTTTGATTATATTGAAATCCTCTCAGGAGATCGAGAAGATGGCACTTGCTTGCAGGATTGTAGCAGAGGCTTTGGAGGAATTAAAGGGATTGGTTAAACCCGGGGTTACGACGCTGGAGTTAGATAGGTTTGTAGAGACCTTTATTCTTGATAGAGGAGGTGCCCCTGCATTTAAGGGATACAGGGGTTACCCTAACAGCCTGTGCACCTCAATAAATAGTCAGGTTGTCCATGGTATACCTTCTCCTCATTCAATGCTTGAGGAAGGGGACATTATTAGTCTTGACCTCGGTGTCTATTATGATGGTTATTACGGAGATGGGGCTGTTACCTATCCTGTTGGTAATATCAGCACTTCCGCCAGAAAACTTCTCGATGTTACTGAAGATGCCCTTTATGAGGGGATTGGGATGGCGAGGCCAGGCTACCGGATTTCAGATATATCAAGTACAATTCAGACATATGTGGAGAAGAAAGGCTATTCTGTAGTAAGAGATTTTGTCGGTCATGGAATAGGCAGGAGCCTCCATGAGGAACCCCAGATCCCTAACTTCGGACCTTCCGGGCAGGGACCAAGGATTAAAGAAGGTATGACCTTTGCGATAGAGCCGATGGTGAATGCCGGTGATTATGCAGTCGTGATTATGGAAGATAAATGGACTGCGGTGACTAAGGACGGGAGCCTTTCTGCGCACTTTGAACATACAGTAGCAGTAACAAAAGATGGCACTGTTATTATGACACAGTTGAAAAAAGATTAGGAATATTGTAATATATCCGAATGCCTAAAGAAGAAGCGATAGAGGTTCAGGGGACGATAATTGAGCCATTACCGAATGCAATGTTCAGGGTGGAGCTTGAGAACGGGCACAAAGTGCTTGCCCATGTTTCGGGAAAGATGAGGATGCATTTTATCAAGATACTGCCTGGAGATAAGGTAACGGTTGAACTATCTCCCTATGATCTTACGAGGGGCAGGATAACTTACAGATTCAAATAGGAAGATAAGATGAAGGTCAGGTCTTCGGTAAAAACGATATGTGACAAATGCAAGATCATCCGCAGGAGGGGTGTAGTAAGGGTGATCTGTGAGAACCCGAAACATAAACAGAGGCAGGGGTAAGATAGTTATGAGCTCGGGGTTTAGAGTTATGGATGGAGTAAAGGGGAAATAATATGGCAAGGATAGCAGGAGTAGATTTACCAAAGGATAAAAGGATTGAGATAGGCCTGACCTACATTTACGGAATTGGCAGAGTCGCCTCAAATAATATCCTGAAGGAATCTGGTGTGAATCCGGCTATAAGGGTGAAAGACCTCTTGGATTCAGATGTGGCAAAGATAAGGGATATCATAGAAAAGAGTTATAAGGTTGAAGGAGACCTCAGGAGAGAGGTCTCAATGAATATAAAGAGATTGATGGATATAGGATGTTACAGAGGGATAAGGCATAGAAAGGGTTTACCTGTCAGGGGACAGAGGACAAGAACCAATGCCAGGACAAGAAAGGGTCCGAGAAAGGCGATCGGAGGAAAGAGAAAGGTTTAAATGTCAAAGGCAAAAAAAGAAAAGAAGAATATTGCAAGCGGTATAGTCCACATACAGGCATCATTTAATAACACAATAGTTACAATCACGGATAATGCCGGCAATGTTATAACATGGTCAAGTGCCGGAAATCAGGGATTCAAGGGGTCAAGGAAAAGCACTCCCTATGCAGCACAGACAGCAGCATCGGTTGCAGCAAAAAAGGCCATTGAGCACGGCATGAGGCAGATAGACGTCTATGTAAAAGGCCCTGGCGCAGGCAGGGAGTCAGCTATAAGGGCATTGCAAGGGGCAGGTCTTGAGATAAACCTTATAAAAGATGTAACCCCTGTTCCTCATAACGGTTGCAGGCCACCTAAGAGAAGAAGAGTTTAGAGTTCAGAGTTTGGCGTTCAGGGTTTTTCGCTGGACTAATAACACCGAACGCCTAACGAAATAGGGGGAGGATATTTTGGCAAGATACATTGGATCTGAGTGCAGGATCTGCAGGAGAGAGAACTTAAAGCTCTTTCTGAAGGGAGAGCGGTGCTTTACCGACAAGTGTGCTGTTGAAAGGAGGAATTATCCCCCTGGGCAGCACGGTCAGGCGAGAACCAAAATCTCTGACTATGGTCTCCAGTTGAGAGAAAAACAGAAGTTGAGGAAGATGTACGGTATCCTTGAAAGGCAATTCCGAGGGTACTTCAGTATGGCTGAAAGTCAAAAAGGGGTGACAGGAGAGAACCTTCTAAAACTTTTGGAGAGACGATTGGACAATATAGTCTATCGTCTGGGTTTTGCGTCTTCAAGAGGGCAGGCAAGACAGCTTGTTACTCATGGCCATTTCAGGGTAAATGGCAGAAGAGTAAATATCCCGTCATATTTAATTAAAGTCGGGGATGTAGTCGAGATAAAAGAAAAGTCAAGAGAAATACCACAGGTTATTGAATCGGTAACAAGAATAGAGGGCAAAGGGCTATCGCCATGGTTAGAGCTTGACAGGGAAAAACTCAGAGGAAGACTTATTCATATCCCAACCAAGGAAGAAATAGCCCTTCCTATTCAGGAACAGTTGGTCGTTGAACTTTATTCAAAGTGATTTCCTGAATAAAGGACTACGAAATCAATCAATACTCAGGAATTTAAAAAAGAGGCGCCATGAAAATTAAGAAAGAAGGATTCCAGATTCCCAAAAAGATTATCTTCGATGAGGAAACCCTTACCGAAACCTACGGGAAGTTATATGCAGAGCCTTTCGAAAGGGGGTTCGGGACTACAATAGGTAACTCCCTAAGAAGGGTGCTACTCTCTTCCCTTGAAGGGGCAGCTATAACCACAATAAGGATCCCGGGTGTATTACATGAATTCTCTACCATTCGTGGTGTAAAAGAAGATGTGACCGATATTATTCTGAATCTTAAGAAGATCAGGTTCAAACTACACACTTCTAAACCGAAAACGATTAATTTAAAGGTCAAAGGACCGAAAGAGGCATTAGCATCCGATATCAAGACTGATGCCGATACTGAAATACTCACCCCTAACCTCCATATTGCAACACTCGACAAGGACGCCAAACTCGAGATAGAAATGGTAGTGGGAAAGGGCAGGGGTTATGTCCCTGCGGAGGGAAACAAGGATTCAGGACAGGCTGTTGATATGCTTCCTGTGGATTCAATCTTTTCCCCTGTCCATAAGGTAAACTTTACTGTGGAGAACGCAAGGGTTGGTCATTCCACAGACTATGACAGGCTCATTATGGAGATATGGACCGACGGAAGTTTGAACCCTGAGGATGCTGTTTCCCGTGGTGCAGAGATACTGAAGAATCATCTCTCAATCTTCGTAACCCATGAAGAGGAGAATGAAGAGGAAGAGGTATATGAGACAACATCTGAGAAAGGGAAGTTCAATGAGAATCTCCTCAGGAGCGTGGACGAACTTGAGCTATCAGTCAGGTCCTACAACTGTTTCAAGAACGCAAACATCAAGACCATAGCAGACCTTGTCCAGAAAACAGAACATGAGATGCTTAAGACAAAGAATTTCGGCAGGAAGTCACTTAATGAGATAAAGGAGATCCTGACAGCAATGGGTCTTTCATTCGGGGTGAAATTGGATGATGAGACCCTGGATAGGATCAGGCAGGCGCTGAAATAAAGGAATACAAGAAATGAGACATGGAGTTGCAGGAAGACAGTTCGGAAGGAACACAAACCAGAGGAAGGCCCTGCTGAGGGGTCTGGCTACTTCCCTCCTTGAACACGGGAGGATTGAGACTACCCTTGCAAAGACAAAGGAGATAAGGGGTATCGCAGAAAAGATAATAACACTTGGCAAGAGAGGAGATCTCCATGCAAGGAAACAGGCCCTGTCTTATATTTATACAGAAGGCACTGTCTCAAATCTTTTTGACAAAATAGCCCCGAGGATGAAAGACAGGAATGGAGGCTATCTCAGGGTTATAAAGACAAGAAGGAGAGTTGGTGACGGCGCCCAGATGGCTGTCATTGAACTTGTGGATTATGAGACCGAGAAAAAGAAGTTAGAAAAGAAAGAAGAAAAAAAGGCAGAGAAGAAAACAGAGGAAAAGAAGGTATCTAAAAAAGTGGTCAAGAAGGAAGAGAAAAAGAAAGAGGGAAAAAAGAAGGAAGAGAAGAAAAAGGAGAAGAAAAAAGAAGAAAAGAAAG
>CAKKRL010000077.1:12383-19426 GCA_919902655.1 Thermodesulfovibrionia bacterium
GAGGGAAAAAAGAAGGAAGAGAAGAAAAAGGAGAAGAAAAAAGAAGAAAAGAAAGGCAAGAAATAACACCCTCCCTTTAAAAATACCTCAACTGTATCTTTCCCTTGATTTAAATTATCTTTGTATTTATTTCCCTAAGCCCAGGCACTTAGTAACACTATCCAAAGTAACCACCCTTTTTTGTCATTCCAGCCCCGTATCAAAGCCTGTCCTCAACTTGATTGTCGTAGACTCTACTCATAGAGTGAACGGGAATCCAGGAACTTAGCAATACGAAAACGTCCGAAAAATTATTTTAGACAAGAGTAAGCTATGAATATAGTAAAATATATCTTAGGTTTTAACCTCAGTCCTCTCCCCAGTCGAGAGAGGGATAGGGTGATGGGGTATTAGATATGGAATTCATTATTTATACAAGCCTCTTTGGGGGCGTCCTTCTCCTTCTTTATGGGATAAGACTGGTGGGTGAGGGACTTCAAAGTGCTGCGGGGCCTCTCCTTAAATCTGTCCTCGGCAGACTCACGAGAAACCCCCTGTCAGGGTTAGGGATCGGTACACTCATCACTGCCATCCTCCAGAGCAGCAGCGCCACAACTGTGATGCTCGTTGGTTTTGTGAATGCCGGGCTTCTCAATCTCCGTCAGAGTATGGGCATAATCCTCGGTGCTGATATAGGAACTACTGTTACAATCCAGCTCATATCATTCAGGGTCTTTGACTATGCGATCCTGCTCGTAGGACTCGGTATCCTCGGTATACTTATATTTAAAAATAGAGTAAGGCAAGATCTGAGCCAGGGAGTGCTGGGATTCGGATTTATCTTTTTATCCATCAGGATTATGGCCGAGTCCATGACCCCGCTGAAAGAGAGCCCAGTATTTATGCTCCTGCTTGGTGCATTAGGTGATAATCCGCTGACAGGGATTATTATCTCAGGTATATTCACCGCCCTCTTCCATAGCAGTGCTGCGACAATCGGTATTGCCCTTGCAATGGCTGTAGAAGGTATCATCCCATTGAAGGCGGCGATCGCTGTAATACTCGGGGCGAATATTGGTACATGTGTGACAGCGGTAACGGCGAGTGTCGGGACATCGGCAGAGGCGAAGAGGACCGCCTATGCACATATCGTATTCAAGATAGCAGGAGTGGCAATTGTCCTTCCATTCTTAGAGCAGTTCGAGAAGGCTGTGGTTTCTACCGCTGAATCATTGCCGAGACAGATAGCGAATGCCCATACAATCTTTAATATAGGGATAGCACTGGTCTTCCTTCCATTTCTCCCTATAGCAGAGAAGGTCTTTACCCGCATTGTTCCTGAAAAGGTTTCACCAGAAAAATTCGGGCCGAGATACCTCGATTCCCATTTGTTCTCAACACCTGAACTGGCATTAGGCCAGGCAACAAGGGAGGCCATAAGGATGGCAGATATAGTCGAGGAGATGATCAAGGGAACAATCAGTGTATTTAAAAATAATGACAGGGAACTTTTGGAGAAAATAGAGGACAGGGATGACGATGTTGACCTCCTTGACAGGGAGATAAAGCTTTACCTTGTAAAGATACTTAGAGGGTCTCTGACAGATTCGCTTTCGAAAAGGGAGATAGATATCCTTGATATGATCAATAACCTTGAGAATATAGGTGATATAGTTGATAAGAACCTTATGAGGTCAGCAAAGAAGAAGATAAACAGCGGGCTGAGTTTTTCAAAAGAGGGTATGGAAGAAATAGCAACATTCCACGGGAAGATCATCGAGAACTTCGACCTCGCCATCTCTGCATTCACAAGCAGGTCTGCAGACCTTGCCTCAAAGGTTGTTAACAGAAAAGATAGGATCGAGGAGATGTGTAAGGAACTGAAACAGGCACATATAAACAGGCTCCATCTTGGATATAAGGAGTCGATCGAAACGAGCTCGATCCATCTCGATGTCCTCACAAACCTTGAGAGGATAAATTCCCATATCACCCAGATGGCATATCCACTGCTTGAGGAGAAGGGGTAATTATAGCCTGTCTTTTTAGATATTCGGGGTCGTAGCCTGCGCTACCCTCGTTTCTTCCTTAGAAAACGCAAGCCAGCCCATAAATACGAAACCTATAAGCGGCAAAAGCATAAGGAGGGCAAGCCATTTATTCTTGCCCAGATTTTCTGCAATGCACATCCACAGGTAAATTCCGATTATTGGGCCGGCAACCGGAATAGCCATAGACAGAATCCATAAGCAGGGGTGCCCTCCTGTTCCCTTTGCTGAAACAACAAAGGTCCACACCTGAATAAGCGGGATCCATGCAAAAATAGGAGACGGGACGCCGAGTTTCTTTGCTATAAGGTAAAGACACAAAGAGGCATAGAAATACATGGCTAAAAGGATAATAAATATATAACCAATCCCAACAGGAAATTCAGGCGCTCCTTTTGGAACAGGAAGAGCATTTGGTATGGAAGGAGGAGCGGCTGGCTTCTGTGTTGTAGTTGCAGGCGGAGAGATGGGTTCCTTAGGTGGTTCCGCAATGTATGAATCTTCTTTTGAAGGAGGCTGTGAGATAGGTTCAGTTTCCGGAGGGAGTTGTTGCATGGGGGGAGTAATCGGCTGTTGAATCTGTTCAACTCTCGTCGGTGCTTTGCTTGGGTCAGGATAATCAGTTATATGAGGCTGGCCGTCCTTGTCTATCCACTTATATAGAGCAGGATATGATAGAGAAGCAAAAATTAATACAAAGAATACACAGGCTACAAATGCTATAAGTGAATAATATCTCTCGTTCATACATCTCCTCCTGTTTTAAAAGGGCAAAAACCAGATGCTTTTATAAGATTTGAAACACTTCATTTTATTTCCCACTCATGGTTATATGCCTCCCTTAATTTTATAACAATTATACAACAATAAAGTCCCTTTGCAATCTATATCTTTTGTCTGCCGGCAAGAATCTATATCTTTTCTCTGGGTTTCCGCTCTCCCAAGTGAGACAGGAAGATTTCACTTGAGTATCTTCCCTGTCTTTCTGCTCCATAACAATAAATCGAGTTCATCTATATCAATACCGATCTTCTTTGAGAAGGTCTTCATTTTGTCTTCTATTTTTATATATTTCTTCTTTGTGTTTGGTTTCTCGATCTCTTTAATCACACCGAATTCATGGAGGGATTTGAGGATATGTTTATCGAGGATCGCGTATCCCTTAAAACCTATGTTCCTCAGGAAGTGGCTTGACTCTTTGTATCCGATACCTTTTATGCCGGGGTTATTCGCGAAGAAGTCTCTCATTTCATGTGAATCTTTAATGGACTCTATTTTGTCTTTCAGTCTGAATTCAAGATCATTCTTTATGTACTCACGGGTCTTAACGATAAACTCTGAACGCTTGTTCGGAAAGCGGTGGCCCCCGCAGCGGATCCTTTTTAGGTCCCTGATGCTTCCTTTGAGGAGGAGGTCTCCTATGTTATCTATACAGTTTATTCCCATCTGGGCGCTTGCATTTGCAGTTAGGATACAGAAACAGAGTTCTCTGAATATCGCCTCGTCTCCTTTTTCCCATGTCTCTCGGAATTCCCTGAGGCGGTTTCTTATTTCTCTTTTTTTAAGGCTGTGTTCTTTTTTAAGGTCTTCGATTTTTGACATATATGATTTTCTTTCTTCTTTCACCCTCCCCTCCATCCCCTCCCGTCGAGGGAGGGGAATAATGGATAGTTCCCTCTCCCCTTGTGGGAGAGGGGTTGGGTGAGGGGAATAATCATTTAAAATTCACACACCTCACCCCTGAAGGTCTCCAGGCAGGTGAGATTACGCCTGAATCGACTTCCTGTATTTTATACGAACCCCAGATAAGTGTAAAATCACCGTACCTGTCATTTATTCTGTCCATTGTCTGAAGGAGTGATTTCCTTCTCCTCGACTCTTTAAATAATGAAAGCTGTAGAGGGTCTCTGGTCAGAGTAGATAGAGATACACCGAGGAGCCTTACCTTGTCCCTGAATCTTATACTGTTTATTATATCCATCACATTCCAGTAGATAACATGGGTGTCATTGGTAAAGTCGTTAAGAGTTTTTTGTTTCGAAAATGTCTCGAAGTCTGGGTATCTTATCACGAGGGATATAACCTTTCCGATAAATCCGTTTTTCCTTGCCCTTCTTCCAACCATCTCTGAGAGCCTGAGGAGATAGGCCTCTATCTCTTCCCTTTCCCATATATCCCTCGGAAGTGTCATGCTGTGACCTATGGACTTTGGTTCCTCCTCCTCCCGATTAACAGGTGAATCATCAAGTCCTAAACCCATTGCCTTGAGCCTCATACCAATGATACCAAATCTGTTTCTAAGGACACTCAGGGGTGTTTGTCCTAATTTACCGCATGTCCTTATGCCCATTGTACCGAGTATAGCAGATATCTTCTGTCCTATACCCCATAATTCCTTTACAGGGAGGTCTTTGATGGTATCCTTTACATCCTCAGGTTTAATCCATTTTAGGCCATCGGGTTTCTGGACATCGCTTGCAAGTTTTGCTATCAGCTTATTCGGGCCTATACCTATGGTGCAGGTTATACCGAACCTGTCCTTTACGGCCTTCTTTATCGCTATTCCGACTGTCTCAGGATTTCCGAAGAGGTGGTGAGATTTTGTAATATCTAAGAATGCCTCATCGATGGAGTATACCTCTACATCAGGTGTAAAGGTGAGGTATATCCTCTCAAGTTCCATGCATGTATAGGCATATTTTTCGTTATCTCCGATAACAAGTATTAACTGCGGGCATACCTTCTTTCCTTCATAGATGTTCATGCCTGTCTTTACGCCATAGGCCCTTGCCTCATAGGAGGCTGTTGTTATTACTGTCCTTTTTGCTGAGCCTATGACAGCGATGGGTTTTCCTTTAAGGTAGGGCCTTGTCCTCTGCTCTACAGAGGCAAAAAAGGCATCCATATCTACGCAGAGTATTATTTTGGACATAAAGATATGGGTATTGCTAAGAACAAATTCTCATTACTTAGTCTTTTTATTACGATCTTTCAATTACTTTCCCGATACGATAAATAATCAATGCATTAATAACCCCAAAAACAATAAGGGAAATAATTTTTATCACAATAGGTACTGAATCTTGTATATGCAAATAGTCTAATAACATAGTCTCAAGAATACTCCATGGCAATGTAAGAGTTATAAGATATAGGCCTGCAAATTCTGAGTGGATACGATCAAAAGTGAGCATGGAGACAAGAAAAATTAGTGCTGCAATAACCAAAAGCATGTATATAGAGGACAAATAAAATGAGATGCTTCTATTTTTCATAGTTTATTAGTTACTGATGTTTGTTGAGTTGCGAACACTTAAACATAAACCGTTCCCATTTATGTTTAAGTTTTATCATAAGCATTAAGAAAATCGTCCCTTGAAATCCCGGCTTGAGTGCAAATTGTTCTCAGGGTGGACGCTTTTATCTTGGAATGGTTTGGCATAGTCAATGGAGTTTTACTCCCGTCCGGGTTCTCGCGGATCATCGAGATGTGTTCCCTTTCTCTGACCATGCGAAAACCTAAAATCTCAAGTGCTTTTATTACCCTTTGTTTGGGAGCATCAACTGGAAACTTGGGCATTATGCCTATACCCCGGCTTCTGCAACAAATGCCTCAAGGATAGGTGGCTCGATCTCTAATACTTCCTCCCCAAAACTCTCGATATGGAAGCGGATCGCAGATTTTACATCGGATAGGGCTTCTTCGTAAGTATTACCCTGCCCAACCACAACGCCTTTAAGCCCTAAGGGGTAGGCCACATAGCCGTCGGGATGTTTTTCTACAATAATTTTATATTGTCTCATAAGCCTCCTTTCACCGTCTTTATAATAGCATAATTTACATGTATTTGAGTATTAACAACCGTCCCCTTAGAATTAGACTTTTTAAATAGTCGCTGCCCTATTAAAAAATATTATTATTTTCCAATCAATAGTACTTCTTCAGAATGATTGGTGCTTAAAACATATTTATAATTTTTCCGTTTTAATTCTTTAGCATTTTGCTTGTATTTCTTTAACAAATTGAGAAGTTCTTCAATAGATGGAATACCATCAGCCCTATAAGAAATAACCAAAATACTGTTTTGAAATTTTTTAAATAATTGATCAAAGGCAGAATGAATCTGATTTTTATTAATCCAAACGGAACCGTTTCCTTTTAATTTTTTATGTTTCGTCCTGTAATCTACCATATCAGCCCATTTAGAATAATTCATTAATCCTTCCAAAAAATGATAAAAACTGAAATAATCAACACCTACCCCATTTTTTGAGATATAGGGAGTATCAATATAGACAAGGTCAAATTCTTCTTCGATGTCAAAAACGTCTAAATTTAAAGCCTTATTACATTGACCGTTTGGAAAAACCGCCTGATTAGCCTCATCAACAAATTTCCTAAAATGAACCTCAAAAGGGGTATCCCATGTAGCCTTGTTGCCAAAATTTCTTTCTACATCAGAAAATCTTAAATAAAGATTCTTTCTGTGAAAAAGATTAAAAGGTCTTTTAATAATACATGCTTGGCATAGGGCAAAGAAAGCAAGGGCTTTTTTATAAATGTTATCAAGAAGATTTATGTTTGTTACAACCATATCAATCCGTCGGTTTTCCTCATCTGTAAAATAAATATCTTTAAAGGTATCATAAATAAAGGTTGGATATTTAATTTCATCATGCACTGTAAGAAGGAAATCAACATCACTATCTGTTAGTTTAACTTTGTCGTTTTCAATTAGGGCAAGTCCAATATACCAGTTAAATTTCAAAATATCGTTATATGTAACATTCTTGCCTTTTTCCTTTAGCATATAGCCAACGCTTCCTGTGCCGCCAAAGGCATCAAGAGCTGAATTAAAATTCAAATCCTTTATAGCCTCCCAAATCCAATCAACTATTTTCAGCTTGCTTCCCTGGAATCGTGTTGAGGGGAATGCAGGGTCGGTTTCTATTAAGACCAGTTGTTGTTTGTTAGCTTTAAGCATCTATTTACTCACAATTTAAAGTACTTATTTT
>CAKKRL010000078.1 GCA_919902655.1 Thermodesulfovibrionia bacterium
CATTACAAAGATATACAAACATGCAAAAGAGATAGAAGATAAATGGGGTTCAGAAGGTACTCAGGAGTTTATAAACCATATCCAGACGGACATCAGGGCACAGGTATCCCGAATTCAAGAGGATATAAAAAATGTTCTCGGTTATTTCGGGATCAAGGAGTAAGGTAGAATCCAGACAGGAGAATAATATGGGCTATAAAATTCAGGACTCAGATATTGCTTTGCTCAGAAAAGCAGGTGTTTCTGAGAACGATGTAAGACATTGTGTGAAGGTGGCAGAAAAGGCATTAGAAATTGCAGAACGAACTGGGTCTGATGTTAACATGGAGCTCATCGGCAGGGGCGCCCTATTCCACGACCTCGGTAAGGCAAAGACACATGAGATAGAGCATGGAAAGATTGGCGCTGAACTTGGAAGTCAACTCGGTCTTATAAGGGAGATTACAGACATCATGGAGAAACATATAAGGGGTGGACTTACAGAAGAGGAAGCAAGAGAACTCGGATTGCCTGTAAAAGACTACACCCTTAAGACATTAGAAGAAAGGATTGTAATTTACTCAGACCGACTTGTGGATATAATCATGGATGGCATTGTTGATATTGGAGGGGATGAACTGGAGGCTGAAAGGAGATTTGAGGAGATACTCATGGAATATCCGAAATACGGAAAGAATAAAAAAACCCTGAATCGGTATCTTGAATATCACAGGGAGATGCAGGGGTTGATGAGTATTAAAGAATGAAAGGTATCCTCCTCCCCTAACCCCTCCCGTCAAGGGAGGGGAGTCTTAGTTTAGGTTTACCAGTATCCCCTCTCCCCTTGTGCCTGCCTGTCGGCAGACCAGGGGAGAGGGTTAGGGTGAGGGGGAAAGTTCCAGATGAAATTCAGTCCCTTCATACTACTCTGCACCACAGGACTTTTTGCCATATTCAGCTCAACAATATCCAAAAGCCCTGTACTTCCTCTCTTTGCCTCCCATCTCGGTGCGGATCCCTCTGGGGTTGGTATTGTTGCTTCTATCTCTGCCTTTACAGGTATCATTGCCAGCATACCTGCAGGAATCCTTTCAGATAAGTTCGGCCGAAAAAAGATGCTGTTTTTTTCTGCCATTGTCTTCACGACCGCCCCCTTTCTTTATCTCTTAGTTACAGAAATATGGCAGCTTGCCATAATCAGGTTTTATCACGGCCTTGCTACGGCGATATTTATACCTGTCTCAATGGCCCTGGTATCAGACCTCTTCCATAAAGAGAGAGGTGAAAAGATAGGATGGTTTTCAACATCGACATTAATTGGTAGATTCATGGCTCCAATTATTGGAGGAAGTATCATAGGAGCAATGGTTTTTAATCCAGACATGGGTTATAAGATTGTTTATATTGTATGCGGTTTAGCAGGTGTAATCACCTTCATCTTCACATTAAAAACCCATAATCCCCCCTCGCCCCCCTTTAATAAAGGGGGGGATATAAAAACTCCCCCTTTGAAAAAGGGGGATGGAGGGGGATTTTCAGATAAGAAATCTCAAAGCTGGAAGGAAACAGCAACTGCCTTTAGAACAGTAATTTCCCACAGGGGAATCCTTATCACAAGCGTAGTTGAAGCATCAATTCTCTTTGCATACGGTACCTTCGAGACCTTCCTTCCCCTCTATGCAATAAAGGCAGGACTTAGCGCCTATGAGGTCGGTATATTTCTCTCCTCGCAGGTAATTACACTTGCATTGACAAAACCTGTAATGGGAAGGTTCTCTGACAGGCATGGGAGACAATCACAGATCTTTTCAGGTGCATTAATCGGAGCAGTCTGCATCGGGAGTTTTTCTTTCTTCAGATCATTTATCCCTCTGCTTGTTCTTAGCATATTGTTTGGCCTAAGTCTTTCAGTTGTTACATCCGCAACATCCGCTTCAATCGCTGATTTGAGCCGTCGAGAAACCCACGGTTCTGCAATGGGTGTGTTAGGTTCAATAATGGACATAGGACATACAGCAGGGCCTCTTGTTTCCGGGATAGTGGCTACCTATTTGGGTTTTGGCATGGCATTCATAGTGACATCGGTGGTTCTTATAATTGCTGCTTCTACATTTTTAATAGGTATTACAACTAATAAAACTATCTCAACATATAAAGCACCACCAGATTAACTACATACACTATTAATATTCCGATAGAGTCCCACGCCAGAAACAACCTCTTCTTCTCTGCACGATAGGTCAAACCAATAATTGCAATCGTTATCATTGCAATGGCTGATAATGCAGAGATTATATGATTTGGACTTACAAAGGAAAGAATAGGCCCCTTAATAAAAAAGATGTCGTCAAGGGCAAGGATGAATATATTAAAGATATTGCTTCCGAAGAGATTGCCAATGGCAAGGTCAATAGCATCCATCCTTACAGCAGTTATGGAAACAACAACTTCCGGAAGCGATGTTGAAATAGCTATAAATATATTCCCTACAAAGGTCTGCCCGAGACCAGTCGTCTCTGCAATACCCTTCCCTATCCCAGGCAAAAACATCGCAGCCACTATAACAAAGAGGGCATTGATGCTATAGTTTAAAACAGCGGTCTTTGTTGAGACATCTCCGTATTTCAATTCAACCGCTATCTCTTTCATAAATACAGCTATCTGCCTTTTTTCATAAGAATAGACCAGCCTCATGGCAATGAAATAGATAATTATAAAAAATAGCGTGTAACGACCGATCCAGGCAAATGGTAAAATTCGATTTCCAATAAACATGCTTATTCCAACCACTGATAAAAGCAATATCCCAAATCCGGCAGAGATTACATGCCCATGTTGTGCCCTGGTAGATATAGGGGCTGGACGATAAATAGCATCAAGAAAAGCAAGGA
>CAKKRL010000079.1 GCA_919902655.1 Thermodesulfovibrionia bacterium
ACCATGAAACAGCTTCATTCAATCAGAGAAAAAAATTATGAGAGAATGAAAAAATTGTCTGTAAAAGAGCAAATCAAAATAATTCAGACAGAATCAGAAACGATTAAGAAAAGAATATTAAATAAAATGAGAAAAAGGGAATTGCCCGCAACAGACAGATAACATCGTGAAACCTGAGGCCTTCGTTTGTACTTTAACGTTACTCATTTATGTAATGAAAAGGCTTGTCCTTCCAGGGCTAATCGTTTAGCCTCTGTTTACTAAATCCCCTCTTATCTTATTAAAGAGTTCTATATATTCTTCACTCTTAAAATCAGGGTAGGTATGAGGAAAGGGCTGAAAACTATGATCGAGATAGTGGAGTGTCACCTCTGCATAGACCCCATCCCTCAGGTATATCCTGTGGGAGTAGTCCTTTCTTGTTGAGAGGACTACCTTGGCAGGGTGGATATACCCAGGATCGATGTTTATTCTTCTCCTGCCATCTTCCATATATTTTCTTTCTATCTCGATTGCCCTTGTTTTAATATCCGGGAGTTTTTCAGGATTGATCAAATCTAAGAAGAAGAGGAATTTCCTTTTTAATCCCTTCCCCATCTCATTCTCATAGTAATCGCTATGATACCATGGCCAGACAGGACTTTCGGCATCTGTGGGGCCTAAGAATTCTTCGAGTATTTTCTTTATCTCATCAAAGAGTTGCTCTTCTTTTGAGAGCATTCCCACGAATGGTTTAACGGCTCGAACTTGAGTCTTATCGACCTGCATCACAGACCTTCACACAGAGACCGCAGATATACTGTCCGATACCATAGGTCTTGGAGAAATATTTGAGTTTGTCGAGACAGGCGTCCTTATCATAATCTTTATGGGATTCCTTTAATGCCCGTGCAGGGCAGATCTCAATACATTTCCTGCATTCACCACAACCACCTTCAACCATTTTATTTTCGATAAGAGGGAGGTCTGTAAGTACTGTTACGAGCCTTATCTTTGCACCATAATTAGGGTGGACAAGGAGGTTATTTCTTCCGATCCAGCCGATACCTGCCCTTA
>CAKKRL010000080.1 GCA_919902655.1 Thermodesulfovibrionia bacterium
GTATCGAATCCGAATTCCATCGCCTTTGTGAGTGCTACAGCAACAACCCTGTCTTTGAAAGACAGTGTCGGATGGACAGTTGAGTCATCCTTTAAATAAAGGTCTTTCACGCCCAGGATCTTCCCGAGCCTTTCTGCCTTAATTAAGGGCGAGAAACCTGAGTCAAGGCCACTTGCAGGTTCCCCATCAATAGGAAGAAGTTCCCTGTATCTCCACAGATTTTTTGGCCTTGAAGATATCTTCTCTTTACTGATTGCCTTTTTTATGGCATCGTAATCGTAGACAACCTCCAATGGACCGAAACAGAACTCACAGACATAGATAGGGTCCTTTGGGTATTCCCTTCCACATTCCCTGCATTTAAGACCTTTTACAAAACCCATAACGAACTCCGTTCTAAAATAAAAATTCAAAAATTAAACTGCAAAATGGCGGATCAAAATTCAAAAATTCCTTAATTTTTATTTTTGATATTTGATCTTTAATTTTAATCAATACGGCCTTACCTCGCAGAATGCCTCATAATCAATAAGTTCCCTGATACTCGGATTCTCACTGCATACAGGGCAACCCGGGTTCTTTGGAATCTTCACCTTTTTAAAACTCATCTTTAATGCATTATAAATCAATAGTTCGCCCTTAAGCAGTTCTCCCTTACCAATAATCAGTTTTAATGCCTCTGTTGCCTGTATTGCACCTATAACTCCCGGAAGCACACCGAGGACCCCTGCCTCAGCACAACTCGGCACCAAACCTCTTGGAGGGGGTGATTCATAAAGACATCTGTAACAGGGTCCGTCTTTAGGGAGAATCGTTGTTACCTGTCCTTCAAACCTCAGTATTGACCCGCTGACAAATGGCTTGCCTGTCATCACACAGGCATCATTTATCAGATATCGTGTAGGGAAGTTATCGCTCCCGTCGATTACTATCTGATAGTCTTTTATAATATCCATTATATTTTTTGAACTTAGTCTCTCCTTATAGGTTATTACCTCTACATCAGGATTCAGTTCTTCGAAAGTACTCTTTGCAGAGTCTGCCTTTGACATGCCGATCCTTTTTGTGCTGTGGGCAATCTGCCTCTGGAGGTTACTGATCTCAATGGTATCTGCATCGGCAATACCGATTTTTCCCACACCTGCTGCTGCAAGGTAATAGCCTGCAGGACAGCCAAGCCCTCCTGCACCCACTAGAAAGACCGATGCATCCCTTATCTTCTTCTGGCCCTTACCTCCAACCTCGGCAAGTATTATATGCCGGCTGTATCTCTCTATCTGTTCTTCAGTGAAATCATCCATTTATTAGTCCTCACGTTTTTAAATCCCCCCTCACCCCCCAAATCCCCCTACATCCCCCTTTAGCAAAGGGGGATGTAGGGGGATTTGGGGGGATTATTCCTTCCCCTTCTGAACTAAAATCAACCAGTCAGTATCGTTTATCTTCTCGGTTTTCAATACCTTATGTCCCTGATCTTCCATAGACCTCGGGACATTCGTTGCGGCAGACGGATAATCGAGAATTATCTCTAAAACCTGCCCTGCCTCCATACTTTCAATAGCAAGCTTTGATTTAACAAAGGTATAAGGGCAGACAAGTCCCTTTATGTTTATCTTCTTATCCGCCTCTGTTTCCATATCTGCTCTCTCCTTCTACCCTGATAAATACCGTCTTTGTGTCCACAACAGGAAGGAGGTCTATCTCAGCGAGGGCGTTTCTAACATCCTTCTCCTTTGCCTCATGGGTCATCATAACAACAGGCACAGCCTCCCCTTCCTTCCTGCCCTTCTGTATCATTGATGAGATGCTCATATTATGGGCGCCGAGAACACCCGAGATTTTTGATAGGATACCCGGCCGGTCGAGAGCAGAAAACCTGAGATAATATCTCGATATCACTTCTTCCATCTCCCTCACCTTAATCCTTTTACGGCTACCTGACTGGAACGCAAAGGCCGGCACCCTTCCTTTAGACCCCTTAATGATATTCCTGCTTATCTCTATTATATCACTTAATATCGCACTCGCTGTAGGCATCTGTCCTGCCCCTCTTCCGTAGAACATGGCAGAGCCGAGGGCATCACCAACCACATAGATGGCATTAAATACCCCGTCAACCTTTGATATTAGATACTCTTCAGGTATCATTGTAGGATTAACCCTCAGTTCAATCTCTCCGTTCACCATCTTGGCTATAGCGAGGAGTTTTATCTTATAACCAAATTCCCTTGCGAAACTTATATCAAGGGGTGTAATCCTTGAGATCCCCTCTGTATAAATATCATTAAAATTAACAGGCGTCCCAAAAGCCAGAGAAGCAAGTATAACAAGCTTATGCGCAGAATCAATACCCTCAATATCAAGCGTAGGATCTGCCTCTGCATAGCCTTTTGCCTGTGCCTCCTGAAGTGACTCTGAAAACCCTTTCCCTTCGTCAGTCATCTTTGTAAGTATGTAATTAGATGTCCCGTTTATTATCCCGTATATGGACTCAATCTTATTTGCTACAAGCCCTTCCTTTAATGCCCTTATTATAGGGATCCCTCCGCCAACAGCCCCTTCAAACCCTATCTCCACACCATTAGACTCAGCTACCTTATATAGTTCTTCACCGTGGAGTGCAAGGAGGGCCTTATTCGCTGTAACAACATTCTTCCCCCTCTCCATAGCCTTAATCATAAGGGCCCTGGCTGGTTCTATCCCGCCAATGAGCTCAATTATTATAGATATTGAAGGGTCCTCGATAAGGGAATCCGGATCTGCAGTAAGTATGCCTTCTTCTATTTTCACGCCTCTGAACCTTTCCGCATCTATATCTGCTATACCTTTTATTTTTAGAGGGCTGCCCAATCGCCTCTCTATAATCCCGGCGTTTTCATTCAATATCTTGACAACCCCTGTCCCCACAGTGCCGAAACCGATTATACCTATATTGATTATGTCCTTCATTTCCTTTTTCTGATTCTCCCCCCTCACCTATCCCTCTCCCCTGGGGGAGAGGGATAGGTGAGGGGGAAATTCTCAGGATTTATTAAGCAGCCTCTTTATCCCCCTCGTTGCCTGCCTGACCCTGTGCTCATTTTCAACAAGGGCAAATCTCACAAAATCATCCCCTCCTTCACCGAACCCTATTCCCGGTGATACAGCTACACCTGCCTCTTTTAACAGGAGCTTGCAGAACTCGAGTGATCCCATCTTCCTGAACGTCTCAGGAATCTCTGCCCACACAAACATTGTTGCCTTTGGAGGTTCCACAGGCCAACCTGAATTCCTGAGCCCGTCTATGAGTACATCTCTTCTGCTCTGATAGGTCCTTCTTATCTCCTCCACACATCCCTGCGGTCCTCTCAGGGCAATTATTGTTGCTATCTGGATCGGCTGAAACATCCCATAATCAAGATAACTCTTTATCCTTATAAGGGCACCCACAATGTCCCTGTTACCCGTACAAAAACCGACCCTCCATCCCGGCATTGAATAGCTTTTGGTCATCGAAAAAAACTCAACCCCGATATCCTTTGCCCCGGATACCTGCAGGAGGCTCGGTGCCTTATAGCCATCGAATACAAGGTCAGCATAGGCAAGGTCATGGATTATTATTATATTATTCTCCTTTGCAAAGGCCACAACCTTTTCGAAGAAATCTATCTCCACACAGGCCGTTGTCGGATTATGGGGGAAGTTTATGATCAGGGCCTTCGGCCTCGGCCAGGTAGATTTATAGGCCTTCTCCATCTCTTCAAAAAAATCAATCCCCTTCCTTATAGGAATACTTCTAACCTCTCCTCCGGCAATGATTACACAATAAGGGTGAATCGGATAGGCAGGTGTAGGGGTAAGGACAACATCACCCGGCTCAATAAGTGCAAGGGCAAGATGGGAAATACCTTCCTTTGATCCAATCGTTACAACAGTCTCTGTTTCAGGGTCAAGATCCACATCAAAACGCCTTT
>CAKKRL010000081.1 GCA_919902655.1 Thermodesulfovibrionia bacterium
AAAATATCCTGAACCGCCTTTCTAAAAAACCCGACGGGAAATATATAGACGTAACCGCTATAACACCAACACCCCTCGGAGAAGGCAAATCAACAACAACTATGGGTCTTACAGAGGGTCTTGGCAAGAGGGGAAAGAATGTAGTTGCAGCCATACGACAGCCTTCAGGCGGACCGACAATGAACATAAAGGGATCTGCAGCAGGCGGTGGGCTTTCACAGTGTATCCCACTCACGCCTTTTTCACTCGGTCTTACCGGTGATATAAATGCCATAATGAACGCCCATAACCTTGCCATGGTTGCTCTCACATCGAGGATGCAACACGAATTCAATTATACAGACGAACAGCTTGCAAAACGCAAGTTAAAGAGGCTGAACATTGACCCCCGTAATGTAGAGATGAAGTGGATAATGGACTTCTGCGCCCAGGCACTGAGGGACATGATCATCGGGATAGGAGGCAAGGACGATGGGTTTATGATGCGTTCGGGCTTTGCAATTGCAGTATCATCTGAGGTGATGGCTATCCTCGCTGTTGCTACTGATTTAAAGGATATGCGTGAAAGGATGGGGAAGATCGTTGTTGCCTATGATAAGAATGGAAAACCTGTTACAACAGAAGACCTTGAGGTTGCAGGCGCTATGACTGCATGGATGGTGGATGCACTGAACCCAAACCTTATGCAGACAGTAGAAGGCCAGCCTGTTTTTGTCCATGCAGGACCATTTGCAAATATCGCCATAGGCCAGTCTTCGATCATTGCGGACAGGATAGGACTTAAGCTCGGTGATTACCATGTGACAGAATCAGGTTTTGGTGCCGACATAGGATTTGAAAAATTCTGGAATTTGAAATGCAGATTCTCAGGCCTTAAACCCAATGCAGCGGTTATTGTGGCAACAATAAGGGCACTCAAATGCCATGGCGGTGCACCCATACCGGTACCAGGAAGACCGATGCCTGAGGAATACAAAAAAGAAAATGTGGGATGGGTGGAGAAAGGTACGGAGAACCTTACCCACCATATTAAGACAGTCAAGAAGGCAGGTATCAATCCTGTTGTCTGCATCAACGCCTTCCACGCGGATACCGAGAATGAGATAAAGGCTGTCAAGAGGCTTGCAGAGGCAGCAGGCGCAAGGGTTGCCGTATCAAGGCACTGGCAGCATGGAGGAGAAGGTGCACTCGAATTTGCCGATGCTGTAATAGATGCCTGTAATGAACCAAATAATTTTAAGTTCCTATACGAACTCAGTACGCCGCTCAGGCACCGTATCGAGATGATCGCAGAGGATGTCTACGGGGCAGATGGCGTTGAGTATTCTCCGGAGGCCCTCGCAAAGGCAAAAAGATTAGAGGAAGGCACTGAAATAGCAAAACTCGGAACATGTATGGTAAAGACCCATCTCAGCCTTTCTGATAATCCGAATATCAAAGGTGTTCCAAAGGGATGGAAGCTCTTTGTCCGCGATATACTCACATATAAGGGTGCGGGCTTTGTTGTCCCTGTTGCAGGTGCTATAAAGTTAATGCCCGGGACATCGTCAGACCCTGCCTACAGGCGTGTCGATGTGGATGTGGAGACCGGGAAGGTAAAAGGCTTGTTTTAATATGATAAAATAATTTATGAGCCTTATAGAAGTCCTTCTTATACTTTTGATCATCCTTATCATTTTTGGAGCAAAGAGGATTCCAAAATTAGGCACAGACTTAGGTAAGTTCTTTAGATATATAAAGGAAGGAATCAGAAGGCGTAGATCGTAGGGGCAGGGCTTGCCCTGCCCTTTTATAATGGGCAACCGCAAGGCTTGCCCCTACAATATTAAAGAATCCAGATTGATCTCAAAGGCAGAGCAGGGCATTGAGATCTGCCAGCGGTCAAGGATAACGGGACTTATCTCACCTATAAGGCCGAGGGGTCTGCCCTCTACTATGATATTTCCACACCGGCCTGACATAAAAATTGGATGTTCTGCAGGCTCTAACCTGTAAGAAAACCCTGTATAATAAAAAAGGAGGTCGAGATAGGAATGGATCTCTGAGAAACTTACTTCAGAGTGAGAGATGAGGGAGCCGAGGTTAAGCCCTGTCTTACTTCCCAGATTTTCAGAGGGGTCATAGACCCCTACCTCTCCTATCTCGAATATCCTGTGGGGATAAAAGGCCTTAGAGCTCGAGGCCTCGACCTTGAGGAGAAAGGGCAGTATACGGTTCCTCACAACCGAATACGAACGTGACATAATATTCTCAATCTCTATTAATTTTTCATCGACTCCCATCCATTCAATTAACTCCTCAGATGAACCGAGGACGTTCGAGACGATTTCCTGAAAACCTGACCCGACCATGAAATCCCTGATAAGGTCTGAGAAGAGTTCAATCCTCGAAAGGCCTCCTAAGGTAGAGCGCTGTGGCATCTCAGGTTTAAAACTGCCGTATCCTTTTGAGATAGCCACATCCTCAATGGTATCCACAGGGTGCATTATATCATCCCTGTAAGGTGGATAGTGCACAAACAGGGAATCTTTCCTAATTGAGACTTTATGTCCGTATGACTCCAGATGTTTCCTGATCTCTCGAGGTGGCATATCTTCTCCCAGGGTTTTGGTGATTTCTTTGATTGAGATTTTCACAGGTTCTAACATGCTGTGAGGGGTGATTATTTTATTGCCGAGGTCTGTGCTGTAGGGATAGGATATGAGCACATGTTCGATCCCTGCACCCCTGTCATAGAGATTGACACTCAGTATATTTATCGCAAGAAGTACCATCCGGAGGTCTGTTCCTGTTACTTCAACAAGTATGTTCTTCGTCCCTGTTTTCACCTCGCCGGTTTCTCTGCTGTTGATGATAGGAGGAAAGGATAAAACCTGGCGGTGACTATCTATGAGAACAGGATATTTCTTGAAAGCCCCTACAACCGGGCCATATGTAATCCCTTTCGGATGCCTCTCAAGTATCTCCTTAAGGTTCATCCTCTCATCCATACCTAAGGGTGTAAAGGATACCTCTTCAGGCTCTGCAAGCCTGTAATCTACAGGGAAGACGATCCTGTCAAGTTCATAAATCCCTATGGAGACCATTCTACGCTTACGGCCAAAGATATCCGAGAGCTTATCCTGGGACTGGATCATCTGGACGAGGGACTCTTCGTTCATCCTGAGGCCGAGTGCTGCACAGGCAGCGATATAGGGCCTCACCTCCTTCATATCTCTTGAGACCTTAATCTTTCTTACGGGTTTCTTCTTGGTAGCAAAGAAGGGATAGCTGGCCGGTTTCCCTGCGAGATGACCCCTGATCTGTCTGGCAATCCCCTCAACAGACCAGAGGTCAGGCCTGTTACTGTCTGAGAGTTCTACCTTGAGTTCATCCGTCCCGGTGTTATATTCCTTCAATTCTGCCTTTGCGAGGGTAAGTGAGTCTTCAAGGCGGGATATAGTCAGTTTCTTCCCTACGAGTTTTTCGAGGTCTTTCTTTTTTATATCAATTGTTGGCATATTCCCTTTTCAACCCTTGAATCCTGTCTTCTTCGTCCTTATAAAATCAAGATCCTTCGAGAAGAGGTCCCTTATGTCATTTATGCCGAGGGCTACCATTGCCATCCTGTCAAGGCCAAGTCCCCAGGCAATGACCGGTTCTTTCACGCCTAACGGTATCGTTACCTCAGGCCTGAATATACCTGCACCACCGAGTTCGATCCAGCCGAGTTTCGGGTGCTTTCCATGCAGTTCAACCGATGGCTCGGTAAAAGGGAAATAGGCCGGGAGAAACCGGAACTCCTTGACCATCGCTATCTCTTCACCAAGGAGTCTTAAAAGTCCCAGGAGGGTTTTGAAGTTTATCTCTTCTCCAAGTACGATTCCCTCGATCTGATAAAAATCCGGGGCATGGGTTGCATCAACCGTGTCATACCTGAAACAACGGGCAATAGAGAAATATTTTCCGGGGATCTTCGGCTTTGATGCAAGTGTTCTTGCAGAGATAGTCGTACCCTGGCTTCTGAGGATAAGTCTTTTTGCCCTTTTAAGATCAAAAGGGTATCTCCAGCCTTTTGATCCTGTATTCCCTCCGTTTGTATGGGTTTCAGCAACACGATTTCCGAAGGGTTTCTCGATCTCTTTGCAATGGGACGGTTCTTTTATAAGGTATACATCATGGATATCCCTTGCAGGATGGAACTGGGGCATATAGAGGACATCCATGTTCCAGAACTCGTTTTCAATTAAAGGCCCCCGCACCTCCTCGAATCCCATAGCAACAAATTTGTATTTTACGAAATCGAGAAATTCACGATAGGGATGTTTCTTGCCGATACTTATTCTCGGTGGATTAAGAGAAATATTATATTTACGGAATGTTATATTCCTCCAGGTCCCTTCCTTAAGCATCTCCGGGGTAAGCTGAGAAACCTCTTTTCCTGTTTCTCCGCGTTCGGGAAGAGCAGAAAGGATTGTCTTCCCAGATTCGGTTAGAGAAAAGATTCTGTTCTTCTTCTCAGAAATCCTAAAGATCCCTTTTGACTTTCCCCTTTTTCTGCAGTGGACTTCAATTATCTCTCTCTGTTCATTCGAAAGGAGATTCAGGTCTGCGATCCCCTTTTCGCCGATAAACCTGATAATATCCTGCAGGGACTCGAACCTATTCGCATCTCCACCTGATTTGAACTCAATGAGTCCTCCCTGAACAATCTGAGTTACACCTGACTCCTTGAGTAAACCAAGGGCAGAGCTCACCTCTAAAGGGTCAAGATGGAAGGTCTGACTGATGTCTTTTACTGTTAAGCTCTTTCCCTCATGGAGTGCAGAAAGAATCCTTAATTCAGGAATATTATTTTCGTAATAATCCTTGCCTGTTTCTGTCAGAGAGACGGAGGATGTAATATCTTCCCCGCTTATTTCTATAAGTCCCTTTTTAATCAGCCAGTTTGAGGCCATATCGAGGCGGGACCCATCCATCAGGCCTTTATCAATGATTTCTTTTGATGCAAGGACTTCCTTGTCCCTGAAGCTTTGTAGTAGCTTTATTTCGAGAGGGTGGAGGCTCTCAAGGATCATTTCTTGCTCTGGGTGTAGTGTGCCTCTATTTAAAAAATTCACGGTATAAAATGAGAGTAGGACGGGCGTCTCGCCTGTCAAAAGATTTAGACCATTCAGGACAGCCGAGACGGCTGTCCTACCAATATTTGAATAATCACGAGGATGCCTTTGCCATCTCGGCAATCTTTGCAAAACCATCAGGGTCCTTAACAGCCATGTCTGCCAGCACTTTTCTATTAAGATTTATCCCTGCGGTATTCAGGCCTTTCATAAAACTGCTGTAATTTATTCCGTTAATCCTGGCCGCTGCATTTATCCTTGCAATCCAGAGAGTCCTGAAGTCCCTCTTCCTGACCCTCCTGTCCCTGTAGGCATAGCTCAGGGCCCTGTCAACTGCTTCTGTGGCTGTCCTGAAGAGTTTGGACTTGCCTCCGAAATAACCCCTTGCAAGTTTCAGGATCTTCTTGCGTCTTCTTCTTGTCTTATATCCACCTTTAGCTCGTGGCATTTTAATACCTCCCTTATTTTAAAAATCCCCTCACCCATCCCTCTCCCCCACGGGGAGAAGACTATGGTGAGGGGGATATTTTTTACCCATATGGAAGAAGCCTCTTCACAATCGCCGCCTCTGTCTTACCCAATATCGCTGGGCGCCTGAGCCTACGTGTCCTTCTTGAGGATTTGCCTGTTAGAAGGTGACTGCGGAAGGCCTTCTTCCTCTTGATCTTCCCTTTAGCTGTAATCTTGAATCTCTTTGCTGCGCCTCTGTGTGTTTTAAGTTTTGGCATAAGTTTCTCCTTACTTTGGTATAAGGACGAGGACCATATTCCTTCCCTCCAGTCTTGGAGGGTGTTCAACGGTCCCGATATCTGTAACCTCCATTGCTATCCTTTCGAGAGTAGATTTACCCATCTCCGGATAAGCCATTTCTCTTCCCCTGAACATCATAGTTACCTTTGTCCTGTTTCCAGCCTCTAAGAACTTCTTGATATTGCGTAACTTAAATTCGAGATCATGCTCATCTATATGAGGCCTTATTTTTATCTCTTTAATCTGCATCGTCTTCTGATGCTGCCTTGCTGCATGATGTTTCTTGGTCTGCTCGTATTTATACTTGCCAAAGTCCATGATACGGCAGACAGGAGGAGTGGCTGTAGGGGCTATCTCAACTAAATCGAGACCCACCTCTACTGCCTTACGAAGGGCTTCATGGCTCGGTACTATACCTATCTGCTTTCCATCCGGGCCTATAAGCCTTACTTCTTTTGCATTAATCCCCTTATTAACTCTGACACCTTTTGCTATGCTATCACCTCCATGAAGTAAATTAATCCCCCATTCCCCCTTTACTAAAGGGGGGTTAAGGGGGATTATAGTTTCTCCTCTATCTCTTTCTTTAATCTCTCGATGAATTCAGGAAGGGTTATCTCTCCGATGTTCTCTCCTCCCCGTTTCCTTACATTTATGGTATTTCCTTTCATCTCCCTCTCTCCGAGGATCAGGAGATAGGGGATCTTCTCAATAGATCCCTCTCTTATTTTAAGTCCTATCTTCTCATTTCTGATATCAGAATCCACCCTTATGCCTTTTAACCTGAGTTCTTCTTTTATTTTTTCTGCATAATCTGCCTGAGAACCGGTGATAGAAAGAACCCTCACCTGAACAGGAGATAACCAGAGCGGGAATGCACCGGCATAATGTTCAATCAGGATGCCGAAGAATCTCTCAAGGGAACCCATAAGTGCCCTGTGTAACATAATAGGCTGATGTTCCTTGCCATCCTCTCCTCTATAGGCGACCTTGAAACGTTCCGGGAGGTTAAAGTCTACCTGTATAGTAGAGCACTGCCAGGCCCTGCCCAGAGCATCCTTAACCTTTATGTCAATCTTGGGCCCGTAGAAGACACCTGCACCTATATCGTCACTGTAAAGAAGGCCCTTCTTCTCAAGGGCGGACTTAAGGGCTGCTGTCGCCCTTTCCCATCCTTCCAGAGTTCCCACATATTCCTCAGGCCTTGTAGAAAGGAATATCTCGTATTCATGAAAACCGAAGGTCTTCAGAATGAAGATAGTAAAATCAATTACCCTCTGTATTTCATCATTAAGCTGGGCTTCACTGCAGTAAATATGCGCATCATCCTGAGTAAATCCCCTTACCCTGAGGAGTCCGTGCAGAACCCCTGAACGTTCATAGCGGTATACAGTTCCCAGTTCGGCGTATCTCAAAGGCAGGTCCCTGTAACTGTGTATCTGAGATTTATATATCATGATATGAAAAGGGCAATTCATGGGTTTGAGTTCATAGTCTATATTATCTATCTCCATTGGCGAATACATATTCTCTTTGTAGAAATCGAGATGACCGCTTTTTGCCCACAGGTCGAGCCTTGCAATATGAGGGGTGTATACAAGATTGTAACCCCATTTATAATGTTCCTCCCTCCAGAAGTCTTCTATTGTCTTCCTTATCATTGCACCCTTTGGATGCCAGAGGATAAGGCCTGCCCCTGTCTCTTCATTGATACTGAAAAGGTCGAGCTCCCTGCCGAGTCTGCGGTGATCCCGTCTTTTTATCTCCTCTATTTTCCTGAGATATGATTCCATGTCTTCTTCATTGAGAAAGGAAGTCCCGTATATTCTCTGGAGCATAGTATTTTTTTCATTCCCGCGCCAGTATGCACCTGCAATGCTAAGGAGTTTAAATGCCTTCACCTTCCCGGTTGAAGGTATGTGCGGACCAAGGCACAGATCAATAAAATCACCCTCTTCATATACCGATACCTTTTCCTGATTAAGTTCTTCGATAAGGAGGACTTTGTAAGGCTCCCCCTTGTCCTTAAAATAATCAATCGCCTCTTTACTGCCCAGTTCTTTCCTTACGAATGGCCTGTCTGCCCTGATTATCTCCCTCATCTTCTCCTCTATTTTTACAAGGTCTTCAGGTGTAAAGGGGCGGTGATAGTCAAAGTCATAATAGAAACCGTCCTCTATAGCAGGACCTATAGCAAGTTTCGCCTCGGGATAGAGTTCCTTTACCGCGTGCGCCATGATATGGGAGGTGCTATGGCGGTAGATATCTCTCCCCTCCTTATTATCGAAGGTAATATGGATTTCACTATTTATAACCTGCATGAAAAAAGGCATCATAAGGATATGATGCCTTCCTTAGTATTCACAAAATTCATTGAGTTCTATCTTTAATTCCCCATCCACAAATCCCCCCTTTACTAAAGGGGGGCGAGGGGGGATTATTAATTCATCAATTAATTATAGTAGGCACGGGCGGTCTTGAACCGCCGACCTCTTCCGTGTCAAGGAAGCGCTCTCCCCCTGAGCTACGCGCCTGATTTCGCTGTCAAAATCTTATAAGATTTATAGATAGGTTGTCAAGTCCCAAAAAGGGATCTCTGAAAAAAACAAGGCAATGAAAACTCATTGCCTTGCTCTAAGATAAGATAGCATTGCTACCTTACGGCATCTTTCAGGGACTTCCCGGCTGTAAACTTCGGCACCTTCATGGCGGGGATCTTAATCTCTACCCCTGTCCTTGGGTTTCTCCCTCTACGGGCCTTCCTCCTGCTTATTGAAAAGGTCCCGAAACCTACCAGAGATATCTTCTGTCCCCTCTTCAGGGCAGATTTGATAGAGTCAATGGTTATATTCAGGGCGTTGTTGGCAGCGGTTTTGCTTATCTCTGCCCCTGAGGATATTTTATCTATAAGGTCAGCTTTGGTCATCTTTTTCCCCCTTTCAAGAAAGATTTGTTATGAATTTGATTAAGGCTTAAGGTTTAGTTTTTCTTATAAGGATTGCGGAATAACCGTATCAAAAAGATCAATAGTTGTCAAGGGAAATTTATTTA
>CAKKRL010000082.1 GCA_919902655.1 Thermodesulfovibrionia bacterium
CCCTTTTCGGATGCATTAGTTCGAGATTTCTCAGATGGTTTATAAGCGCACTCGAGTTCAGGGCATCCTTCCTCAGGACCCTCTCGACCTGGCCGGTCATCTGCAGGCCTTCGTCTTCTAACAGGGTGCCGGATGTAAGAGCGAAGAGGGGTATCTCGCTCAGGGCAGGGTTTTCCTTGAACCTTTTTATAAGGTTGAATCCGCCTTCCGGGATACCTATATCGACGATTATTACATGCGGTTTTACTGCCAGCGCAAGATCAATACTACCCTCAGAATCGGATGCAGAGTGCATCAGGAAACCTTCGCTCTCGAGGATATTGTGGAGAAGGGAAAGGGTACCTGTATCGTCGGTGATGGCAAGGATGCTCACAGGATAACGTTTCTTTTTTATTGATAAAGACAGGTTCTTCAGCCTGCTCAGGAGGGTGGCCTTATCCACAGGTTTTACGAGATAGTCTGCTGCACCGAGGGCAAAGCCGAGATCCTTCTTGTCTATTATTGAGTGGATGATAATAGGGACATCCCTTGTTTCCGGATCTGCCTTGAGATCCTTCATTACCTCCCAGCCATCCTTTTGGGGAAGCATAATATCAAGGGCTATTGCGAAGGGCTGTAGCTCTTTCGCCTTCTTTATTGCCTCTATCCCGTCATAGGCATTCTCTACCCTGTATCCGGCCTGATTGAGGTGAATGGTTAACAGCTCTGATGTGGGGAGGTCATCCTCTACAACAAGTATGAGAGGGGCGTTTTCTGTTGTTAATGGAAATACAGGAACATCCTCAGTAATGACCGGCATTTCACCCATCCCTGCATCAGCAGTAACTAATGGCATACATATATCGAAGATGCTCCCTTCATTGGGTTTACTTTCCACATCTATCACCCCTCCGTGGAGGTCAACAAGTTTCTTTACGAGTGTCAGGCCAAGCCCTGTACCTTCGGTTGATCTTGATGTGTCAAGCTGTTCAAACTCTTCAAAGATTCTTTCTGTATCTTCAGGTTTTATTCCAATGCCTGTATCCCATACCGAGACCTTAAGAAATTCCTGGTTTTGTGGCATCCATGAAGAGATGTCATTGCTGATCGATTTCCCTACCCTTACCCCCACTATTCCTGATTCGGGTGTAAATTTGATAGCATTCGAGAGGAGATTATAGAGGATCTGTTTGAACTTTACCTTATCTGCTGTGAAGTTTGTGATTTCAGAACTGATATCGGTCCTGAGTTCTATAAATTTCTTTTCTGCAAAAGGTCTGATGACAGCCATAATCTCATCGATCACACCCTTTACAGGGAATGTCTCATAGGAGAGTTCAACCCTTCCTGCCTCTATCTTTGCAAGGTCGAGGATATTGCTTACGAGGTGAAGGAGGTGCCTGCCCGATGTTAGGATATTTGTAATATGCTTCTGCTGCCTTTCGTTAATGTCACCGAAGGCCCTGTCGAGCAGGACCTCTGAGAAACCTATTATGGAATGAAGCGGTGTTCTCAATTCGTGGCTCATATTGGCAATAAAGCGTGCCTTCATCTCATTTGACCTGCGGAGTTCTCTGTTTATCTTCTCAAGCTCCCTTGTCCTTTCAAGGACCTTTTCCTCAAGGTTCTCTGTCAGCTCTTCGAGTTCCCTGTTTTTCTCCTTAAGTTCCACCCTGAGAGTTTTTTCCTCTGTAATGTCCTTGCTCACACCTACCGTACCTATAATATTCCCTTCCCTGTCCTTAAGCTGTGATATTGTGAGGTTTATATCAACAGGGGTGCCGTTTTTCCTTAGCAACGTTGTCTCATAATTATATATTGCCCCCTGTTCCCTGAGTAACTGGAGGACCCTTGACCGCTCATCTTTATCAAGATAAAGTTCTGATGCCTTTTTCCCTGAAATCTCCTCCTTGGTATAGCCCAGTATCCTTTCCCCTCCCTTTGAGAAATTTACAATCCTGCCTTTAATGTCGGTTGTGGCAATCATATCCTGCGAATCATCGAAAACACCCTGGAGATAGCCGAGGGACTCTTCAAGGTCGTGGAGGAGTTTGAATTTCTCTATTGCCTGCGCTGCAAGGAAGGAAAAGAGTCTTATGAGGTTCTTGTGTCTTTCCGTAAATTCCCTCGGTTTAAAATCATTAAGGTAGAGAATCCCAACCACGCCGCCATCAAGGAGGAGCGGGGATGCGAGCAGGGACCTCACACCCTCTTTTAAGATTCTTGTATTCTCAAAAAGAGACTCTTTTGTTGTATCCTGAAACTCGACAGGTTCCCTGTGACTGAGGATATAATCTGTGAGCCCTCCCTTTCTCGGTTTCCATTGACGTTCTTTAAAGAAGTCCGGACTCAGCCCTTTATATGCTGCCATGACCATGTCATCACCTTCGATAAAGGCGATACTGCCCGAAGGTGTATCTGTGAGTTCCATGGCAGAGCGAAGAACCTCATCAAGCACATGCTGGAGGTTTTTTGCCTTTGTGATCAAGAGGCCATTCTGGTAGAGGATGGTCATATCGTGCTTTGCCTCCTGCTGTCTCCTTACGAGGTCCCATAGAAATCGTGCGCTTGTACCTTCTATTACCTCAACAGAATAGGGCGAGTTCTTTTTAATTAATTCACTTATTTCAGGATTTCCTGTGGCATTGATTATAATCTCCGGACGCTGGCTGTAGAGATACTCTATATCCTTTGCGACAAAGATGCCCCATTCCTTTGCGAGGGTGATGCCAGGGGCCTTCCTGTTTTTATCGGTTATACCGACAACCGTCACCTCACCGTTTATATGGAATACATTTAGAAGAGAAACCCCGCCTTTACCTGCACCGACTATTGCGACCTTGATCATCTCTTTATCTCCCTGATCATTTTAAAATTAGTATTACAAATTTAGCAATTTAAATTCAAAATTTCCGATGCTAAATGATAATTTTAAAATGTATGTTTTTCCCTCATCATCTCTATAAACCGTTCAATCAGCAGTGGATCCCACTGGCCCGAAGAACTTTCTGATTCCATTTTATTAATTACATCTTTAATAGAGACAGGGCTCCTGTACGGTCTTTCAGATACCATTGCATCAAAGCTGTCAACGATTGAGAGCATCCTTGCCATGAGAGGTATCCGGTCTCCCTTCAGCCCATCTGGAAATCCCTCCCCGTCCCACCTCTCATGGTGAGATCTTATGGCCGGAAGGATCGAGCTGAGTGAATGCAGGGGCTTGCATATCCTTTCACCTATTACTGCGTGTTGTTCGATAAGCTGTAGTTCGTCTTTTGAGAGAGGTCCTTTTTTATAAAGGATATCATCTCCTATTCCGATCTTGCCTATATCATGGAGGATACCTGCCTTTTTTATAAGATTCTGTTCCTTTTCCATAAGCCCTATAAAGGCTGCAAATTCTGCAGAGATATTACCGACCCTTTCGGAATGGCCTTTAGTGTAAGGGTCCTTTGATTCAAGGGCTACTGCAAGGGTGAGGATTACGTTCTCTGAATGGTCAAGTTCTTCCTGAATCCGTTTTAATTTCAAAAGGGACCGCACCCTCGTCATAAGCTCGATAGTCTTAAAGGGCTTGCTGATGAAATCATCAGCACCTGCCTCGAGTCCTGCTATCTTATCCTCAAGCTCTATCAGGGAGGTCACAAGGATTACAGGGAAGAATCGTGTTCGAGATTTTTCTTTGAGCATCCTGCAGAGTTCATAGCCGTTTATACCGGGCATCATAACATCGAGGATTGCCAGGTCAGGGGAAGAATGCTGGGTTATCTGGAGGGCCTCTGTGGCATTGTGTGCAGGAATGACCCTGCACCCCTCTTTTTCGAATATCGCCTCCATGAGTTCCAGGTGGGCCTCAAGGTCGTCCACGATAAGGATTGCAGGTATATCGTCTGTTTTCAGGTATTGTTGCTGTGATAACATAAGAATCCTCTACCCCATAAGTATTTCCATGATCGCCTTCTGCGTATGAAGCCTGTTTTCTGCCTGGTCAAGGACTATGGAATGCTTTCCTTCTATCACCTCGTCTGTTATCTCTTCTCCCCTGTGGGCAGGGAGGCAATGCATCACAATGACATCAGGTTTAGCAGTCTCTACTAAACCCCTGTTGATCTGATATGACCGGAAGGCCTTTAGCCTCTTCTCCCTTTCAGATTCCTGCCCCATACTCGCCCAAACATCGGTATAGAGTATATCTGCACCTTCTGCTGCCTTTAAAGGGTCTCTCAATATCTCCATGTGTGTCCTGCCCTTCCCAGCGGTGGCCTTAGCCTTTTTGACTATATCACCGTCAGGGTCATAACCATCAGGACAGGCCAAGGAGAGACCAATTCCAACCTTGCCAGCACCCTCTATAAGGGAGTTGGCCACATTATTGCCGTCTCCAATATAACAGAGTTTAAGACCATCAAGCCTTCCTTTTTTTTCTTTTATTGTGAATAGGTCGGACAGGATCTGGCAGGGATGATGAGTATCTGTAAGGCCGTTTATAACAGGGATTGTGGTATACCTTGCCATATCTTCAACTGTTTTCTGGGAGAAAGTCCTTACGAGTAATCCGTCTATATATCTGGAAAGAACCCTTGCAGTATCCTCAATACTCTCACCCCTTCCTATCTGCATATCCTGAGGGGTAAGGAAGATCGCCTGTCCGCCGAGCTGATATATCCCTACCTCAAAGGATACCCTTGTCCGCGTGGATGCCTTTTCGAAGAACATTCCAAGTGTCTTACCTATAAGCGGACAATAGGGTTCTCTCTTTTTCTGCTTCTCCTTTAAGATACCTGTTCTCTCTAAGATATTCTCTATATCCTCTCGAGTCAGTTCTTCTACTGTTAAAAGATCCTTTTTCATCTCTCAGGCAAAATCCTGTGAAATATATCATCAAGGGCATCAAGGAGGGAATCTATCTCTTTCTCTGTGATGATAAGGGGAGGCATGAATCGAAGGACATTTCCCTCTGTACAGTTAATAAGGAATCCCCTTTCAAGACAGGCCATTACAATATTTGAGCACTCTGTGGTCAGTTCCATACCGATGAGGAGCCCGATGCCCCGTATATTGCTGATAAATGAGTAGTCCTCCTTGAGTCTCTCTAATCCCTTTTTTAAATATTCGCCCATCCTTCTTGAGTTATCAAGGACAAATCCGTCCTCAAGTATCGCCTCTACAGAGGCGCAGGCAGCAGCACAGGCGATGGGGTTGCCGCCAAAGGTCGAGGCATGAGAGCCAGGTGAAAATGCCTTGGCAAACCTGTCCTTTGAGAGCGTTGCACCTATGGCAATTCCACCTCCGAGGGCCTTGGCAAGGGTCATTATGTCCGGCTCAATACCGAAGTGTTCATAGGCAAAGAGCTTTCCCGTCCTCCCCATCCCTGTCTGGACCTCATCGAGTATTAGGATGAGGTTTTTCTCATCGCATATCTGCCTCAGATCTTTTAGATAGTTTTCATCAGGGACCCTTACACCGCTTTCCCCCTGTACGGGTTCAACTATTAAAGCACAGGTCTTTTGTGTGATTGCCTTTCTTACGGCATCGGGGTCATTGAACGGGACATATTTAAATCCTGGAAGGAGTGGTTCAAAGCCCTTTTGATATTTCTCCTGACCTGTAGCAGTAAGTGTTGCAATGGTTCTTCCATGAAAGGAACCGAGTGTGGTTATGATCTCGTACCTATCTCCACTGAAGTTTTCCTTTGAGTATTTCCTTGCGAGCTTTATCGCCGCCTCGTTAGCCTCTGCCCCGCTGTTTGAAAAGAAGACCCTGTCTGCAAAGGAATGTTCAACGAGGAGTTTGGCGAGCCTTATCTGCGGTTCTATATGATAGAGGTTAGAGACGTGTATCAGCCTCTGTGCCTGTTTCTGCAGGGCGACCACGACCTTTGGATGGCAGTGCCCGAGGTTATTAACTGCTATGCCGCTTACGAAGTCTGTATATTCCTTGCCATGTGAATCGTAGACCTTTGTCCCCCTTCCCTTGATGATGACAATAGGAAGTCGCCTGTAGGTATCCATAAGATAGGTCTCTGATTCATCGAGTAATTTCTGAGTTGTCACTGGTTATGATTAATACCATAATTCGAGTCTAAAAATCAAATTTTATTTTCAGGAAAAAAGCTGTTGACAATATGAGGTAAGTAGCTTAATAATATGTCCGCAACCAAAAATGATTACACAGATTAAACTACAGATTACGCAGATTATAAATATGGTTGATCTGTGTAATCTTCTTTGAGAATCTGTGTAATCGGTGTTAGTGAAAGGAGGAAATAATATGGAATGGGGAATGAAAAACCGTCTGGCGCAGTTAATCAAGCAGGATGGCCGTGCCTTGTTTCTACCTATTGACCATGGGTATTTTCAGGGACCGACAAAGAGGCTTGAGGAACCAGAGAAGACAATAGAGCCGCTTCTCCAATACTGTGATGCACTATTTGTTACAAGGGGGGTGTTACGCGCAGCGATAGACCCGAACAATACGAAGCCGATCATCCTCAGGGTTTCCGGTGGTACGAGTATGGTAGGTAAAGACCTTGCAAATGAAGGAATTACGACATCCATAGAAGAGGCCCTGAGGCTTAATGCGTCTGCTGTGGGCATCTCTATCTTTGTGGGCAGCGATTATGAACATCAGACATTGTTAAATTTAGCAAGGCTCGTTGATGAGGCCGAGAGGTACGGAATCCCGGTGATGGCAGTTACTGCTGTAGGCAAGGAACTTGAAAAGAGAAGTGCACGATACCTCGCCCTTTGCTGCAGGATTGCTGCAGAGATTGGTGCAAGGGTTGTGAAGACCTACTGGTGCGATGACGGTTTCGAAAAGGTTGTAAGGGGTTGTCCTGTGCCTGTTGTTATGGCAGGCGGTCCACAGGTTGAAACAGAGTTTGAGGTATTCAGGTTTATTCATGATGGTATCCAGAAGGGTGCAATCGGTGTCAATCTCGGAAGGAATATCTGGCAGAATGATTTCCCTGTTGCGATGATTAAGGCGATAAGGGCAATCATCCATGAGAATGCGACTCCTGAGGAGGCGCGGGATTTATTTGAAAGCATGAAGCATGAACCTTTAGTTTCCAAAGCATGAAATTAATCCTAATATCCCCTCTTAATAGAGGGGAAGTTGGATAACAAATTTTTTTTAAAAAAAAGGTAGAGTAGTGCGAGTCGCAGTCTATTATAACAACAACGATGTAAGGGTAGAGGAAAGGCCTGTTCCGATGGTCGGTCCTGGAGAGATGCTTGTACGCATTATGGCGAGCGGTATCTGCGGAACCGATGTGATGGAATGGTACAGGATAAAGAAGTCACCTCTCATCCTTGGTCACGAGATTGCAGGCGAGGTGGTTGAGGTAGGGGATGAAGTGGATCGTTGCAAGGTGGGTGATAGGGTTGCGGTCGCCCATCATGTCCCATGTAATACCTGTTATTACTGCCTTAAGGGGCATCATACAGTCTGTGATACACTCAGGAAGACGAATTTTGACCCCGGTGGTTTTGCAGAGTATGTACGTTTACCTGCAATAAATGTAGACCGTGGCGTGTTTCCCCTTCCCGATAAGGTCTCTTATGAAGAGGCAACGTTCATTGAGCCACTTGCCTGTATCCTCCGTGGGCAGAGGAAGGCAGGGATGGAGCCAGGCCAGAGTGTGCTCGTTATTGGTAGTGGCATATCAGGTTTACTTCACGTCAAGCTTGCCTGCGCACTTGGTGCAGGTCTTGTTGCAGCAACAGATATTTCAGAATACAGGCTGGAAGCGGCAAAAAGATTCGGGGCAAGCCTTACCATACAGGCAGATGATGATGTGCAGGCCCGGTTCAGGGAGGCAAACAACGGAAGGCTTGCAGACCTTGTAATAGTATGTACAGGTGCAACAAAGGCCTTTACCCAGGCACTGCAGTCTGTTGAAAGGAGCGGAACAATCCTCTTCTTTGCACCCACAGAACATGGAGTAACAATCCCGATTTCGATTAATGAACTCTTCTGGCGAAATGATGTTGTGCTTACAACCTCCTATGCAGGGAGCCCTGCAGACCATATGGAAGCCCTGGAGCTAATAAGGGCCGGTCGTGTGGATGTCCAGGATATGATTACACACAGACTCAGTCTTTCAGAGTCGGGAAAAGGGTTCAGGCTTGTTGCGGGCGCCCGTGATTGCATAAAGGTTATTATCGAACCGCAGAGATAGACACAAAAAACCAAAAGGCCTGGGGTTTAGGGATGATTCTCAGGTATATAATATTTATCCTTTTAGGGTTACTTCTCTATCATCTGATAAAAAGACTTCTGAGACCATCTGAACCGAAAGGAAGGGTAAGGGAAGATGCCTCAGAGATGGTCCTCGATCAGCATTGCGGAAGATATGTCCTGAAGAGGGATGCATTTTGGCTCGACAGAAATGGAGAGAACTTATACTTTTGTAGTGAGGAATGTCTCCAGGGATACAGAAGAAAGGCCGGAAAATGATGAGGTTTATCTTGACAGGCAAGGATTTAATTGGTAAATTATCGTGAAACATATTCTTGTTTAAAAAAAATATTTATCGGGAGGAGGGGAAAATGGATGCCAGTCGTAAAAGTAAAAGGGACCGAATCCTTCGAGAACGCCCTGAGGAGATTCAAGAAGCAATGTGAGAGGGAAGGTGTACTCTCCGAGATAAAGAAGAGGGAACATTACGATAAGCCCAGCGTTCGCAGGAAGAAGAAGGCCATAGCAGCCAGGAAAAAGACAATAAAACGGGTAAGGTACTAAGGCAGGGATGTCTCTTAAGGAAAAATTTCCTTCTGACCTTAAGGATTCGCTGAAATCCGGTGACAGACTGAAGGTCTCAGTTATCCGCCTTGTTATGGCGGCCCTTAAGAATAAGGAGATAGAAAAGAGGGGGCCCCTGTCTGACGATGAGGTTATCGACGTCCTCGTCTCCCTTTCCAAGCAGAGAAGGGAATCGATAGAATGTTTTGAGAAAGGCGGGAGACAGGACCTGGTTGATAAAGAGACCGCAGAACTTAAGATAGTTGAATCCTATCTGCCAGAACAGCTCACACCTGAAGAGGTAAAGGAAAAGATCAGAGAGGCCATTGCAGAGACAGGTGCATCCGGAGCCAGGGATATCGGAAAGGTAATGAAGACCCTCATGCCAAAGGTAAAGGGCAGGGCAGACGGGAAGCTTGTGAATGAGATGGTCAGGGAACTGCTTGGATAAGAAATAATATATTTTAAGGGAGAATATTGAAACTTAAAGACCTGTATAGCCTTATCGTCCGGAAGGGGATTGAGGTTGATCCGAGAGGGAAGGCGGAGGTAGAAAAAGACCTCGGGAGGAGGAAAGAGGAGTTTGATTCTCTGAAACCCGATGATCCCGAATCCCTGGCATTTGACAAGGAAAATCTAAATAATCCCTATCCTGATACCAGAATCCTTTTCGGGAATCCTGACCTTGATGTAAGAAATGCCCTTGTTGGAATCGACATAGAGGTTGGGGAAATCCTCCTTGCAGAGAGGTTGCTTTCAAGGGGGGAAAAGATAGATCTCGTTATCTCCCACCATCCAGAAGGTAGGGCATATGCAAACCTCTATGAGGTTATGCATATGCAGGCAGACATACTGAATAAATTCGGAGTACCCATCACCGTTGCTGATGACCTCCTTGACAAGAGAATAAAAGAGGTAGAGAGAAGGCTTATGCCTGTAAATCACAGAAGAGCGGTAGATGCAGCGAATCTCCTCGGCATCCCCTTTCTATGCATGCATACCCCTGCGGATAATTTTGTTGCAAACCATCTCCAGAGACTCTTTGATGAAAGAAAACCTGATACCCTGAAAGACATAATTAATATCCTGAGGGAGATCCCGGAATATCAGGATGCAATAAAGGAGACAGCAGGCCCTAAGATCATTCTCGGTTCAAAGGAGAAAAGGGCGGGTAAGGTCTTTGTCGATATGACAGGTGGTACTGAAGGCTCCAAGGACATCTTCGAGAAGATAAGCCAGGCAGGGGTTGGTACTATTGTTGCGATGCACCTGAGTGAAGACCACAGAAAAGAGGCAGAGAAACATCATATCAATGTTGTAATAGCCGGCCATATATCGAGTGATAACCTCGGAATGAACCTCCTCCTTGATGAGATTGAAAAGTCAGAACAGAAGGGTCTTGGCGTCCTCTGCTGCTCAGGGTTTAAAAGGTTTAAGCGGATACCTTAGAAACATTTTAAAATTATCATTTAGCATTTAAAATATTTTAAATTTGAAATGCTAAATTTATAATGAAATATAGCAAATCTATAGTGGATAGTTATATTCAAGATGATGTTATCGATCGTATCCGTGACAGCACAGATATAATAGATGTCCTTTCTGATTATGTACCTCTGAAAAAGTCAGGTCAGAATTACAAAGGTCTATGTCCCTTCCATTCGGAGAAGACCCCTTCCTTTGTCGTAAGCCCATCAAAACAACTTTACCATTGTTTCGGTTGTGGTGCAGGCGGTGATTTATTCAACTTCCTTGTCAGATACGAAAATATTTCTTTTCCCGAGGCTGTCAGATCCCTGGCAAAGAAGGCCGGGATAAATATTGAAGTCAGGAGTAAGGACCCGAGACTCAAGACCAAAAGAGAATCTCTTATCATAATAAACAGAGAGGCGGAAGAACACTTCCGGAGAAACCTTAAGGGAACATCAGGGAAAACTGCCAGAGAATATCTGTTAAAGAGGGGAATCAGGGAAAAGACGATAGAGGATTTCAGGATGGGCTTTTCACTGCCTGCATGGGAAGGTCTGCTTACAGATCTGGGCAAGAAGGGTTATTCGCCTGAGGTCTTACGTGAGGCCGGCCTTATTGTACCGAGGGAGAGCGGAAAGGGCTATTACGACAGGTTTCGGGGCAGGATAATTTTCCCTATCCATAATATTGAAGGTGATGTTATAGGTTTCGGGGGCAGGGTCATGGACGATTCACTGCCAAAATATATCAATTCCCCTGAGACGCCGGTTTACAGTAAGGGTGAGAACCTCTATGCATTCAATAAGGCAAAGGATTATATAAGAAAAGAAGGGTTCCTTATCCTTGTTGAAGGCTACATGGATGCTATTGCACTGCACCAGTCAGGAATTCCTAATACCGCTGCAACCCTTGGGACAGCGCTCACAAAAGGGCATCTTAAAGCGATTAACAGATTTACAAAAAATGTTATTGTTGTCTTTGATGCCGATCCTGCAGGGCAGAAGGCTGCATCAATGGGGCTTGATATATTCCTTGAGGGTGGTATAGAGGCAAAGGTTATTCAACTGCCAGAAGGAGATGACCCAGACAGTTTTATCAGGAGGGAGGGGAAGGACAGATTCGTGAATCTTCTCAAGGAGGCGCCAAGCCTTATCGATTTTAATCTGAGGCAGATATTAACCCCAGACTCAAGACTCCCCGGCCTCGCTCTGCGAAGCGGGGCGGGCCAGACTCCAGACTTAAATGAAAGGGCAGGAAGGGTGGGGGAGGCACTTGTTGTAATATCTAAAATCCCCAACAGTATAAAAAGGGGTTTCTATATTAAAAGATTGGCAGAGAAAACCGGTATTGATGAGCCATTCCTGATTGAGGAATTTAAAAAATTGAAGACCCCCAAAAAGGATCGGGGTTCAAGGTTCACTGTTCAGAGTTTACAGTCAAGGCCCAAGGCAGAGGAACTCCTGATCCATCTGATGTTGAAAGATAAAGATATAGCAAGTGAAATACTTGATACCCTGAGTCCGGAAGATTTTACCTACATGCCGTTTAGGATCATAGTCAGGGCTGTCCGGGAATCTCTTGAGAAATTTAAGGAAGTGATACCGGAGAGATTGATCAGCAATGAAAATGATCAGGAGGCCTTAAGCCTTCTCTCCGAGCTTTCTCTGAAAGAGTTTGAATACGAAGATTTAAGAAAGGTAATGGAAGATTGTCTCTTCCGGATAAACCTCAGTGAGAGAGAGAAAAGGCTTTCAGAGATTCAGACCAGGATCAAGGAGGCAGAACGGAGGGGAGAGGAAGAGAATGTCCTTGCCCTCCTCTCAGAGAAACAGAGGCTCGCAAAAAGCGGGTATATTACTCATAGAAAAGTCAGGGGCTGATAATTATGGACCAGGAAGAAAGAACAGCAGAAATGAAACACCTTATGAATCTCGGTAAGGAGAAGGGCTATCTTACCTTCAGCGACCTGGATGAGACCCTGCCACAGGACATTTCCCCTGAGAAACTCGATGGCGTTATATCCCTTTTTGAGGAGATGGATATAGACATTGTAAATACCCCCAAACCTGAGCGTTACGACAGAAATATTGCGGAATCAGAAGAGATGATGGCAGAGGATTTTCTGAAAGAGGGGATAGAAGATCTTGAGGCCATTGAAGAGGAAGATATCCTTGCCGGGCTCGGAAAGACCGATGACCCTGTCAGAATGTATCTCAAGGAGATGGGGGTAGTTCCGCTTCTTACGAGGGAGGGCGAAATAGAGATCGCAAAAAGGATCGAGGAAGGCAAGAGAGAGATATTACACTTGATTTTCAAACTCCCACTGACCATAAGGGAGGTTTTAACATTAGGTGAAAGGCTCAGGAGTAAAAAGATAAATATCGGGGATGTGGTCTTTGCATACGATGAAGAATTGGATGATGTCCCTCAGGAGGATGGGGAACTCAGAAGAAAGGTACTTAAACTCATAAGGGAGGTCGGTAATCTTTTAACTAAGATGATGCCCCTCGTTTCAAAGATCCGGAATAAGAAGATCTCCGAAGAAAAGAAAAAGGCCCTGGGCACTGACCTGAGAAATCTTCAGATTTCACTTATACAGAAAATGGAGGGCCTGAATCTTCATCCGAAAAGGATAGAATGTATCAACCATAAGCTAAAAGATTCGGTTCACATTATCAATGAATCGATGAAAAGGATTGTGGAATATAACAGGTTCTTCAAGGGTAATGAAAAAAAGATTTCAAAGTTTCTTAAGAGGGCTAAGACGGGAAAGTCACAAGAAGGAAAGTTAGTTCTCGGGAGAAAGGTTTTTTCTAAGAGGTTTACACTTAAAGGTATTATCGAGGCAGGCAAGGATAACAGGGAATCCATAAAGAGAGTCAGGCGGATTGAGAGGGAGTTTGGCATGCCTGCCCAGGAGATAAAGAGGGCTTTAAGGAATCTGAGGCTCGGCGAAAATAAGATGAACATTGCAAAGGCAGAATTGGTAGAGGCAAACCTCAGGCTCGTTGTTAGTATAGCAAAGAAATATACAAGCCGCGGCCTCCATTTCCTCGATCTGATTCAGGAGGGGAATATCGGCCTCATGAAGGCGGTGGATAAGTTCGAGTACAGGAGGGGTTATAAATTCAGCACCTATGCAACATGGTGGATAAGACAGGCTATCACCAGGGCGATCGCGGACCAGGCAAGGACAATAAGGATACCAGTTCATATGATCGAGACCATAAATAAACTTATAAGGACTTCACGATGCCTTGTCCAGGAACTCGGGAGGGAACCCTCTGCTGAAGAGATTGCCAAGAAGATGAACCTCCCCCTTGATAAGGTAAGGAAGATCCTTAAGATAGCAAAGGAACCGATATCCCTTGAAACACCGATAGGCGAAGAAGAGGATAGTCATTTAGGGGACTTTATTGAGGATAGTAAGACCCTGTCTCCTATGGAAATGGCGATAAAGACAGACCTGAAGGATCATATCAAAAAGATCCTCCAGACCCTTACACCGAGGGAAGAGAAGGTTTTGAGACGCCGTTTCGGTATAGGTGAGCCTGTAGACCGTACCCTTGAGGAGGTAGGTCTTGAGTTTGAAGTAACAAGGGAAAGGATAAGACAGATAGAGGCAAAGGCATTGAGAAAATTGAGACATCCGAGCAGAAGCAAAAGGCTCAAGGTATTCGTGGAAACGCCTTGACAATAAGTTTTATTTATGAGAAAATAAAGATTGTTTTGGGGCCCATAGCTCAGTTGGTAGAGCTACCGGCTCATAACCGGTTGGTCCCAGGTT
>CAKKRL010000083.1 GCA_919902655.1 Thermodesulfovibrionia bacterium
GGCGTTCAGTCAAACTTACCTAAGTCATCCTTATCATCCCTATAGGATTCGGTGAGAGCCTTCTGTAGCCTTTATCCTGTGCAATGATATCAAGTGGCAGGCTTATGAGGTCAGCAACCTCTGGATTTAAATCATGTAATATCCTGAACTCGACAGTCTTAAGATAGGAATTACAGGCATCACATATATCTATCCTGAAACCATCCTCTCCCTCTGCTGTAATAATATTCATCTTTGACGAATCATCATTAAGACATGCAGGACACCCTATCCGTTTATAATGTCCTGTGGTCTCACAGAATGAGCAGTACAGATGTCTTCTGCCGTCATTATCTATGGACGCTATGGATGGTGTTGAATTGCATACAGGGCATCTACCCTCCTGCCAGAATGTATTATCGATATTATATGAATCCCTTAATCTCAGGAAGTAAGGTTTAGCAATGAGGAAAAGTATCATCGCAATTTCTTCCTCATGGTATGGGAGTGAAAAAGCCGGTATCTCATTCAGAGGAATCCTTGTAAGGTCTATCTGACCCATCCTCATCGCCTCTTTTAATGATGCTAAATTCTCCTCAGCCATATCAAAGATAGATGAGAATTCTTCAAAGATCGGGTTAATCAATCCTGAGGGATAGGCGGCATCCTCGAGGATAATCGTTCCTTTATATATACTGGAAACAGCTTTTTTAAACTCTATTACCTTTTCGTAAAGCCTGAGTGCATCCCTTAGGTGTGGCCTTTTCTCTATAAATTCTTTTATATTTACGTTCATGATGGGTATATTAATAATGAATAATTCAAATAAATAATAAGTAGGACAGTCGAAATGGCTGTCCTACTGTTTTATTTATCAAAGACATCAAAGCCCCATCTTCTGAACCCACTTTGCATGTCTCTTTTTTGCCCATTCAAGAGGGACAGTTCCGTAAACCATTATCCTGAATGTCCCCGGATTAGCGAGAGTCCCGAGATAGATATGTATCGGAAATGCTATAATCATCAGGTCAAAGCTTATATTATGTACCAGATGTGAAAGTAGAACCCACTTCCTTACACCAGGCATAAGCCAGATGATAAATCCAGAGGCAGCAATTGCTATACCGAGTACAAGGACAAAGAGGTAGTAGAATTTCTGTCCGGTGTTCAGCTTGTCCTGTGGTGAAACTACCGCCTTTTTAGAGAAATAACCCCCTGCTTTTAGTATCCATCCTATATCATCAGAACTCAGTCTCAGTGCCTCTGGAAGGTAATAGAATAAAGTGAAGAAGAGTGATACAGAGAATACAACACCTGCCCAGTTATGGATTACCTTCGTATTGTTGAAACTCCCGAAGACGGAGTTCAGCTGTTCGAGATGGAATAGGAATCCGAATCCGCTTATCGTTAGTACGAAGAAACTTATAGCAATAACCCAGTGGTTCAATATCTCAAAGGCATTTGCCTTCCTGACCATCTGTGTCATTTCTCCTCACCTCCCTCTTCTCTCTTCGGGCCGAAAGCAGCATAGTGAATTAGCGATGCCGCTACTGCACCTCCAAGCCCTATATATGCAAGTGGTTTAAGTACCCTGTGCCAGAAGACTACGGATTCGGGAATCGCAGGTCTCTCGTCCATCCCGTAAATCTTTGGCGTGTCTTTAAATGCATAGATTGCTCCGAGCCCTCCAAGATCGGTCTGGCCATAAACCTTTTGATAACCTGCCTTTTGTGCCTTTCCTATCAAATCATCTCTATCTCCATAGGCTATTGCCCCTGTAGGGCAGGTCTTTGCACAGGCCGGTGCAAGCCCTTCAGCTATTCTGTCAGAGCATAGATGACACTTAGAGATCTTGTCCTTCTCATCGTATCTCGGCACATCAAAGGGACACCCTGCAACACAGAGCTTGCATCCGATACACTTATCCTTATTGAATGCCACTGCGCCTTCCTTTGTCTTAAAAAGTGCACCAGGTGCAGGGCAGATCTTAATACATCCTGCGTCATCGCAATGCATACACATCTGCCTCACAAAGAGCCAGCGTACTAAGTTAGTCTCCGAAGGCATCTCGACGTACCTTATTCTGTTATACAGGTCTGGAGTAAGGTCAGGAGGGTTTTCGTAAGTCCCTCTGTTGGTTGTTTTCGCCCCTGGAAGTTGGTTCCATGACTTGCACGCTGTCTGACAGCCCCTGCACCCTATACACAGTTCCGGGGAAATAAGTAATGCCTTTCTTTTCATAATCATCACCCCCTTAAGCCTTCTCGACATTGACCATGAAGGCCTTAGTCTCAGGAATTAAAGTGTTTGCATCACCAATTGTTGGTGTAAGGAGATTGGCGCTATCTCCACCACTCCCGTCCTCTGGAAATTGCCATCCAAAATGAAAAGAAAGTCCTACCTGATGGATTATGTTGTCCATAACCTTAAAAGGTTTAAATCGTTCTGTGGCCATCGCTATCGCCCATACTTTTCCGCGTGCTGATGAGACAATCACCTTATCTCCGCTCTTTATCCCCTTCTCAACTGCGAGCTCCTTGCTCAATTCCACAAACTGCTGGGGCATCATCTCGAGCTGCCAGGGTTCATGCCTCGTGAGCACCCCTGTCTGCCAGTGCTCTGTAACCCTGTATGTAGTTGCCACATAGGGGAATCTCTTATCTGCATTGTAATATACATCTTCAGGGAGTCCTTTATCCTTTTCGTAGAAGAGCTTGATAACAGGATTGATCCTCTGCTTTGACATTGGGTTTTCCTGTATGGGGCATTCAAGTGGCTCGTAATGCTCTGGGAATGGCCCATCAGCAAGACCTGGGCCAAATATACTACCCATACCGTCAGGCCTCATGATAAATGGATATTTACCTGCCTTTTCATCTGCCATAGGAGGTGCAGGGCCGTCAGGGACATCGCCTTCCCAGGCAGGTGTGGTCTTTTTTGTCTTCGGATCCAACTTATTAGGATTCCATTTAATAACAGCCCGCTTTGAATCCCAGGGTCTTCCTTGTAAGTCAACAGATGCACGGTTATACATTATTCTCCTATTGACAGGCCAGCACCATGCCCATCCAGAATAAAATCCAAGACCTGTCGGATCGTCCTTTCCCCTCCTTGCCATCATATTGATAACCTTACCTTCTTTATGTGTATAGCTTCCGCTGTATATCCAGTTTCCGCATGAGGTTGTTCCATCTGCCTGTAAGGTAACAAAGTTTGTGCAAAGCTCTCCCTTCTTCCCGAGTTGTTTTGGAGGCTCTACCTTCTTATCGTAAAGGTCCTCAAGGTAATAGCCATTTATCTCCTTCGCTGTCCTGTGTATATCAAATTTCTTTATCTTTCCATCAGGCCCCTTTTCACCGTAGTTCCATGTAAGGTTCAAAATCGGTTCAGGGAGCTTTCCTCCCTTTTGATAAAGCCTCTTTACCCTGAAGTAAAGTTCGTTCATTATCTCATAGTCTGGTTTTGATTCACCAATAGGCTCAATAGCCCTATTTTTCCACTGGGCAAGCCTTCCTGAATTTGTGAGACTCCCTTCTTTCTCTACAGAGGATGCCACAGGAAGCTGGAAGACCTCTGTCTGTATCTCCTTTGGATTCATATCAGGGCCCTTCCAGAAGGAATTCGTTTCATTATCAAATAAATCTACATTAACCATCCATTTCAGTTTTGCCAATGCCTTCCTCACTTTTCCGGCATTACCGCTTGAACAGGTAGGATTCTGTCCCCATGCGAAGAAACCTTCAAAATTTCCTTTGAACATCTGGTCAAATAGTACGAGCCATGATCCATTCATGCCTTCATCGAGCTTCGGGATCCAGGCATAACCAAAGTCATTATCCTTTGTTGCTTTATCCCCGTATATTGCCTTTAGGTAACTTGTAATATATTTTGGCCTATTGCCCCACCAGTTAACGCTCTTAGGGTCTTTCGTCTTAGGCGTAAGTTTTTCGATGTACGTTTTTAGATCTATAATCGAGGCAGTAGGTACTGGAACATAGCCTGGTAAAATATTGAATAGGAGCCCATGATCTGTGGAACCCTGGACATTGGATTGACCCCTAAGGGCATTTATACCACCGCCGGCCATCCCCATATTTCCGAGAAGGAGCTGGATAATACTCATCGCCCTGATATTCTGCGTTCCAACAGTATGCTGTGTCCATCCCATAGCATAGAGCTCAGTCCCTGCCCTGTTAGGCTTTCCTGTAGAGGCAAAGGTCTTATAAACCTCGTTAAGTTTTTCCTTTGGGGTACCTGTTATAGCAGATACCTTATCTATCGTATAGCGTGCGTAGTGTTTCCTTAGTAGCTGTAATACACAGTTCGGGTCCTTCAGTGTCGGGTCTTTCTTCGGTAGCCCTTTATCATCAAGCTGATAAGACCATGTCTTCTTATCATATTTCCTTCCCTTCTCATCATAACCCGAGAAGATACCATCGAGTTCGCCAGGTCCCTTGAACTCAGGGCTAACAAGGTATGTTGCGTTGGTATAATTAACAACATAATCCCCGAAGTAGAGATTATTTTTAAGAATGTAGTTAATCATCCCTCCGAGGAATGCGATGTCAGTGCCTGAACGCATAGGGGCATATATGTCTGCCTTTGAAGCAGTTCTTGTAAAACGTGGGTCAACAACAATTAGCCTTGCACCCTTTTCCCTTGCCTTCATAATCCATTTCATGGATATTGGATGGTTCTCCGCAGGATTTGCTCCCATGACGAGGATAACATCTGCATTCTTAAAATCAATCCAGTGGTTCGTCATCGCCCCCCGTCCGAACGACTCTGCCAGAGCCGCTACAGTTGAGGAGTGTCATATTCGTGCCTGATGCTCTATATAAACGATACCCCAGGAGCGAAGGAGTTTCTGGAGAAGATAACATTCCTCGTTATCGAGGCATGCGCTTCCAACATGTGCAATGGCATCTGTCCTGTTAACGACAAATTCCTTTTCTACCTCTTTCTCTGTACCGTCAGGTTGTTTTTCTTTTACCTTTGATTTTAATGTTATCTTAAAGGTCTTATCCCTTGTGGTCTTTATCCTCTTTGCTATCTCATCAAGGGCCCAGTCCCATTCAACCTCTTTCCATTCAGATGCACCTGGTGCACGGTACCTCGGCTTTTTCAACCTCAAGGGATTGTTTATAAGCTGGTATAATGAAGCCCCTTTAGAACAGAGTGTCCCCTCGTTAATCGGATGGTCAGGATCACCCTCTGTATTTACAACCTTGCCTTCAATGGTATGCACAATCATGCCGCATCCAACTGAACAGTAAGGACATATTGTGATTGTCTCTTTTGCATTTTTTATTCGCAGGCCCTGGGCATATGCCTTTGCAGGGTCGAGGTTGACACCCAGCGTACTCAACACAAGGGCACCACCTGAAAGTTTCAGGAAGCTACGGCGAGATATCTCCATCTTGCTCTCCTTTCTTATAGATAGACAGGTTGGAAATATTAAATTGGCTCAGGTTTGAATGGTTTATAAACTAAAATGAATGATTCCGGAAATGAACTCTCACCTCCTTTAGAAAGTTGTGCAGATTTTCCATAGACGGCAAACTATAATAAAAATATATGCTCATAAACGGATATTGTCAAGTCTTTTTTTCAACCTGTAGATTCCCCTTGACGGTTTCCTCTATATTGTGGTATTTTCCATAAAAATCATAGGTTTTCTGAAAAGGAGAAAGTAAATGAGAGAGAAGAATTTAAGAGAGGCCCTTACGTTCGATGATGTACTTTTAGTCCCTGCAAAATCAGATGTCCTGCCAAAGGATGTGGATACTGCTACCTATCTTACGAGGAATATCAGGATCAATATCCCGATTGTGAGCGCTGCAATGGATACTGTCACGGAATCGAATCTTG
>CAKKRL010000084.1 GCA_919902655.1 Thermodesulfovibrionia bacterium
AGGGGGATTTAAAGATATATGGATAAGACTCAAAAAGTCCTCATAGTAAGACTAAGCTCGATGGGAGATATAGTCCATTCCCTTCCTGTGGCGTTATCTTTAAAATCAAAATATCCTGATATCTTTATTGGGTGGGCTGTAGAAGAGGACTTCAAAGAACTTCTGTCAGCAGTCCCTTATATCGACAGGGTCTATCCTCTGAATACTAAACGATGGAGAAAAGACTTAGGATATAACACGCTGAGAGAGATATTGTCTGCCATAAAAGAGATCAGGGATGTAGATTTTGATGTAGCTGTTGATGTCCAGGGACTTGTTAAGAGCGGGGTCGTTGCATATCTCTCCGGTGCGCCTTTAAGGATAGGGTTCTCAAGAGCGCATGCAAGGGAAAGGATGAGTGCACTCTTTATTAATAAAGAGATAACACCCCCTGCTGAACTCGTCCATATAATTGATCAGAACCTCTATCTTCTTAAAGACATCACAGGTGATATTGACTCCCCTGATCCGAGACTTTTTTTGCAGGAAAAGGATGAATTATGGGCGATGGGAGAACTGAAGAGAATGGGAATAATGGATAGTGATTTAAAGGTATTTATTACACCCGGTGCCGGATGGATAACCAAGCTATGGGGACCTCAAAAATACAGAGAACTGGTTATTGAACTTTACAAAAGGTATGAGGCCAGGGTTATCCTGAGCGGGAGTTATGCTGACAGGGGATTAATAGAAGAGATTAAAGAGGGGATATCATTACCTGTTTCACAGTTCATTGGTAGTAGTATCTTCCAGTTGATGGCGCTACTGAAGAATGTTGACCTCGTTATCGGAGGAGATACAGGTCCGATACATATAGCGTCTGCATTAGGAATTCCAACCCTGTCTTTATACGGCCCTTCGGCAGCAAAGAGATCAGGCCCGAGAGGGGAGCGGCATGAATCTGTCCAGTCTGATATCCAGTGCAGTCCCTGTTTTGGACGGGAATGCAGGTTAAGAAGACTCAAGACCCGGGACTCAAGACTCAGGTTTAAAGAAGTTCCATGTATGGAGGCGATATCAATCGATTCAGTTAAGATTAAATTGGAAGGGATTATGAGCAGGATGGCTTCTTATTCTGTCGGAGACCCGACTCATAGAGCATGAAGAAATTATTTTTGTTAGTTATATTGATTTTAGCAGGATATTACCTGTATAGCGATATCCCAGCTGAAAGCCTGACAACGACATCCCTGACAGACAGGGAAGAGAAGTTCTACAGGATAGGAGAAAAAATTGTTTTCGAATTAACCTGGTTCGGGATAAATGCCGGCTGGGCTACACTGGAAGTCAAAGAGAGGCTTAACTACGATGGGAAAGAGGTTATAAGGATAGTCTCTACGGCACAGTCAAACAAGTTCGTCTCTGTGTTCTATTCTGTTGATGACAGGACAGAGACTTTTATCGATCCCCTTGAGAGGTATCCCTACAGGTTTACTATCAGGCAGAGGGAAGGAAGATACAGGAGCGATAAGGAGACCATTTTTGACCAGGAGAATAATAAGGCAGTATTTATCAAGGACGGCAAGTCTCAGGTCTTTGATGTCTTTCCAAAGGTTCAGGATGCACTTTCGTCCTTCTATTATCTGAGGACATTGGAACTTAAGGTTGGCAATCCTGTTTATATAAAGATCTTTGACAACGGGAAGAATTACGAGGCAAAGGTTGAGATATTGAGAAAGGAAAAGATAGATACTCCGATAGGTTCATTCAATACTATATGTGTAAAACCGATGCTGAAGACAGAGGGTATCTTCCAGAGGAAAGGTGATGTGTATATTTGGCTTACCGATGACGACAGGAAGATGCCGGTAATGATGAAAAGTTCTGTAAAGGTAGGGGATATAACGGCTACGATAATTTGGTCAGGTCCGACCCCCTCACCCATCCCTCTCCCCTCAGGGGAGAAGACAGAGGTGAGGGGTGGGAATGCATTATAATATAGAGGAGGTGGAAAGATGTCTATAGACAAGGAACTTCTTGAGATCCTTGCATGTCCGAAATGTAAGGGGAATATTTATCTGAATGAAAAAGGTGATGGCCTCATCTGTGACGCGTGCAGACTGATGTATCCCATAAAGGATGACATCCCTGTAATGCTAATCGATGAGGCAATCAGGATATGAGTGTTATTCAGAGAATCCGAAAGGTAGTAAGGTATAACCGCATTGCTACAAGTTTTGCCCTTTCAGTAATATTTATTCTTTTTGCGAAACCCACGCCGGGCTCATTCCTTATTGGCGTTCCGGTAATATTTATCGGAGAGGTTTTCCGAACCCTTTCTTCAGGATATATCGAGAAGGATTTTTCTCTGACCATGGGAGGGCCGTATTCTGTTACCAGAAACCCGCTGTATCTTGGGAACTTTCTTATGGGCTTCGGATTTGCGATAATAACAAATCAGCCGATACTCCTGCTGTTATTTATAATCGTATTTGCTTTTATCTACCATGTTACGATACTCGAGGAGGAGAAGGGTCTTCTGCAGAGGTACGGGCAGGAATTTATAGCCTATATGTCTGCCGTCCCGAGGTTCTTTCCAATGCTCTGGAAGTGGAACAGGAACAGGCAGTTATTTAGCTGGGCCCTTGTTATGAAACACAGAGAGTATATTACATGGCTGGGGATTGTAGGCGGGATATTGCTTTTAGTTGCAAAGATGGTTCTTTTTGGACAGGGATGGAAAAATTATCTGTAGCTATTATTACCCATAATGAGGAGAAGGACATCCGGGACTGCCTTGAGAGCGTTAAATGGGCAGACGAGATTGTTGTTGTTGATTCCTTTAGCAACGATAAGACCGTAGAGATTTGCAGAGAATATAGTGATAAGGTCTATCAGAGAGAGTGGTCCGGATTCAGCAATCAGAAGAATAATGCTATAGACCTGACCAATAATCCCTGGGTGCTGGTCGTAGATGCAGATGAAAGGGTATCTGAGGGGCTTAAGAAGGAAATAAAAGAAATCCTAAATAAAGACCCGGAGTTTAACGGTTATTTTATACCAAGGAAAAGTTATTTTCTTAGGAAATGGATAAGGTATAGTGGCTGGTATCCGGATTACTCTGTCAGGCTCTTCAGGAAAGATAAAGGGAGGTTTGAACAGAGGGAGGTTCATGAGTCAGTAAAAATAGATGGAAAGACAGGGAAGCTTAAGAACCCGTTAGAACATTATACATACAGTAGCCTGAGCGAATATATAAAAAGGATGGATACATATTCAACACTCGCAGCAAGGGAGATGGTAAATGATGGAAAAAGGACAGGGATTGTCAGCATAATTTCGAGGTCGCTCTTTACATTCTTCAGGATGTATGTCCTTCAGCAGGGTTTCAGGGAAGGGATGCACGGTCTTCTCCTTGCTATCTTCTATTCATACTATACATTTGTCAAATATGCGAAGCTGTGGGAAATGAAAAGATAATATAATCCCCCCATCCCCCCTTTAAAAAGGGGGGTAGAGGGGGGATTTGAGGAAAGTAAGTAGGACGGGCGTCTCGCCCGTCAGAAAGTTTATATTAGGTGAAAACCATAAATCTAAATACTGAATCGCTGAGGGTCCTGATAATAAAACTTATAGGTAACGGATAAATGGTTGAAGAAAGACTGAATCGTAATCTAACAGTACTCCATACCGAGTCTTCCCTCGGATGGGGGGGACAGGAGATAAGGATCCTTGAGGAGGCGAAAGGTATTGCAGGAAGAGGACACAGGTCAATTATTGCATGCCAGTCAGAGAGCGAACTCTCGATAAGGGCAAAGGATGCAGGACTTGAAGTTATCACCCTTTCTATGAGAAAGATTTCATACCTTTCAGCTATTCTCAAATTGAGAAGAATTATTGATGATTATGGTTTTGACATTTTGAATACCCACAGCTCAAGGGATAGCTGGCTTGGGTCGATAGCAGGGCGGCTTTCTAAAAAAAGACCTATAATATTAAGGACAAGGCATCTCTCAACAACTGTATCAAGGGGTCTACTGAGTAAATTTCTATATGAAATACTTCCCCACAGAGTTATTACAACAGGAGAGTCTATAAGGAATCAGATGATTGAGGATAACGGATTTGATGGTAACAGGATAACATCCATTCCGACAGGTGTGGATCTTGACCTCTTTGACCCAAAAAGAATTAACGGTACATTGAGAGGGGATTGGGGAGTTTCCGAAGGTATTCCTGCTATCGGGATGGTGGCTGTTATAAGGAGCTGGAAAGGGCATGAATATTTTATTGATGCCGCAGGTATTGTATTAAGGGAATTTCCCGAAGCAAGATTCTTTATAGTCGGTGATGGCCCGAGAAAGGAGATAGTTAGTCATTACATTAAAGAGAAAGGTTTGTCCGAAGGATCCTACGGAAAGAATTCGATAATTATGACGGGTCATAGGAGTGATATACCACAGGTGATGGCATCCCTTGACATAGTGGTTCTCCCTTCCTATGCAAATGAGGGATTGCCACAGGCCATTCTTCAGGCTCTGGCAATGGAGAAACCTGTTGTGGCAGGCGATGTAGGTTCTATTTCTGAGGCAATAATAAATGGGGAGACAGGTTATTTAGTCCCGCCAAAGAATCCATCTGCACTGGCTGATAAGATAATGTCCATTCTTAAGGATGATACAGTGAGGGTAGATATGGGAAAAACAGGGAGGAGGCTTGTGGCCTCAAGGTTCAGCCTTGAGGGGATGCTCGACAGGATAGAGAATTTATATAAAGAACTCCTATGAAGATATTCATTGCTTGCCTGAACATTTAAAGACTTTTATCGAGAGAGATTCAATAAAATGCCTAACAGGGTGTTCCTTTATATACTTCAGGGAGGATTCAGGATAGCAAAGGCCTTCGATGGAAGGAAGGCCGCTTACAATATCCAGGATGTTTCCAGCATACTCCTCCTGAATACTACTGCTATAGGGGATACGCTTTTCTGCACTCCGGCTATAAGGGCAGTAAGGAAGACCTTTCCTGAGGCGAAGATTATTTCTCTCGTAAGCCCGAAGGCCAGGGAAGTCCTTCTGAACAATCCAAATATAGACAGATTTATAGACTATACAGGCAGGGTTAATCTCCCTTTTTTCTTCAGGCTTCCCGGGATTATTAAAGGATTAAGAAAGGAAAGGGTTGATCTATCAATAGTCCTCGATTCCAATGACCCTGAGGCAGGTCCATTCTCGTATCTATCAGGTGCTCCTGTAAGAATAGGATGGCAGGAAAGCAGGCTATCGTTTCTCTTTAATTTACCTGCAAGAAAAAAGATTAATGACCTCCATATCGTTGATATAAAGTTAAAGGCACTTGAGACAGTCGGTGTAAAGGCTGTCGGTAGAAAACCTGAAATATTTCTTTCAGAAGAGGAAGAGACAAAGGCCGATAGGATATTAAGAGATGAAGGACTTTCAAAAGAGGGGGTAGTCGGGATACACCCCTTTGGTGCAAAGAGATACAAATGGTGGCCGGAGGAATATGTTATATCGCTGGGGAACCTTCTTCTGGAAAAATACGGATACAGGGCAGTAATATTCGGCGGAGGGAAGGAAAGAGATTCTGCAGAAAAGATATCGAAAGGGATGAAGGAGAGACCACTTGTCCTGGCCGGAAGGACCGGTATCCGTGAATCGGCGGCGTTGATAAAACAGTGCATTTTCTTTGTGACGTCTGACAGCGGTCCTATGCACCTCGCCCAGGCTGTAGGCATACCAACCATTGCAATCTTCGGGCCCACAGATCCATCTTCTGCAGGACCTACAGGTGAGAAGAATATTGTCCTGAGAAAAAAAGTAGATTGCAGCCCCTGCAAGGTTTATGATTGTCCCCATGTATCCTGTATGAAGGCGATTGGTGTGGAGGATGTCCTTGGTGCAGTAGAGGAGATGAGAAGGAGGGGATGGGTTCATTGAAGATAGCTTTTATCAGAATGAGATATGTCCCCTATGGCGGGGCTGAAAACTATCTGACTATTGTAGGTAATGAACTCGTAAAGAAGGGGCACGAGGTCCATATCTTTTCAAATCGATGGAAGGGGAGCAGCCCTGAAACAGGTTCAGGATCTTTTATCTTCCATAAAGTACCGGTTATTAAGGTTACCTCTTTTCTGAAAGTCCTGAGCTTTGCGATCTGTTCTTATATATTGATAAAAAAGGACAAATTCGATATTATATTAAGTTTTGATCGTGTCCTGTATCAGGATATCTACAGAGCGGGAGATGGCTGCCACAGGGAATGGCTTGAAAAAAGGAAGGTTAAAGAATCTCCGCTTAAGACATTTTTAACAATGATTAATCCCTTCCACAGGACAATACTGTATCTTGAGAGGAGGATCTATCAGCGGAATGGATGCAGGAGGATAATCGCCAACTCGTTTAAAGGCAGAGATGATATTGTGAGGTATTACAAGACGCCTGATGAGAAGATAATAGTAATTTACAACGGTGTTGACCTCAATCGTTTTAGACCGTCAAACAGGGATATTTACAGGGAAGAGGTCAGAAGAAATTGCAGGATAGGAGAAAATGATATAGTCATACTCTTTGTTGGTTCTGGATTTGAGAGGAAGGGACTGGCGTTTCTATTTAATGGTGTGAAACTTATTAAATCCAGACCTCAGACGCCAGACACCCCGGCCTCGCTCCGCTCCACAGGATCCTACGGAGAAGCGGGGCGGGCAGGACTCAAGATATTAGTAGTAGGAAAAGGGGATTATAATTATTATAAAAAGATGTGCAGAGACATAGGGATAGGAGAGGATGTTATCTTTGCAGGGACGACAGACATGATTGAAAAGTTCTATGCAGCATCTGACATCTTTGTTTTACCCACAATATATGATCCGTTCAGTAATGCCTGCCTTGAGGCTATGGCAAGCGGTCTTCCTGTTGTTACTACAAGGAACAACGGCGTATCGGAAATAATCAAGGATAGTGAAAATGGGTTTGTCCTCGATGACCCTGCTGATATGGATGCGTTGTCGCACAGCATTAAGCTATTGATGGATGAGGGTTTAAGAAAGGCTATGGGGAAGAAGGCAAGGGAGAAGGCCGAAGAATTCTCTATAGAGGATACAGTCAGCAAGATGGTAGGGATTTGTGGTGAAGCCTGAAGGGGTAAATCCCGTTAGAAACTTAAAGTTTCTAAACGGGATAAAGAGGATATTGATTGTAAGAAATGATAATATAGGTGATGTTATACTTACAACACCTGCAATTGAGGCACTCAGGAGATATTACCCCGATGCATATATTGCAATACTCGTTGCCGAGCATGCGAGGGAGGCGATAGAGGGTAATCCCTATCTTGATAAGGTCTATAGCTATCAGAAAGCAAAACATTCTGATGACAATAAATTAATTTCGTGGTGGAGGCAGTATAAGGTTATCAGGGAAATAAGAAGGGACAAGTTCGATTTAGTAATCGGGATAAGAAGCATCTTTTCACCGTCACAGGGCTGGCTTGTCTTTGCAAGCGGTGCGCCGAAGAGATTAGGCCATTATCCGAAAAAGAAGAAATATCTGTCTTTTTATTACAACATCTATGCCGATGATACCCCTGATAAAACCCATGAGGTTATAAGGTCATTAAATGTAATAAGGAAGATAAATGTAGATATTGAAAGAAAAGAACTTTTCTTTTTTGTCCCTGAGGAAGAGAAGGAAAAGGTCGGGGAATTTATTAGAAGGAATGGTCTAAAGAAAGGGAAAAAACTTATTTGCCTTCATATAAGCGGGAGGATTCAGGAGGGAAGATGGTGGTACTCAGGAAATTACATATCCCTCACTGACTCTTTGATGGAAAGACCGGATATTGACCTCATTCTTAACTGGCCTCCAAAGGAGGCGGCACTTGGCGAGGAAATACTTTCAAAAGTAAAGAATCGTCCCATAGTCTTTGAATCAGGAGGGATAAGATCTTTTGCAGCCTTTCTTCAGGAATGCGACCTCCTTATAACCATTCAGGGAGGAGCCATGCATATCGCATCAGCCCTGAAGACACCAACTATTGCAATATTCGATAAGGCAGATCCGGATGTGTGGCATCCCTGGGGAGAGGGTCATATAGTCCTTAAAAAGGGGAATAATCCCAATCTTGTTA
>CAKKRL010000085.1 GCA_919902655.1 Thermodesulfovibrionia bacterium
CTTTCTATTGCAGCCTTCTTCCTTGTCGGCATGATTATCCTTAAAACAGTCAGAGGAGGTGGGCCGAATGTCAGAACCGGTTAATATCCCTCAGGCTTTTGAAGATGCCTCTAAGAAAAATCCGGCAAAGACCGCCCTTGAGATGGAAGGCAAAGGTTATACCTATACTGAGATCCTTTCCTCGGCGAAATCCATCACCTCTTTCTTCCATGCTAATGGCATCACACAGGGAGACAGGGTAGCAATATTTTCAGAGGGAAGACCTGAATGGGTGATGGCATATCTCGGAATTTCATTCACAGGTGCGGTTGCTGTACCGATAGACATACAGTTAAGCGAGAATGAGGTAAGGAATTTAATCCAGGACTCTGAAAGCAAGGCGATCTTTGTATCGGAGAAGGGGTTGAAGACCTTAAAGGCAGAGACGGGAGACAAGAGACAAGAGACAAGTGTTAATAACTCGTCACTCGTCACTCGTCACTTAAAAACAATAAATCTCGACAGCGAGGAATTCTCAAAGATTATTAGACATCCCCATCTTGCCTCCTTCCCTTCCATAAGTCCTGATGACATGGCCTCCCTGATTTATACATCAGGGACAACAGGAAGACCGAAGGGTGTTATGCTCACCCACAGAAACTTTCTCTCCAATGTCCGTAGCATTAAGGAGGCGAAACTTATTAATGAAAATGACTGCCTCCTCTCCATCCTTCCGCTCCATCATTCCTATCCATTTATGGTCAACTTCCTCGTGTCCCTTCTTACAGGAGCAAGGGTCGTTTACCAGCAGAGCCTTAAGGGCCCTGATATCCTTAAGACAATGGTGGAAAGGGGAGTAACGGTTTTTACCGGGGTCCCCCAGCTTTTTGCAATGCTCAGGAGGGGGATGATTGATAAGATAGAGGGGCTGCAATTTCCTATAAATCGGATTATTCGTATTCTATTAAGGTTATCAGGATTTCTAAGGGAAAGACTGAGAATAAATACAGGTCGAATATTCTTTTCTTCTGTCCATAAAAGATTCGGGGATAGATTCCGCTTCTTTGTGAGCGGTGGGGCAAAACTCGATCCTGAAGTATCGCAGGACTTGGAGGCGCTCGGGTTCACGATCGTCGAAGGCTATGGCCTTACAGAGACATCACCTGTGATAAGTTTTAATCCCCTGAATCGGACAAAGAGGGGATCTGTAGGATTACCACTCCCTGAGATTGAGGTAAAGATCGTTAATCCGGATAATGACAATGTGGGAGAGATAGCCGTAAGGGGTTCAAATGTTATGAAGGGATATTACAGAAATCCTGAAGAGACAGAGAAGGTCATTAAGGACGGATGGTTCTATACAGGTGACCTCGGATATATAGATAAAGATGGTTACCTTTATATCACAGGCAGGTCCAAGGAGGTTATAGTTCTATCATCAGGAAAGAATATCTATCCTGATGAGGTCGAGAGACATTACCTTGAAAGCCCCCTGATTAAAGAGATCTGTGTCCTCGGTGTTGAAAAGAAACCCGGCATAGCCCCTATGGGTCGGGTCTTCGACGAGAGCCTTCAGGCTGTTGTGGTTCCAGATATGGATTACATGAGAGAGAATAAAATAGCAAATTTTAAAGAGGCTATAGGCTGGGAGATTAAGACGCTTTCATTGAAACTCCCACCCTACAAGAGGATCAAGGGCTATGAGGTCCGTCAGTCTCCCCTTCCGAGGACTCCGTTAGGGAAGTTAAAGAGGTTTGTTGTGAAGGATCTCTTATCAGGAAAGGCTGATGAGGAGATGGTTAAAGAAGAAAGGGCAGAAGAGATTAGGGGTGAGACGGGCAAGATAGTTATCGAAATACTCGAAAGGATCATTGAGAAAAGACCCGTAAGGTTAAGCCATAATCTTGAGCTTGATCTGGGGATCGATTCCCTAACAAGGGTGGAGTTGATAGTCTCACTGGGGCAGGCCTTTTCAATTGAACTGCCTGATACATTCGGGTCTGAGGTCTATACTGTCTTGGATCTGATAGAAAAGATAGAAGAATTTCGAAAGGGTGCTGGAGGAGTAGAGGCCCGGGAGGATTCAAAGGAGCTTGCCCTGAGCGGAGCGAAGGGATGGGAAGAGATTCTTAAGACCGAACCTTCATTGGAAGACCAGAGGGCAGTCGGCCTTGTTCAGGGAGGGTTAACAAAATTCCTTATCACCATCATGATAAACCTGTTAAGGGTTGCAGGAAAGATTTTCTTCAGGCTGGAAGTCAGGGGAATCGAAAATATTCCCGACCCCCCTTATATAATCACCCCTAACCATGCGAGTAATATCGACGGGTTTGTTGTAGGGATAAGTGTTCCGATAAAGTCATTTATGGGTCTTTACTCCCTCGGTTTCCAGAAGTATTTCAGGAACTGGTTCACATCCCGTTTTGCAAGGTTCGCCCATGTAATCCCTGTAGACCCGGAAACTTATCTGAAGAAGGCACTCCAGATTTCAGGCTATGTGCTGAGAAAAGGCAAAGCCCTCTGCCTGTTCCCGGAAGGTGGAAGGACTTTTGATGGGACCTTAATGCCATTTAAGAAAGGTGTAGGTATTCTGTCAAAAGAACTCCGTGTCCCTTTAGTCCCAGTCCTGATTGAAGGAACCTATGAAGTAATTCCGAGAGGGTCGTCCTGGCCCAAGTTCGGGAAGATAAGTGTAACTTTTGGGAGACCTGTTTCACTTGAAGAGATAGACTTCTCTCTGAGACCGGAGAATATGGATGATTACGAATGGATAGTTTTAAAACTCAGGGAATCTATCGTGGGCATGAAAGGGGGAAATCCCCCCTCACCACCCTCTCCCCCAAGGGGAGAGGATTGAGGTGAGGGGGTTCAAAGGTTTCATAGAATGGGCTACCTGAATGTTATCATCGAAAAAGAAATTCTTACGAGAATTTTTAAAATTTGACAAAATATAGAATGGGGGTATAATAAGTCCTCAGTATGACTATGGATATTCCAATCACGGGAAGGCTCAAGGAATACAGCCTGCCAAAGGTATTTACAGGCATCCAGAAGGCGAGAAAAACAGGCGTCCTCACCCTTAGAAAGGATTCACTCCAGAAGAAGATATATTTCAAGAAAGGGGATGCCATCTTCGCCTCATCAAACTATGAGGATGACCGTCTGGGTGAGATGCTCCTAAAGGCCGGTAAGATAACTGTAGATCAATACGACCATGCTGTTGGGGTAATGAAAAACACTGGTAAGAGGCTCGGCGGTATCCTCGTTGAGCTCGGATTCCTCTCTCCCAAGGACCTCTTCTGGGGAGTAAAATTTCAGGTCAGGGAGATAATCTATAGTCTCTTCCTCTGGGAAGACGGGGAATACAGTTTTATGGAGGGCGATCTGCCGACCGAGGAGGTTATAACACTAAGGATGAGTATTGCCAATCTTATCTATGAAGGTGTAAAGAGGATAGAAAACTGGACGAGGATCAAAAAGGAGTCCCCTCCGCTGGATACAGTCCTTCATCTCTCCCTTGACCCGATGACCCTGTTTCAGGATATTGAACTGGCAGAAGAAGACAGAAAGATTCTTTCGCTCATAGATGGGAAGAGAACTATTAAAGAGATATTCAATTCTTCAGGCATGGATAATTTCAAGACCCTGAAGGCTATATATGTCCTTACTACAATCGGCATGGCTGCTGTAAAGGCCGAAGAGAAAGAGGGAGAAGAGCCGGCCGTAGAAATTCTCGAAGAGGTGCTTTCAGCAAAACCGGAGGGAAGAAAAGAAGAACTCCTGATTGAAAAGATCCACAAGTTCTTCAACGGCCTCGATGACATGAACCATTATCAGGTACTCGGTGTTGATCCCGGAGTTTCTCCTTCAGATATAAAGAAGGCCTATTACAGGCTTTCGAAGAAATATCATCCTGACAGGCATTTCGAATCACAGGAGGAGGGGTCGCAGGATGAACTTACAGCGATCTTCGACAGGATCAATAAGGCATACGAGGTTCTGGGGGATGACGGCAGGAGGGCTGAGTATGACCTATCACTTAGCAGGGCAAGGCTTTCATCAGTGGCAGGAAAGGAAGAAAGCGATTTTAGAAGTGCAGAAGAACAGTTCAGGAAAGGTGTAGAAAAACTTAAAAAGAAAAATTACAAAGAAGCGTCTGAATCCTTTAATCAGGCCACGGAACTCAATCCGCAGAAGGCACTTTACTGGAGCCATCTTGCCCTGTCCCTATCTCAAATACCTAAGAAGTTACACGATGCAGAGGAGGCCTGCAAAAGGGCTATCGAACTCGAACCACGGAATGATGAAAACTATTCAAATCTGGGGCTTTTCTATCTGAAGGCAGGACTGAAGAAGAAGGCAGAGGCCCAGTTTAACGAGGCACTGAAGAGGAACCCCAAATCACAGAAGGCACTTAAGGGATTAAAGGATTTACAAAAATAGAGATGCTTCACTCCGTTCAGCTTGACACCTCTGCGTAATCTGTCATTCTGATCCCTTCGCTTGTCATTCTGAACGAAGTGAAGAATCTCATTTTTTATTCCTACTGTACTCCCCGCTCTTTCCTCCGCGTTTCTCCATAAGACAGATATCTGAAATAACCATACCCTTATCAACCGACTTACACATATCGTATATAGTCAATGCAGAGATAGCAACTGCTGTTAATGCCTCCATCTCCACACCTGTCTTTGCCTCCACCCTTACCCTTGCCTCTATATCTATCCTTTTTTTCTTTTCATCCATATTGAAGTTGATATCAATGGCATCAATGCTCAGAGGATGGCACATGGGGATGAATTCAGAAGTCCTTTTTGTCCCCATGATCCCTGCAATCTTTGCCACACCGAGCACATCACCTTTAGAGATTTTCTGGTTCTTTATCAACCTCAGGGTTTCCGATTTCATAAAGACAGAGCCTTTTGCTACGGCCTCCCTCTTTGTCACTTTCTTTTTGCTTACATCAACCATTCTAGATCTACCCTCTTCGTCAAAATGGGTGAGTTTCATGGTTCCTCCTCAAATAGACATTAAAAACAAACTTAACAATCCCCCTCCCCTTGCGGCCATGGCTCGTAGAGGAGGGGATGGAGGGGAGGGGGATAAGAATGGTGAGATTCACCCTCACCCCCGCCCTCTCCTCTACAAGCCATAGACCATCGAGGGAGAGGGTAAGATAGGTCTTGATCTACCGTAAAAAGTATATATAATATCACTTAATTTTAAAAGGAGAATCTGAGATGAAACTTACTACCATATTTATAGGTAAAAAAGGAGAGGATACAGCCGAGAAATATCTTAAGAAGCATGGTTACAGGATAATCGAGAAGAACTTTAAAAGCCCTTCAGGAGAGATTGATATAATAGCACTCGACAAAGGGACTGTTGTCTTTGTTGAAGTAAAGACGAGGAGGTCGGATGAATTCGGCCCTCCTGAACTGTCCGTAAACTCCAGGAAGAGACAGAAGATCATAAAAGCGGCCTTCCATTTTCTCTTGAAGAAAAGAATAAAGGATACTCCCTGCAGATTTGATATTGTATCCATAACCGAATCCGCCGACCGGAAGGATAAAGAGGTGAAGATAATAAAGGATGCCTTTGAGATAGAGAAGTGGTAAAATGGGAAATCTATGAAAAAAAAGATAAGGCTTACAGAAAAGGTAAAGGCAGCAGGCTGAGCAGGTAAGCTCGGTCCGGCGGACCTTGAAGAGATACTCAGGGATATCACTGCTGTGCCTGATGACAATGTAATCGTAGGCCCTGGTGATGACGCAGGGGTCTATTTACTCTATGCTGATACTGCCCTTGTGGAGACAGTAGATGTGATAACACCTGTTGTGGATGACCCCTTCACCTTCGGGGCGATAAGTGTAACCAACTCCCTGAGTGATATCTATGCCATGGGCGGAACACCACTTACAGCCATGGCCATCCTCGGGTTCCCTTCCTGCGATTACGGGCCGGAGGTGATTAAAGAGATACTCCACGGAGCTGTAAAAAAACTTGGAGAGGCAGAGGTTGTGCTCATAGGAGGGCACAGCATAGAGGATCAGGAACTGAAGTTCGGTCTTTCTGTGACAGGGGTTATAAAGAAAGACAGGATCTTACGGACACAAGGGGCGGTACCCGGAGACATCCTTATTATTACAAAACCACTCGGAATAGGTATCCTTACTACTGCACTTAAAGGCCGGAAGATAAGCGAAGATGAATTAAAGGAAGTTATTGAACTGATGCTTACCCTAAATGACAGGGCCTCGAAGTCTGCACTGGATGCAAATGCACATGCAATGACAGATATAACAGGTTTTGGTCTTCTGGGACACGCCTACAATATGGTTAAAGATTCAGCGGTTGATTTCAATCTCTCTTTCGATTCAATCCCGATCCTGCCCCGTGTGATGGATATGATAGATTCAGGAATAGCACCTGAAGGTGCGTATAATAATCTAAAATTTCTTAAAGAAAAGGTCTCATTCCCTGAGCGATTTTCTGAAGAGAATCAGTTAGTCCTCACCGATCCGCAGACATCAGGGGGACTTCTTATATCTATCCCTGAAGAATCCTTAATAATCTTCGAAAAGGGATCTATCCCCTTCTATGTCATCGGTAAGGTAGAAAAGGGGAAAGGAAGGATAAAGGTCTCTTAAAAATGATAATCATCCCTGCAATAGATTTAAAGGATGGAAAATGTGTAAGACTCCAGCAGGGGAAGATGGAGAATGTCACCATATACTCTGATGATCCGGCCTCAATGGCAAGGCGATGGGAAAGAGATGGCGCAGAGATCCTCCATGTAGTTGACCTCGATGGTGCTATAGAGGGAAGACCTGTAAACCTTAAATCCATAACCGATATCCGGAATGCGGTTAATATAACAATAGAAGTGGGTGGCGGGATAAGGGATATGGAGACTATTGATAAACTCCTGTTATTAAAAATAGACAGGGTTGTCATCGGCACATCTGCGGTCAACGATCCTTATTTTCTTAAAGAGGCATGCAGGAGATTCCCTGGTAAAGTCCTTGCAGGTATAGATGCGCGGGATGGAATGGTCGCCATAAAGGGGTGGAAGGAGACAACGGAGAAAAGGGCTATTGATTTTGCCAGGGGTTTAGAGGATTCCGGTGTAAAGGCGATAATATTCACAGATATAAAAAGGGACGGGCTTCTTTTAGGACCGAATATAAAGTCTATAAAGGAGTTCACAGAGTCCGTCAGGCTACCTGTAATAGCCTCGGGCGGCGTATCGGGTAGCAATGATATAAAAGAATTAATGAAGCTCCCACTTGAAGGGGTGATTGTGGGAAAGGCGATATACTCCGGATCTCTTGATCTCAAGGAGGCGATAAGGCTGGTTAAGGGGACTTAATAGAAGCAAGAATACTATCGCACCTTTATTATTGTGCTGTCAGGAGTTTCCTCCTGACGCAATTTTCTCCAGATGGCAGGAGGCAACTCCTGCCATCACTAAAACCTTTATCTTCGATTAAATACACCACTTAAAGAATACACCTACAAAGATTTATTTTCTACAGGTTCAAACAATTGAGGATTTACAAGGGAAAGATGGGTAACGCTTCGGGTGAGGCGCATGGCCTTACCGTCGCCCTCAATGCCGTTGTTATACTATTATTATTAAAACCTTTTCCCAATGAGATTTCTGCTGACACGATACTTGTAAACAGCCGTTTTTGCCTGGCCATAACTGAAACCCATCTCCTCCAAATGCCTTATACATTCTTTCGGGGGTATATTTCGCGCGTCAAAATCATCTAATATTTGATCATACTCATCTTGTGTTGTCCGATGCTTCGCTTTTAGATGGTTACTGTGGTGAAGATAAACGTACGATCCATTTTTAGCCTGTTCGTAGGACGCACCAGCATCAATAAGAATTCTCTCACATTCAGCTTGTGATAGTCCTCTTGCACGAGCATTATGTTGATCGAGAATTCGAGAATATTCATCTTGACCAAAATATTGGATACGTTCATTCATTTTCTCAATCCTTAAATTTATATTCGGATCTGCTCCAGCAGTATAACGACAAGGCTCATTTGCCGGGGCACGAACCGTTGATTTCAAGCATGGGCTATTCCCGGTCAAATGGAGCCGCTTGTTAGAGTCGATTTATATTCAGCTTTTCTCTGAGTTTTTCAACAAATGCTTTTATAGGTGTCTTTTCAGTATCCTTTACGTTGATATATAATTTATCCTGATTACTTTCTATTGATAGCCGAGTGGTAAAATCTGAGTACTCGACTTTCTTAATATCTCTGATTCTGAATTTCTTGCATGTTGTCTTGTCGGTAAGTATGTAAGCATAATTGAATAAAACATTTTCTTCTGTCATTTCTATGCTTACAAGTGCGCCCTGAAACTGATTTATTAAGAGGGCGATGATAAACGGAATAATCACTATCCCTAAAAACGTTGCCCCCGTCACCCATTCTTTGTAACCTATGCTAAGACCAGTAACAGATAGCGTAATACTTATTATTATCGTTAGAAAAAGTTTTCTTCTCGTTTTAATATCGAGCAGTTCTATTCTATACATTTTATCTTATCTCTAACAATTAATATACAGGGTCTGTATTTTCTGAAAACATGGTCAAAATATAGCATACTCTGGAGGTTATAGAAACAAAAAAGTTAATAATATCAGTATGTCGGGTATAGGCCCGCCCCGTATTTTATGATAATACGGACTAAAAACGGGGCCTGTATAATGTGGGAAATATGTCCGGTATTGCTTATTACCGCTTATAATCCTCGCATTTGATCACTATAGCAATAATAGCACAGGTCTCAGTTACAGGAAGAAGTATTTCAGCAGCCTTCAGGGTAGCCTGCAAGTGTAATTAGAGTGTAATTAGAGTGTAATTAGGGACACGTCCCATATTTCTCATTTGCCTTCTTTCTTCCTCTGTCTTCCTGGTGGTTTTAATA
>CAKKRL010000086.1 GCA_919902655.1 Thermodesulfovibrionia bacterium
AATTGACAACCTTGAAAATCCTGAAAAATACCCCCTGAAATTTGAATCAAAAAAACATCTAACGGGTCATTCAACAAGACGGCGAGTAGCCGCCCGTTAATTCCGCCGTTTTGTTCATGCCCCCTTTCCAAAGGGGCATAAGGGGTATCTGCATTCCTCACAGGTAAGACACAATCCGCCATGACCTAATTCTGCAAGCTCTTTCCTTCCTATCTTCTCACCTGCAAGTATCCTTGGAAGGATAAGGTCAAAGACTGTTATCTTGTTATACATACCGCAGGCAGGGATACCGAGAATAGGAATCAGTGACGAGTCATTATCTATCCCTTTTTTGTTTCTCGTCTCTTGTCTCTCGTCTCTTGTCTCTAAATATGCTACCAAAAACATCGCCCCTGGAAGAACTGCAGAGCCATAGGTGATATCAATTGCCCCGAGTTTTTTTATGGCAAATCTTGTCACATCATCAGGGTCAACAGACATGCCTCCTGTTGTTATAAGGAGATCAGCACCAGCATCTATTAATTCCTTCAGTCTTTCTTCAATGAATGACTCATCGTCAGGTGCATAGTACAATCCCACAATCTCACCTCCAAATGCCTCTATCTTTTTCTTGATAACAGGTCCAAAGGCATCCTTTATCCTCCCATGATAGACCTCATTGCCTGTGATGACGACACCTGCCCTCGCTTTCCTTAGCTCTTTAACCTCGATAATGCCAGTCCATTCATAATCCCCCCATCCCCCCTTTAGCAAAGGGGGGTGTGGGGGGATTATACCTTTAAATCTTCTGGCAACCCTTACCGCCTCGTCAACAACTGCCGCTTTAACCACCATCGGAATCGCCCTTGTCCCTGCAACAACCTGTCCTTTCTTGACCAGAGAGTTATTATGCATAGTCGCACACATCACATCGCCGAGCATATTAAATTCAAATAGTGCCATTCTGTTTATTTTAAAAAGACCGTCCCTATCTGCCACTATATTTATCTTCCCCTCCTTTGGCTCACCTTTCATCCTCACACCCTCACCCATGAGTGCCTCTGCAAGAGAGTAGGCAGCATCATTTTCATGAATCTCATCAGAACCCAACTCAAGGACATAGAGATTCTCCTTGCCGAGCCTCAGCAGGTGCTCGATATCATCCTCTTTAACAACATGGCCCTTCTTAAATGCCCTTCCCTTAAACTCGTCCTTACGAATCTCTGTAATATCATGGGCCAGAACCATCCCTATTGCATCGCATACAGGGATTGTTTTCAGTCCTGCCACGTTCTTCTCTTCATTCTTAACATCACACATAATAACACCTCCTTTTACTTACCAAATATCCTCCTGAATCTTTTATCCACCATTTCCCTTATTCCTTCTTCCATCATCTCGTATTTTTTTAAAAATTCCCGTGCCTCACCTGTCAGGGTTGCCCCACCGCCGTTTTTACCGCCCGCCTGTCTTTCGACGAGTTTAATCCCGAGCCTTTCTTCCATCGCCTTGATGTAACTCCATGCCTTCCTGTAAGAGATATTAATCTCTTTTGCCGCACGGTTTATAGAACCGTATGTATCTATTGCCTGCAATAAAAACCTCCTGCCCCTGCCGAATACTGGTTCCCCATTAACTTCAATCCAGAGTTTTGATTTTATATCCATACCGCTATGACTTTTTTGCATAACGCTATTTAAAAAATTATTCTCCTGCAATTTTCACTTTATGAAGCCTGCAGGAAGAACCCCCCTCTTTTTTATAGTATCCGCCTTCTGCACATGGTTTGCAGAGTATCTTTCTTTCACGATAGATCTCTCTCATATCCAGTACATATTCGCCGCAGATGTCGCATTTAATCCTTCTCAATGGTCTGCCCGGCATGTCTTCAGGTTTCAACTCGATATGAACTTCCATTGTATCAAAGAGTTCTTCATCGGACATTATCTTATAAGCCTCAAGCTGTGCTGTGTATTTGTTTTCAATCAGAGGGAAGTATTCCTTTGCCCTCTCCCTTGCCTCTTCCCTTGCAATAACCCTCACGGCCTGACCTGTCTTCAGGTTCAAAAATGTAGCTGCCATTTTGCCATAATCCATGAATTTCATTGTCCTCCTGCCGAGACTGCAGCCTGTTACAGACTGGACTGCATCGGTGGCGCATCTGTCCATCTCAATAAAAACAATAATATTCTTTCTGTCCCTGCCTTTTGGGTCTTCTATGCCTATCTTCTGAAGTCCAAGCGTTGACATTTTTACGCCAAGCACCTGTCCGGGACACAGATGGCCATGGGTCCTTACAGATTCTTCCAGTAACCTCACAAAATCTTCCATATCTAAAGTTAAATATATCAATGATCTTTCTTTCTGTCAAGGACTTATGTCACAAGTTTTCCCGTTGACCTCCTATATCGTATTCACCTATAATCCATCTCAGAATTAAACATCATGCGATTTGTTGTCCATGAACATAAATCACGACATCTCCACTACGACTTCCGTCTTGAGATGGAAGGTGTACTCAAATCCTGGGCTGTACCCAAAGGGCCCTCAATGAACCCTGCGGATAAACGGCTCGCCATTATGGTTGTAGACCACCCGGTTGAATACATAGACTTTGAAGGAATAATACCTGAAGGGAGCTATGGTGCAGGCCCTGTTGTTGTATGGGACACAGGCACATACGAGCCCTTTGAAGAAAAAGACCCCATGAAAGGTATCGAAAATGGAAGGCTGAGTTTTATATTATTCGGGAAGAAGATTAAAGGCACATTCACCCTCGCATTGATGAAAGGAAGGGGTGCAGGTCTACGAGCCATGGGTAAGGAATGGCTCCTTATGAAGAAGAAGGATGAATTTTCTGTCACGTCTTATAAGATAAAAACCGAGATGACAGAAAAAATGTTATCAAAACTTAAGAAGAGAATCCCGCCCTGCGAGACGGATTAGACCTCCATATCATCAGAGTAACTTTTCAAAAAGATCAAATGCCTCCGGGCTGTCCCATGTTCCAGCACCGATAACCCTCTTTCTCAGGACCCCTTCTTTATCAACAATAAATGTCTCCGGTATTCCGGTCACACCGTATAAATAGGAAATTTTATTACCTGCATCAAGAAGCACAGGCATGGTGAATCTGTTCTCCTTCATATATGCCATGGCCTTTTCAGGGTCTTCTCTGTAAAGTATTGTAATCATCTGGAAGGGCCTACCCTGCATCTTTTCATAAAGTCTCTGCATTGAAGGCATCTCTACCTTACATTCTTCGCACCAGGAGGCCCAGAAGTTTATGAAAACAACCTTCCCTCTTAGTTCTGTAGACTGCCATATCCTTGAGGGGCTCTTTCCACCCGGGTCTATTTCCGGCAATTCAAAGTCAGGGGATTTTATGCCGACAGCAACGATGGGCCTGCTTATTCTTTCTTCATCCGGTATTAAAAAAAGGACAAAAGCACAAACAATGAATAGTAGGATTATTACTGCACGTTTCATTTCTTTCCCCGATAACCTTATATTATACTTTTTACGATTATTACATCATTTGTCAAGAATAATTCTTAATCCAGCCATTGCGTCTACCCCGGATACACAATTTATGGTAGTATTAAATCATGCCAAAGGTTTATATAGGAACAAGTGGATATACTTATAATCCTTGCTCAGATCTATTTCAATAATGATGCATGCGGGTATGCGGTGGAGAATGCAATAACATTAAAGGGTTTGGTAGGGAAATGAAGAATCAGCCTCATAGGACAGCCGAGACGGCTGTCCTACCTGTGTGATAAAAAACAATCATTAGTAGGACAGGCGTCCCGCCTGTCAGAAGAGTGATCCCGGTTGAAGAACCAGGAAGTTGTAAAGATATTTAATGACATAGCCGACATCCTCGAGATCAAGGGCGAAAACCCTTTCAGGATAAGGGCCTACAGAAAGGCTGCACAGAACATTGAGAGTCTCACGCAGGACATTGAGTCCCTGATTGAAAAGAAGAAACTCGAAGAGATACCCGGAATAGGCAAAGACCTTGCACAGAAGATAGAAGAAATCATCTCAACAGGCAGGCTCAGGTTCTACGAAGACCTTAAAAAGGAAATACCCAAAGGGCTTATTGACCTTCTCTCTGTCCCGAGCCTCGGCCCTAAAACAGCAAAACTCCTCTATGATAAACTAAGAATAAAGAATATTGAAGACCTTGAAAAAATGGCTAAGTCACATAAGCTCTTAAAAGTCCCAGGTATCAGGGAGAAGACTGAGGAGAATATCCTGAGGGGTATAGAGATGCTTAAAAGGGGGAAGGAGAGACAGCCCCTCGGGAAGGTCCTCCCTATGGCCATGGATATACTTAATGGTCTTAAAGATTCTAAAGATGTAAAGAAGATAAGCCTCGCAGGAAGCCTCAGGAGGATGAAGGATACAATAAAGGATATTGATATCCTTGCTACATCTCCAAACCCATCAAAGGTAATGAAAGCCTTTGTCAGCCTGCCACCGGTTAAGGAAATTCTTGCAAGGGGAATCACGAAATCGAGCATTATTACCCATGAAGGGATACAGGTTGACCTCAGGGTTGTTGAAGAAGGTTCATTCGGCGCAGCACTGGCATATTTCACAGGTTCCAAGGCACATAACATAAGGCTCAGGGAAATGGCTATGAAGAAGGGTCTTAAGATAAATGAGTACGGGATATTCAATGAGAAGACAGACAGGAAGATCGCAGGGAAAGAGGAAGAAGATATCTACAGGGTGCTTGGCCTCCCCTATATCCCGCCTGAGCTAAGAGAAGATACAGGTGAGATCGAATCAGCTATCAACGGAGAACTCCCTGAACTGGTAGAGATTGAAGATATTAAAGGTGACCTCCATGTCCACTCAAAATGGTCTGACGGCTCCCATACGCTCGAGGAACTGGCCTTTGCTGTAAAAGAAAGAGGATACGAATATCTTGCAATAACCGATCACTCAAAGTCTTTGGGTATTGCACGTGGGCTTACAAAAGAGTCCCTTCTTGAAATGAAAAAGGAGGTGGCATCGCTGAATAAGAGGTTGAGGGGTATAAGGCTCTTAGCAGGGACAGAGGTGGATATAAGGTCTGATGGCACGATAGATTACCCTGATGAACTTCTATCAAAGCTTGATATAGTGGTTGCTGCAATCCATTCGGGTTTCAGGCAGGAAAAGGAACAGATGACAAAGAGGGTTGTAAGGGCTATGAGGAATCCCTTCATACATATAATAGCCCATCCTACTGGCAGACTCCTCGGCGAAAGGGAGGGTTATGACCTCGATATAGATATGATTCTGAAAACCGCCAAAGATACAAATACCGCACTCGAAATAAACGGTTATCCGCTGAGGCTCGACCTGAATGATATAAATTCCAGGAAGGCAAAGGAGCTCGGCGTCTCTCTTGTAATCAGTACCGATGCCCATATCATAAGCCAGCTCGATTACATGGAGAACGGGGTCAAGGTCGCAAGGAGGGGATGGTTGAGCAAGGATGATATTCTGAACACCCTTCCATGGGAAAAGTTGAAGAAGAAGATAGCAAAGACAGGGCAGTGATAAAGTTTGCATAAAATAAATATGTCTGGTATATTTTAATCATGGAAAGAACCCATAGAAGGATCCTAAGTATAGGTATTATCCTCTTCTGGTTCCTGATGCTCGGACTCCTCTACCAGAGACATTACGGCCCTTTATGGAAGACTTCTTCCCGTGTAGTTGCCCATAGACCTGAATCCATTTCTGAAGAAGAAAAAGAAAGATGGATGGGGATTTATCTGAAAGGTGAAAAGATTGGCTATGCCTATATCTCTAAAAAGAAGGAGAAGGATGGTTACAGGTTCAGGGAAAAGCTATCTATGATGCTTAATGTTATGGGAAGTACACAGAAGGTTGATACCGTCACCGAAGCCAGTTTAGATAATGATTATGTACTCAGATCATTCAGCTTCCGTATAGTCTCAGACATTACATCCACTGAAATTAACGGTGAGGTCAGAGGTAAAAAAATGAAACTTATCATAACTTCCGGAGGTGACAGAAGGGTGGAGGAGATTTCACTCAAAGATACCCCTTATATGAATCTGGGACTCACAGAGAAACTCGTCATGGAAGGCCTTAAACCGGGAAAGAGTTTAAAGGCGCTTATCTTTGACCCTTCGAGCATGAGTCAGCAGGAATTCAACATAGTGGTTGAAGGCAAAGAGAGAATAAGGGTTCTGGGAAGTGATGTGGATGCATACAGGCTCAGGGCAGATTTCAAAGGGATTAATATCATAAGCTGGGTGGATGAGAAGGGAGAAACGCTCAAAGAAGAGAGCCCTCTCGGATTGGTACTAATCAAAGAGCCTGAAAAGGATGCTATCGGCCGAGGCTCGGTAGCAAAGGCAGATATTATTACCGCGACCGTCATCTTTCCCAATATAGATATAAAAGAACCTGAAAAGGTTACCTATCTTAAACTGAAACTGAAGGATGTTCCTCTTCAAACCTTAAATGGATTTAAGGGTCTTTCAGGAGGAAGGCAGAACCTGAATAAGGACATTTTAGAAATAAGGAAAGAAGACCTTAATAGAATATCAAATATCAAATATCAAATATCAAAATTTGAAGAAAGGAAATTTAAGGAATTTCTCTCCCCAACTTCCCTTCTTCAATCCAATGATCCGAGGATAGCGAACAAAGCTAAGGAGATAATCGGAGAGGAGAAGGACATACTCAATGCATCCAGGCTCCTTATGGAATGGGTCTATACGAATATAGAGAAACGGCCAACCATCAGCATACCGAATGCACTGGAGGTACTCAGGATGAAGCAGGGGGATTGTAACGAACATACAACCCTTTATACGGCCCTTGCACGTTCTGCAGGAATACCTGCTAAGATAGACATAGGTCTTGTATATAGTAAAGGCGGCTTCTACTATCATGCATGGCCCGAGGTATTTGCTGGAGAATGGGTCTCTTTAGACCCTACACTTAACCAGTTCCCTGCAGACGGGACACATATAAAGTTCATAGAGGGAAATCTTGATAAACAGGTTGAGATACTCGGTATAGTCGGGAGGCTGTCTATAGAGATATTGGAATACAGGTAGGCACAATGATAAAACTCATCGACCTTAAGAAAACCTTTAATGGATTCCCCGCAGTAAATGGCATAACCCTAAAAGTGGAGAAAGGTGAACTCTTCTGCCTTGTAGGGCCCAACGGCGCCGGGAAGACCACAACTATAAAGATGATGACAGGCCTTCTGAAGCCAACAGGCGGAAAGATCATTATTGATGGCAATGACCTTCAGGAAGAACCGCTCATGGTAAAAGGTATAATAGGCTATATCCCTGATAGGCCATTCATTTACGAAAAACTCACAGGGAAAGAATTCCTGAAGTTTTTTGCAGGTCTCTTTGGTGAAGAAGGAAAAACCGTAGATGATAAAATAGAGAGGTTATTGAACCTCTTTGAACTCAAAGAATGGTCAGAGGAACTTATCGAAGGATACTCCCATGGCATGAAGCAGAGGCTCGTTATATCATCCGCCCTCCTCCACAGTCCGAAGGTCATAATTGTTGATGAGCCGATGGTTGGCCTTGACCCGAAGGGCATAAGGCTTGTAAAGAGAATCTTCAAGAAATTAAGCTCTGACGACGTTACCATCTTCATGACAACCCATAACCTTTCAGTAGCAGAAGAACTCGGTAACAGGATAGGAATAATCAATGAAGGTAATCTTATAGCGGTCGGCACAATGGATGACCTGAGGAAGATGGCGAAGGGGGGAGGGGCTTATCACGATATGCCCCTGCTGGAAGATATCTTCCTCAGACTTACAGGTGGTGAAGAACTGGACGAGGTGATCGAGGTTCTGAGATGAACGGGAAACTACTTATAGTTGGAGAAACCAGGGGACTGCTCGATCCTGTTGCAAGGATATTGGAGAAAGAAAGATATACAATCTCCATGGCCCACTCTTTGAATATGGCACTTAAGGCAGTCAGGGATTCCGGGCCTCAGGCCATAATACATGTAGTAAGATCACCGAGGTTCGAATGCCTGAGGCTCTGTGAAAGATTAAGGAAGGGAAAGAATTCAAAAGACATCCCGATCATAATGATTGCAGGAAAAGAAACCGGGAAAAGGGAGCTTATTGAATGTATGGAGAAGGGTGCCTCTGATACCCTGCTCAGGCCCTTTGATAAAAAAGAGCTTCTTTCAAAAATTAAACACCAGATCAAGGTAGGTTTCTTATACGACGAGATTAAGAAAGACCGAAAGGACCTTACAGCCCTGCTTGATGTAACAAGGGCAGTCTCATCAACCCTTGATTCAAAGGAGATCCTATACATTATTGTTAAAAAGATCTCCGAAGTGATAAATGTAGCAAGGTGTTCCATAGTAAGGATTGACCCAAATAGTTCATATGGCCTTGTAGTCGCATCCCATGAAGACCCGGCTATCACCGATCTAAAGATCAATCTGAAAAAATATCCTGAGATAAAGAAGGCCCTGCAGACAAAGGATACTGTTCTGATAACGGATGTCTGGAAAGACCCGATTATGATGAAGGTAAGGAAATATCTGGAAAAGATAAGGTTCGATTCCATCATGATCATTCCTATTATCTACAGGGAGGAACTCATAGGCACCCTTATGCTGAGGACATCGAGAACGGGCTCCACCTTCACAGAAAAGGAGATTAGGTTATGCCAGGTAATTGCGAATGTGGCCGCAGGCTCGCTTTATAACGCCCATCTTTACGAAATGCTGCAAGAGGAGAAGACGAATCTCCAGAAACTTGCCATAACAGACTTTCTTACAGGTGTATATAATCACAGGTATTTTTCACACCGTCTCGGAGAGGAGCTTGAAAGGGTAACAAGATATAAATATCCCATGTCTCTTATAATGGTTGATATAGACCATTTTAAGGTTATAAATGATACCTATGGTCACACGAAGGGAGACATGGTCCTTAAGGAATTCGCAAAAGCCCTGAAAAGGAATATAAGGAAGACCGATATCCTCGCAAGGTATGGCGGTGAGGAGTTTGTGATACTCCTCCCACAGACAGACAGGGATGGAGCGATTATCGAAGCCGAAAGGATAAGAAAGACACTTAAAGACCACGACTATACAATCAAAGGTCTAAAGATTACTATCAGTCTCGGGATCGCCACATATCCCCACAAGAAGATAAAGACTTCAAACGATCTGATAGGGGCTGCTGATACGGCAATGTACATGGCAAAAGAAAAGGGTAGGAATTCAACGGAGATATTTTCTTAAGGGAGGTTCTATGAACATATCAAGGATTATTTTTCTTCTCTGTATTTTATTTTCTATCAACTCAGCATACGGCCTTGAGGTAAAGAGGACAGAATCCTTCAATCCCAAGGGCTACGATCTCCCTGATATCGGCAGTGCAAAACTGATATCAGAGGAAATGATAGATCTCACCGATAAAATAGAAGGTAAGGAAACCACGGTGAGGACATACGAGGCCAGGGACATGACCCTCTTCAGGGCATATACCATCAAGGGCAAGGCATTCAGATACGATATAGATACCGACAGGGGTTTCCCTTACGAATACGCCCTCATAGATAAAGATGGAGATGGTATCTTCGAGACCCGTCAGGACCTTACAGGTGAGATAGTCATGGAAGGCAAGAAGGAAAGGTTCTATATTGATATAGACAAGGCAACCCCTTATGAATATATCCACATTATCGAGAAGTCAGAAGGGTCCTATGAATGGAGGCAAAGGTTAAAGGGTGAGACTATCTTTGTCCCCATGTGGGTGATATTCAGGTTTTAGGGTTAAATGAATGACTATCTCTACCTCCTGCAGCCCAGATTTAAATCTACGCTCAATATTCTGAAAAGATACAACACGGACAGACTTGTAAAGACCGTCTTTTTTGGACTCCTCGGAATCCTTTTCTGGATCGGTATATATATTATCTTCCACAGGGTTCTTCTCTATTTCCGCGGGGTCCAAGGGATTGGAGACCTTCTTTCTGAGAGGCTCCTCTCGATGGTCTTCCTTACATTCTTCTCTATCCTGATCTTCAGTAACATCACCACCTCCCTCTCTACTTTTTATATCTCCGAGGAACTGAACCTGCTACTTTCAGCACCTGTCCCGCAGGAAAGGATTTTTTTCTCAAAATTTATTGAGACGATGACGGACTCGTCATGGATGGTCCTGTCCTTCGGCCTCCCTGTTTTTATAGCCTATGGAACTGCCTACCACTCCCCGTTTTACTACTATCTGGCAATCCCTTTTATCCTCCTTCCCTTCCTTGTAATTCCCTCTGGTATTGGAATAACAATTACAGTATTTCTTTCAAAGATCTTACCTGCCAGGATGGCAAGGAACTTCTTCTTCCTCCTCTCTATTTTTGCCTTCATTATCCTCTATCTGCTCTTCAGATTCCTGAGGCCGGAGAGGTTTACAGACCCCGAGGCATTCGGGAGCCTTGTGGGTTATTTTACAGAGCTTGCCATCCCTGCATCCCCGTGGATTCCGAGTTACTGGGCTACAAAGGCAGTTCTCCCTCTGCTGAAAGGTGGAGGGGAAGGTTTGCTATTTTATTTTCTTATGATCCTGAGTACAGCCCTTACCTCTTTCATCATTGTCGGATGGGTCTCTAAAAAGTACTATTATGACGGATGGGCCAGGGCACAGGAGAAAAAGAGTACATCTTCCGGATGGAAGTTCATGGAAAGTTTTCTCTCGATTATAAGGAAACCCCAGGCGAGATCCCTCATAACAAAGGATATAAAGACATTCGTGAGGGATACTGCACAGTGGTCACAGCTCTTTCTCCTGATGGCACTGGTCGTTGTCTATCTATATAACTTCAAGGCCATCCCTTTTGACAGGGTGCCCCTTGCATCATTTTATCTTAAAAACCTGATATCATTCCTCAACCTCGGTCTTGCAGGACTTGTCCTCACAGCTATTACTTCGCGTTTTATCTATCCATCTGTAAGTCTCGAGGGACAGGCATACTGGATTGTGAGGTCATCCCCGACTTCGCTCAGGGACTTCATCTGGTCAAAGTTCTGGACAGGGTTCATTCCCCTTATCCTTCTCGCAGAATTCCTGATTATCGTCTCAAACAGGATATTGAATGTTACAGACTTTATGATGGCTCTGTCCACAGTAACTATATTCATAATGACCTTTGGCATTACAGGTCTCGGGGTCGGTCTTGGTGCAATCTATCCGAGGTTTAAGTTCGAAAACGCAGCCCAGATCCCAATGGGTTTTGGAGGGGTACTATATATGATCCTCTCCATGGTCTTCATAAGTGCAACCATAGTGCTTGAGGCATGGCCTGTCTATATCATATTCTGGGTAAAATTTATCGGGAGGGCATTAAGACCGTCTGAGATACTAATCGTTGTACTCTCCTTCTTTGCAGTGATCCTCTTAAACTTCCTCGCCTTCTATCTGCCCATGAGGATAGGCCTGAAGAAGCTCGAGGAAAGGGAGATATAAAAACAAAGGGCAGAACTGAAATACCCCTCACCTTAATCCTCTCCCCAATGGGGAGAGGATTAAGGTGAGGGGTATCCATAAGTTTATTCCACTGGTGTTACAACCGCCATTACAACGAGCTTGCTGCCCCTGTCTGCATTGAAACCGTGGGAGACCATTGGTTCACACATGATACAGGTCTTCTCGTCTGCCTCTATGCGTTCATCGCCAACGGTGAATGTGCCTTTCCCCTCAACAACATACATAAGCAGTCTCAACGGTGCCTTATGTGGTTCGAGTTTCTGACCTTCGTTCAGGCACATCAGGGCAATACGCATCTCAGGTGCATCTGCCAGCATCTCTCTCGAGATCCTGTCCGGATGAAACTTTATCATCTTCTTTAGGTCAAGTACCTCCATTTAATCCTCCTTTCTTAAAATGCGATTGGAATCTATTTAAAAAGCAGGTTCACACCAAATACTATGGCAAGTCCTGTTAAAACAAGCATAACCCAGTGCATTATCCCTATTATCCTGAATCCTTTTTCAGGTTCTGTCTCCCGGGATATGAGTATCTTAAGTATGTGCTTCTCTCCACCAAAAAGGGCAACCATAAATATTAGCCAGATAATGAACTTATATATGAGCATTCCATGGACTGCAGGACTGCTGCGGAACCATTGAAACCCACCCTTCATGAAAAAGAGTGTAATCCCTGTAACCCCTGCAATTACAACATATATCCTTGCAAGGGCTGCAAATTTTTTTTCAACACCCAGAAATACCTTTATCTGAGCAAGAGGGTCTTCTATGCCCTTTATAGTCGGGAATACCACTACGGTTACAAACGCAAGTCCACCGATCCACAGGATTATCGAAAGGAGATGAATAATGATTAATGCAATATCCATATTTTACCTTCTGTCCGCTCTATGAGTCGATTCTACGACAGGATCCTACGGACTAAATAATGCGTGATTTATAACACTTGACCGAAAATAAGGCTATGACCTGTATCATAGAACTAACCCCATCTCCAGAGGGCTATCACGAACACTATCAGGAAGACAAGGGCCAGGTTCATATAGGCGAAGAGATAGAATATCCTTTCGTGGAATGGCCTTGATGGCTTTTCCCCGGCTGAAAGAAGTTTACCCACTGCAGGCACAGAAAGGACATTCTCCTCCCCGTGAGGGGCAGTCCTGAGTGCATCTGTAAGGTCATGGCCTGCTAAATGCTTTGTCATATGTGAGCCATCTTTCCAGAATTTACTCCCTGTCACATCGTATATCTTCCCTTTATACACGATATAAGCAGGTCTCCCTTCTTTGCCGTCAAAGCTGTGTAACTGTTCGATAGTGAGATCCTGTTTTCCCCCGGCAATCTGCGACTCCCATTTCACCTTCCATTTCCTTTTCATCCTCGGACCTATAAAGAATGTAACTATAACCGCAGTTGTTACCATAATAAGAAAAAGGAATACCTTGATGCTCAGGAGGATGCCAAACCTTGTTGTATACAATAATTCCCATCTGGGTATCCTGGCAATGCTTAGAAACGTCCCTGATATAGAAAGGATTATGATCGATGTCCAGCCAAGAAGGAGTTCGCCTCTCGGAAGTCCCCTTAGTGCATAGGCAGGTTTAAGCAGGATATGGACATAAATGATCGTCCCGAACCATGCTATTGCAATTATTAAATGTATATAGCCTACAAGAAGCCTGACAACCCTCTGTGTATCATTCAGTTGTCTGTATTGCCCTTTAATCCTCATCTCTTTGCGGAACCTCTCCCCTTCCTTTGTGAGCGGGCCGGCTCCAATCGCCTCGACATGGCATTCCCTGCATGAAAACCCTGTCTGTCTTGCATAATCGGATGTTGCAGAGGAGGTTGATGGAAGAAAAATGGAAAATAAAACCATGATGTAGGGCAGGGCTTTAGCCCTGCATATAAAACTATGTATTAAGGCTTGATGTATTTCTTAACCTCTTTTATGAAATTCTTCACATTTATCGGCTTTGGTATATATCCGTTAAAACCCTCATTGAGTAATCTTTCCCTGTCACCTGCCATGGCATAGGATGTGAGGGCTATGACCGGAATATCCTTTGTTTCAGAGTCGGACTTCAGGATCTTTATCGCCTCTATTCCGTCCATCACAGGCATCTGTATGTCCATAAGGATAAGATCAGGGATGATCTTCTTTGCAAGGCAGATTGCATCCTCACCGTTTTCAGCCTCAATTGCATCGTAACCGGCTTTCTCGAGAATAACCTGTATAAGCTTTCGGTTCTTTTCGTTATCTTCTGCAATGAGTATCTTCATAAGTATTTAGTGAATAGTGAACTGTTCACTGTCTTATTGGTATTGCAAAGCTGAACTTCGACCCCTTCCCGGGTTCGCTCTCAACCCATATCCTCCCGCCGTGAAGTTCAACAAACCTCTTGCAGAGGTTGAGGCCCAGGCCTGTGCCCGGGTATTTCTTAGAAAGCGTAGTCTCAAGCTGCTGAAAGGGCAGGAAGAGTCTCTTCTGGTCTTCCTCTGATATTCCTATGCCCGTATCAGCGATGCTGATTTCGATGAAAAATCCCCCCTCACCTTCATCCTCTCCCCTATGGGGAGAGGGTATGGGTGAGGGGGCACTCCGAATTCTCCGTGCACTTACCCAAACAGACCCCCCGTCCGGCGTAAACTTCAAGGCGTTGCTCATTAGGTTAAGCATTACCTGCCTCATCCTCCTCTCATCAGCAGTTACATGGATATCAGCATCTTCAGAAATCTCAAGGCTCATTTTAATTTTATGTTCTTTAGCCTTATTCCTGAACATTGCAAGCCCCTCTTCACAGCACTTCCTCAGGGAGAAACTGCTGAGCTCAAGATCGACCTTTCCAGCCTCTACCTTTGATAGGTCCAGGATTTCGTCTATCAGAGAAAGGAGGTGTTCTCCGCTTATGTGAATA
>CAKKRL010000087.1 GCA_919902655.1 Thermodesulfovibrionia bacterium
AAAGAGTGCGGTTTCAGAAACAGTGGGCAAAACAGAGCCGACCGCTACGTCTGCCAGTCCAAGGCCTGTCTGGATTCTCGTGACACGGTTTGACCTCATCCATGTCACTATTTTCAAGGCAATCCTCCTGCCCAGGGGTGTCCCCATCATGATGCCGGCAATAACAAAGGCGCCGGCACCTAAGAAGAATATGTCTGTGGAGAATGCCTTGAATGCCACTCCTGGTTTGAGTCCGGCAAACAATACAACGAGCAGCGGAGATGCAAGTCCCACTATGGCCTTCGGAAGGGCATCAGTAACCATGACAGCGACAAACCAGAGGAACACTCCCAGCACGGATTGAGAAGTGGGTCTTAAGCCGGGAAGGGTAGGACCGAAATGGAGCAGGAACAGAAGCGAAAAGGCGATTATTAGCCCGATCAGTGCCTTCTTTCGATTTGCCACCTCCATCTCTTCAGCTTCATCAATAGCCTTCATTTTCTCTTCTAAATATGTTTCTTTCTCAGGAACTTTTTCTTCCATATTTATTCACCTTATTCCTTTTAATTTATTCTTACTAAACTAAAAAACTCCCGCTGCTTTAGCGGCTTCCCTCATCGGGTCAAAGTCTTTGTCCGTTGTGGAGACAAATCCTTCAAGGTCTGCCTTTTTCAAAGCCTTGTCGGCCTGTGCTGAAAGGGGCTTCAACTTCAGAAGGGCGTCTTTTACTTTTGTTGAAACATTCTTGTCTGTTTTCTTTGTTGTATGGACGGGCCAGTTAGGAAGGTCAATTGTTTTGCCGATCACCCTCATCATGTCCACAAAAGGTAGTTTCTTAAAGACTCCTTCAGGCATCCCGCCCGCGTCTGCCTTTCCGTCCCGCACCGCTTCTGCCACCTTGGGCGGTTTTCCTGCGAAGGTGATTGTAATATCCTCCTTTTTTATGCCGACCTTTTGTAACTCAAGCATTTGGGCTACATAGCCTGCGGCAGAGCCCGTGTCAACAAAACTGACCTTTTTCCCCTTAAGCTCTTTTATCGATTTTATAGGGCTGTCCTCCGCCACTATGAAGACTCCTTTCAATTTGCCGGTGACTACAGCCAGCGGCTCTACCTGAGGCACACCTTTTTTTATGTCGATGTAAATATTGGGGTTGGTGAATCCGATATCAAAATCGCCAGCAATCGCCTGCTTGGTATAGGTGTCAAAATCCTTGGGAATTACTAAAGTGACCTTCATCCCGGTCTCTTTCTCAAGGTATTGGGCTAATGGGGTGAACATTTCAAGCAGTTCCTTTTCTGGAAGCCTCGGTAGTAAGCCAAACTTAATCTCAGAGGCGACCCCTGTTGCCGGAACCATTAATAACAAAAACAAGAAAATAGTTAAAAACCTCCTCATTTTTCCCTCCTTTCTCAAAGGTGAATAATGCATAAATGATAAGATTTCAACATTTTGTATCATTATAACAACAATATCACAGTCTGCAACGTATTGATGTCGTCTGGAAGACATCTTCTGTGGAAGGGATTTTCTGGCAGTAAAAGTCTCAGACATGCATCCAATAAAACAAGGATTGAAACTTTTTCTCTTTGTTGCTCCGACCCTGAAATAAATTCAGGGGAAGGGGCCTTTTAACTTCCATTTAGAAATTATTTTAGGTTATCTGCTGAAAATATCAATCAAAATCTCAATGACTTTTTTGGGGTTTTGTGATATAAATTAAACTCAAATTACGAATGATAAAAGGAGGTACTTACAAATTGTCATTTTGAACTTGTTTCAGTCCTGAAACAAGTTCAGGATCTGAAACGAGACCCTGAAATAAATTCAGGGTGACTTTTTTAATGAGGAGATCGACTTGAAACGATTTAACACTATTGTATATTCCTTAATTTTATTTCTTCTAACTGCCACTATTTCTTATGGCGAAACAATTGAGATAAGGTTCCTTCATATAAATGATTTTCATGGTTTTGCAGAACCATACAAACCATTAGGTTCTGATCAGATGCTTGGAGGTATTTCCTATCTTTCAGGAGTTGCAAATAAACTTCGCAAAGAGAAACCTACACTTCTTCTTTCGGCAGGAGACATGATACAGGGGAATAACTGGGCGAATCTCTCTCAGGGAGAGTCAGTTATCGAGCTTATGAATGTGATGGGATTCGATGCCATGGTCCTCGGAAACCACGAGTTCGATTTCGGACAGGATATACTTAAAAAAAGAATTTCAGAATCGAAATTCCCTGTGCTCGGAGCGAATGTTGAAGGACTGGATATTTTTAAACCATATGTAATAAAAGAACTCAGAGGTGTGAAGATAGCTATCATCGGAATTGTCACAGAAGAGACTCCGGTATCAACCCACCCAAAAAATGTAACAGGATTGAGATTTAACTCTGTAGAAGAAACAGTCAAAAAATATATCAAGGAGTTAAAGGAAAAGGCTGATATTATTATCGTCCTCTCCCACATAGGACATTATGCCGACAGGGACCTTCCAGAAAATGTAAAAGGGATAGATGTCATAATAGGAGGACATTCTCATACAAAGGTCGAAAAACCTGTATTGATAGGAAAGACAATAATAGTCCAGGCATGGGAGCATGGAAAGGCCCTTGGTGTCTTAGACTTAACAGTGGAAGATAAGAAAATAGTAAATTTCGAAGGCCGTCTTGAGGAGATTAAGCCTGAGCCAGATAAAAAAGATAAGGCCATTCAGGTAATTGTAGAGAATTACCTGAAAAGGATTGATTCTGTTTTGAATGAAATAATAGTGAACGCAGATTTTGACCTCGATGGCGAGAATGTTAGGAGAAGAGAAACTAACCTAGGAAACCTCATAGCAGATATTATAAGAGAGGCCTCAATGGCTGATGTAACGATAATAAACGGAGGAGGAATCAGGACGAGCATAAAGAAAGGTGAGGTAAAAGTCAGCCATGTATATTCTGTCCTGCCTTTTGACAATTATATAGTTGCCATTAAACTTACAGGAAGGCAGATAAAAGAGACATTGGAGCATGGTGTATCAGGCGAAGAAGGTGCAGGCAGATTTCCGCAGGTATCAGGCATTAAATTTACATATAGCCGTTCTGCAAAACCGGGGTCGAGGATAAAGGAGGTCTTTATATCAGGAAAACCCCTTGAACTTGATAGGGAATATAGTGTAGCAACCAACGACTTCCTCGCAGCAGGAGGCGATGGATACAAAGCCTTCGGAGACGCTGTAAAGTCATCTAAGGATTTTTCAATAACAGGTGGTGCATTAAAAGGCGAGAAGCTCGTGTATAACGATTCGAGCCGATACCTGAGGGATGTGGTTATTGAATATATTAAAGAGAAGAAAAAAATAGCTCCAAAAGTTGAAGGCAGGATTAAAGAAATTGATTAATCCCCAACCATCTCCCCTCCCTCGATGGGAGGGGATGGAGGGGAGGGTGATATTTTAGATAAATGAGGGTCTATGTAAATGAAAAGCCAGTCGAAATCTTTTCAGGCATGAAAGTCAAACACGCCCTTATCAGTGCAGGGCTTCTTAAAGAAATTGAATCAGGCAAGAAGGTTTATGATGAATGGGGAAATGAGATAGGATTAGATGGAGAATTGTCAGAGGGGGTAAAGATTTTTTTTAAGCCCCTCTAATTTCTCCAATTGTAAGAAGATACCAAATATTCCTTCCTCTCCTTGACTAAACAAAATCTGGCCTTGACATGTTATCCTTATTAGGTATAATATACCTCATATGGATATTGAGTTATTATTTTACAGGAAGAATATCGAATCTAATGGAGATATAGTTGAGATGAAGATATGGCAGGTACCTCATTCAAAAGATAAACCACATGGGCTTAAATATTCCCTGGTATATATAAGGGAAGGCAAAAGGATGATGGGATATGACAACGCAGAAGGAAAAGGAGACCACAGGCATTATAAAGGCAAAGAATATTCTTATCACTTTAAGGACGTGGATACTTTAATAAAGGACTTTTATAAAGATGTGGACAGGGTAAGGAGGGGGTGAAATATGAAGATTAAAAAAATAGACATAGGCATAAAGGGACTAAAAGAGAGTTTAAAGGACTTTGCTGAGGTATGGAAGAAACTGGAGTCTGGCAAGAAGGTTAAGAAAGAAGAGGGGATATACTTTGATTCTATCGATACTATGAGGGCAGTTCTGACAAACAATAGACTTTTGATTCTCAAAATAATAAGGGAATGCAATCCCCGATCTGTATATGAACTGGCAAAGATATTGGGAAGAGACCTGAAGAATGTAAACCAAGACCTGAAACTTCTTGCAGAAATAGGGCTGGTTACGCTTGAGAAGTCTGAGACAGACAAGAAACGGGTGATTCCTCATGTAGACTACAGCAAGATTTTGCTCGAAATCCCCGTATAAGACTTTTAAGGCGAAGAAGCTTCTTCCTTGATTGACATATCACTCTACAATTTGATATAAAAAGTAAGAAAATATTTCAGCAGTATAAAATATAATGTTAGGCAACTAGGCAAAGGGGGGAACGTATGTCTGAGCTTCCCAACGAGATGTATCAAGTGCACTCGATACTTGAGAGGTATGTCGTAATACATGACAAGATATTTAAGTTTTCCTTGCGCAAAGCCATTCCAATTCCTGGACTCTTCAAACCTATAGACTACGGTCAACACTTCAGAGAGCTTGATTCCTTGATATCAGCATTGGAACAGCTCGCAATCTCCACAAGCAACAAAGCCGGAATCCCAAACGTGTTTCAGCAGTACGTTACGGCTCTCCTCAAGACAATGCAGTTTTTACGGGACATGTGCAGACGGCTTTATGATAAGAGCCAAGGTGATTTACAGAGTTACAAAATGGGTCAATACAAATCTGACGTAACCAGGTACGAAGGATTAGTGGAAAAGTATCGCTCACTGGGATCAACATTGAATGAATCTATTCGTAATTGAAAATGCCTAACAAGGCAAATTCAGCCGACGCAAAAAACTGCGCGGCTGATTTGCGGCGTTACTGCACATTTCTCCCAAAAATCATCACTTTTAGCTCTCTTGAAAAGGTGCGTAGTAGTAGGTGTAATCCATACTTACCAAATCAGTCGCTCTGTATTTAGGGCAGATTCTATAAACATCCTTCCAGATTCCCACTTTCCTGGAAATCATTATACGCTATTGGGATCACAAAGAACCATGAAAATCGGGTCAGGAGACCCGATTCTACCCGGGTAGTAGTTCCGACTGACATTCGGAAACCTGCTACTGAATGTATTTTCTTGTCAATGATGTGTAATAATCATCCTCACTCGACAGGCGGGGCGCCTGTCCTACCATATGATTATAGGTTATGTTATAATTGCTGGAAAATATGAAGAGGTTATAATATGCCTGGCTATAAACATCCCTGCAGGTATTGTTACAAGCTTGTACCACCGGAATCGAATGTCTGTCCGTTCTGTGGTAAAATAAATCCGCTGTCACTTAGATGCGCTGAATGTAAAAACCCTGTAGAGAAAGGCTGGAAGAGTTGCAGTCATTGCGGGTTATCATTAGAAGTCAACTGCCCGAAGTGCGGTAAGACGACATTCTTTGGAGATTATTGTGAGCACTGTGATGCACGGCTGGTAGTTGTCTGTCCGAAGTGCAAGACAGAACAGCCACCAATCGGGGAGAAATGTATAAAATGCAATAAACCGTTAAAATGAATCTCTTGCTGTCACCCTGAGTGAAACGAAGGGTCTCGTCTTTAAGATTCTTCGTTCCACTCAGAATGACAAAACAATTAAAAGGAGGCAAATATGCCATTACAACCATTTACAGACAACTTTGCAGACAACAGTACAGAATCAGGGTTTCAGTTTACATTCTTCTGCGACCTCTGCCAGGAAGGATACAAAACAAATTTCATAGAATCTAAGACATACAAGAAGGCAGGGTTGCTCGGTGGACTTGGAAAGGCTCTATCACTTGGAGCAACAATCTTAGGGCAGTCAGGATTAGGATCTACAATTGAAAGAGGCTCTGATATCCTCACCGAGCGATTTCAGGGGATGTCCCCTGAATGGCACAAAGAGCATGAATCAGCCTTTGGATTAGACCAGAACGAGGCAAAGGGACATTTCCACCGCTGCCCGAAATGTAAAAGATGGGTCTGCGAAAATGACTGGAATGAACAGGAGGGTCTATGTGTGGATGATGCACCAAGAGAAGCCGTAGAGGTTGCAGCAGCCAAAGCAGAGAAGATGGTGGAAGATATAAAAGAGAAGGCCAAAGGGACAAAGGTATTCACAGGGGAGATTGAGAGTAAACAGACACTCTGCCCCCAGTGCGGCAAACCTGCCGGTGAAGGAAAGTTCTGTAATAACTGCGGGGCAACTCTATCATTTGTAAAATGTTCCAAGTGCGGAACGAAGAGTCCTGCAGGTACAAGGTTCTGCGGTGAGTGCGGAGCAAGGCTTGGATAAATCTAATAACATCATCTTTTCGTCATTAGGATTTTAAAATTTATTTTTATTCATTAGTAGCTCCTGTATTTATTCGTAATAGGGAACCGCCTGTCCCTGCCAAAGGCCCTCGGGGTTATCTTTATGCCTGGAGGTGCCTGTCTCCTCTTGTATTCACTGTTATCTATCATCGCTATCACATTCTTCGCACAGGCAATATCACAGCCCATCTTTGATATCTCATCAAAACTCCTGTCATCCTCTATATATGCCTTGAGGACAGGATCGAGGACTTCATAAGGAGGTAGGACATCGGAATCCTTCTGGTCGGGTTTGAGCTCTGCTGAGGGTTCTTTCCAGAGAACCCTTTGTGGTATCAGGGGATTCCCTTCCCTTTTATTTCTGTATTCGCAAAGTTTATATACCATCGTCTTCGGTACATCCTTTATCACTGCAAACCCTCCTGCCATATCGCCGTAAAGCGTTGCATAGCCGACACTCATCTCCGATTTATTGCCAGTTGTGAGCACAAGCCATCCGAACTTATTCGAGAAGGCCATAAGGATATTCCCCCTTATCCTCGCCTGGAGGTTCTCCTCTGTCGTATCCTGCGGTAAGCCTTTAAAATCCTCCGAGAGGTTCTTAAGGTATTGCTCGTATATCTCTGTAATAGGTATCTCTATTAATCTTATTCCTAAGTTTCTCACGAGCTCATAGGTATCCTCCCTGCTTTCCCTGGATGTATAGGGGGAAGGAAGGAAAAGTCCGGTCACATTCCTTTTCCCTATCGCATCAACTGCTATCGCAGCAACCAGAGAAGAATCAACCCCACCGCTCATGCTTATCACAACTTTCTTGAATCCGTTCTTCTCCACATAGTCCTTGGTTCCAAGGACAAGGGCCCTGTATATTTCTTCCATCTCGGAAAGTGGTTTAATCTCTCTATCTGGTATTGGAGTTGATAGGACAGAAAGATGCTCTTTGGTTATTACGATCCTTTCGATCTTTTGACCCCCGACTTTTGCCTCCCGACTCTTGACTGATCGATGGTTAGGAATACCTATATCACAGAAAATAAGTTCCTCTTCAAAAGGTTTGCCCCTTGCAATAATATCCCCCTTCTCACTCACTATAAGACTCTGACCATCAAAGACGAGTTCGTCCTGCCCGCCTATGAGATTCACATAGGCTATAGCAACCTTATTTTCTTTTGCCCTGCTGATTAGTATTTTTTCTCTTAATAATCCTTTGCCTGCATGAAAGGGAGAACCATTGATATTGATTATCAGTCTTGCCCCTGCCTGTGCCTGGGACTTCGTAGGCCCTTCAGGGAACCATATGTCCTCACATATATTCACACCGATAATAATATCATTAAGTCTATAAACCGGATATCTCTTGCCTGGTTTAAAATATCTGAATTCATCAAAGACCCCATAGTTAGGGAGGAGTATCTTATGATAAACATTTATCAATTTTCGATTGTGAATGATAGCGGCGGCATTATATATACCTGTCCTGTCCTTAGAGACAGGATCACGTTTCTTATCCACAAAGCCTATAATTGCGGTAATCTCCTTGGTATGTCCTTGAACTTCCTTAAGTGCCTCGAGATTGTCTTTAATGAACTGTGGTTTAAGAAGGAGGTCTTCTGGCGGGTAGCCTGTAATAGCAAGTTCAGGGAAGGCAACGAGATGGGCTTTGTATTCCCTCGCCTTTTTTATATACTCTATTATCTTTTTGACATTTCCCTCCAGATAACCGACAGTCGGGTTTATCTGGGCAAGGGCTAAACGTATTTTCTTTGACTCTTCTTTCTTATATTTATTCAATTTGTTTTCTTTTAACCTCATCAAGAATATCCTTCAAAGGCAGCCGTTTCTTTCCTGCAACTGCCTTGCATTCTTCGTATTCAGGGGTTACTGAAATAATATAATCGCCCCTACGGCCGATCTTAACCTTAACATCGCCGTATCTTGTTTTAACCTTTTTCATTTCTTTTGATAATTTATATCTTGATACATTATAGAATCTTACACCAAAGGTAGTAGTCTCTTCAAATAGTATATTTATAAGGCTATCCATCATTCTCTTCTCAGAGAGTATCGTAAGGAGATGGGCAGGTCTCCCCTTTTTCATTATTATTGGAGTTATATATACATCGAGGGCACCGTTTTCAAAAAGCCTTTCAATCAGATATTCATAGATCTGGGGATTCATATCATCTATATTTGTCTCGATCACAACCACCTCATCCTTATCATAATCATGCCCTCCTTCACCGATAAAGAGTCTAAGGATATTGGGCTGTCCTTTTATATCTTTACTGCCTGCTCCATGACCAATCTCTTTGATTCTGAAAGGGGGCGAGGGCGTAAAGCCATCAGATATAGAGGCGATAATGGCAGCACCTGTGGGTGTTGTAAGTTCAAAGGGTATCCCCGTTGAGTAAACAGGAATACCTTTAAGGATCTCTGCTGTGGCAGGTGCAGGGACAGGCAATGTCCCATGTTGTGTCTCTACAAGACCGCTTCCGAGGTTTAAAGGGGACGAATAGATTTCTTCTATGCCTAATATTTTCAGGCCTATGATCGCACCGAAGGCATCAATGATGCAATCTATTGCACCGAGCTCATGGAGATGGATTTTCTCAGGACTCTCCCCATGGACCTTACCCTCTGCCTCAAACAGCCTCCTCATGATTCTAAGCCCTTTTTCTTTTATCTCGGATGAAAGGGCTGATGATCTAACGATCCTCTCAATGTCCTTCCACCTTTTTCCCTCCGCCCCCTGACCCTTGACCCCTGGCCCCTTTTTTGCTACAACATTCACCTTCGTAGCCCTGATCCCTGCCCTCTTTACCTTCTCTTCCCTTAACTTGTATCCCTTCAGGTTTAGCTTAGAGAGTTCCTTCTTCAGTTGATTCAAGGGGAGACCTGCATCAACCATCGCCCCGAGTATCATATCCCCGCTTATCCCGGAAAAACAGTCAAAATAGCCGATTCGCATTTTCATCATACCAGATATTTATTCTTTAATGTTATATTTAGGACCATAACTTATTATCATTCTATCGTTTCTTAAAAAGATTTTACTACAACTGAAATTAAAATAAAATCATTATCTTCTTTCACGCCGCATACTTTAACTTGCTTTGTTTTTATACTTCTTTCCTCTTCACTTGAAAGGCTTTTTGAGAGTATGTTCCATAGGCTTAGGATATTTAGCTCGGAGTAATGTCGCAAAAGTCTTTAACTTATACAAATAGTTGACAAAGTAATAATAATGTGGTAGTATTGCCAATCATTAACTCTTTGATAGCTTTAACAAAAGGGGTGGAATATGGTTATTTTGAAGAGATTAATACAGGGTTACCTGATTATAATTTCTGCATTTTTCTTAATTAACCCTGCCTTTAGTGAGATTCAGATAATATGGAATGGTGAACGCGCCACATATTACGGTGGTCTTGTGAGGGCCGCAGATGAGTTCACGAAAAAGACAGGGATAAAGGTAACAGCAATCCCAGGTGGTTGTTCGTCCGGAATGAAGGGTGTCCAGACAGGCAAGATCGGTGTAGGAGGCCTTTGCTGTTTTCCCAAGGATGCTGAATTAAGCAAGGGCATCAAGGCATATCAGTATGCCTGGGAGGCTCTGGCAATCGTGACAAATAATGCAAACCCTGTTACCAATCTTACTGCCCAGCAGGTAAGGGATGTATTCTCAGGAAAGATTACTAACTGGAAAGAGGTAGGTGGCCAGGATAAACCTATAAAGGTGATAACACGACTGCACTGCAAGGACAGGGATGGTCACTGGAGGCAGATACTCAACGATACAGCTCTTTTCAAGAGCAGTAAGGATGTAAAGGAAGACCAGGAGGTACTTCTTGAGATAGGGAAAGAACCCAACAGTATCGGCTTTATTTCAATGAATATGGTGAATCCGAAATTCGTCAAGATAATTTCTGTAAACGGGGTAAAACCATCAAAGGCCTCCCTTGTCGATGGTTCCTATCCGTGGAAGATGCCTATTTCTTTCATTACAAAGGGTGAGCCAAAGGATGTAGTGAAACAATTTATCGATTTCGTATCAGGCGAGGGCAGGGTATTCATGAACAAAGAAATGGTCTTTATGGATGAGATTAAGAAGGATACCAAGAAAGACATTAAAAAGGTAAGTGAAAAGAAGACACAATAAAAGAATAATTAAACAACAGCCATAAACATTATATTGGGAGGATAGTTATGAAAGATGCAAAGAGGCCAGACCCAAAGAAACCGGCTCCGAAGAAGGTCCGCTGGGGTATCAGGACTAAAATAGGAGCGGTAGTAACCCTTGTCGTCCTGCTTCTTGCAGGAGTAGTGCTTTATAATATTTACGCAAATGTTCGGGCAAATCTTTCAAAGGAACTCGAAAAAAGAGGGGTGGCCCTGGCTGCTGCCTTTGCAACAAGTGCCGCAAACCCTATACTCACAAACAGCACAAGTGTACTCAAGAACGATATAACCGACCTTCAGAAGAAGGAGGAATCATTTGCATATAGCCTCGTGGCCGATGAGGAGGGAAAGATACTTGCCCATTCATTTGAATCTGAAGTCCCTGCCTCAGTTCAGAATTTAATTAAAGGGACAGATAAGAAAAACTCAACCTCTCAGAGGACTTCTCTGTCAAATGAGGAGATAATCCATATTAGTTATCCTGTACTGAACGGTCTTGTAGGTAATGTCCATTTAGGCCTTTCTACAGCCAAGCTGAGGAATGAGGTCAACATCCTGATACAGAGGATGATATTAATACTCGGGATATCTTTCATCATTGTCTCTGTCGTAGGAATAGTGGTAGCAAACAGGATTATTGTCAGACCCCTTAAGGATATAACAGCAGTAGCGGAGGCCGTGGGTCACGGAGACCTGACGAGGAAGATCGTTGTAAAGACCCATGATGAGATAGGCGAACTCGGTAAAACTTTTAATGAGACCATAGACCGTTTACAGAGACTTGTACAGACAGAGGAAGACCAGAAAAAGACTCAGGGAAATATTATTGAGTTCCTGAATCTTTTAAGTTCTGCGTCTGAAGGCGACCTTACACAGAAGGCTATCGTTACGCCTGACATCTTCGGTTCTATCGGAGATGCCTTTAACCTCATGGTCGAAGGACTTTCTGAACTCATCGAAAGGGCGAGAGGTTCGGCAGAGGATGTCAACATGGAGAGTAAGAGGATACTTGGCATCCTGAAGGAAATGGAAGGGGGTTATGAGATAGAGATGGTTGAGGTGAAACATGCAAGGGATGCGGTTGATTTAGCAGCCTGGTCAGCGACAGACATCACCGAGAAGACAAAAGAGGCTCAGAGGATTTCTGAAATAGTGGTCGAGGCAGTAAACAAGGGTAATAAGCTGGTGCTCGATTCAATTGAAGGTGTTCAGCTTATAAGGGTAACCATTCAGGCAATAAACAAGAGGATGAAATATCTCTCCGAGAGGCTGATGGAGATTGGCACTATCTCACAGCTTATAAATGAGATTGCTAACAGGACTAACCTCCTTGCCATAAATGCCTCTATCGAGGCAGCCAGGGCAGGTGAGCAGGGAAGGGGGTTTGTTGTCATAGCGGATGAGATCAGAAATCTTTCTGAGAGGGCGACCAAATCCACGAAGCAGATAGGAGAGATCATCAATGCCATACAGGTGGAGTCTGCAGGGGTCACGAAACACCTTGAGGAAGAGACAAACTATGTGGAGATGGAGACCAAACTTGCAACTAATACAGGGAATGCCTTTAAAGAGATAGACTTTTCAATTAAGGATGCTGTGGCACTTATATCCGAGATCGGTGCCTTTGCAAATAACCAGAAAGAACTCACTACAAAGGTCGTCCTTTCCATGGAGGCAGTCCAGAAGATAACGAAGGAAATGCTGAACATGGTTAAGGAGGTGTCGAATATCTCCACAACACTTACAGGTACTTCGAATGTTCTGATTTCGTCGGTGGAAAGATTTAAATTGCCTGAGGCAGAAAGGATGACGGTATAGCTTTCAGGTGCGATCAGCAGCAGAGAGATGCCTTTTCAGGATTTCGAGGAGTGATTTTTCGTCAAAGGGTTTTATAAGATAACCTGATGCCCCGCTCTGCAAAGCCTTCTCTCTGTGTTTCCCGGCGCTTCTTGATGTGAGGACAATAACCGGTATTTCCTTTAGCCTGTCAGATTCCTTTAACCTGCTTATAAGTTCATAACCATGCATAACAGGCATTTCGAGGTCTGTTATTATCATATCGACAGGTGTTTCTTCAAGAACCTCTAATGCCTCTGCACCATTGGACGCGCTGTAAATCTTGAATTTCCTTGCCTCAAGGAAGGCACCCACATACTTTCTTACACTCAGTGAGTCGTCGACAATAAGTATCCTTCTGCCTGCATAAGATTCAACACCCACAGGCTTGACGACAACCGGCTGGATCTGTTCTTCAAATATCCTGAGCGGGTTGATGACAAGCCTTACTTTCCCATCACCGGATATG
>CAKKRL010000088.1:0-2332 GCA_919902655.1 Thermodesulfovibrionia bacterium
GCATCCCTTGCTACATTCTTTTATCTCCTCTCACTTCTGATGTACATAAAGGCCCGTCTTGCACAGAACCTGGTCTATTTTCTTCTTTCTTTCATTTCCGCTATCCTTGCGATGAAGACAAAGGAAATAAGTTTCACACTGCCCTTTATTGTCGTCCTTTACGAATTTTATTTTTTTGGCAAATCCCATTTTTACTTAAACAAAAAGAGGTTTTTATTCCTTATCCCCTTTCTCCTGACGCTTATCATTATCCCCCTGTCTATTTTAAAGGGTAGCAGACCTCTGACAGATGTTTTAAATGAACTAAGCGGGTTACCGCAGGAAACAGATGCGATTCCGAGAGTTGTTTATCTCATGACCCAATTCAGGGTAATCGTCACTTATATTAAATTATTGTTTATGCCTGTAAATCTGAATCTTGACTATGACTATCCCCTATCTTCATCCTTCTTTGAGGCACAGACCTTTCTCTCTTTCCTTTTCCTTCTTTTCATCTTCGGCCTCGCTGTTTACCTTTTAAGGCGCGGGTATAAGACTGGTAACGGCCCCTGCCTCTTAATTTCCTTCGGCATAGTCTGGTTCTTCGTAACATTATCTGTTGAGTCTTCCTTAATCCCCATCAGAGACGTTATATTTGAACACAGGCTATATCTACCTTTTGCAGGTGCTGCAATTTCCTTCAGTACAACGTTATTCTTTTTATTAATAAACATTAAGGAACGGTTCATGCTCAGGATAAATGTTTTACGGTCTCTCTTCATTCTTTTTCTCTTAACTATCATCCCTCTGGGAATAGCTTCCTACAATAGGAACCTTGTATGGAAAGACGGTATAACGCTCTGGGAGGATGTAATAAAAAAGAGTCCCAATAAGGCGAGGGGATATAACAATCTTGGAAATGCCTTTTTTTTAAAAGGATTTACTGACAAGTCTATTGGATATTTTGAAATTGCATTAAGGCTTAAACCAAATTATGCAGAGGCATACAACAACCTTGGAAATGTTTACTATAGAAAAGGTCATATCGATAAGGCCGTAGAGCTTTTCCAGGCATCCTTAAATATCAATCCGGACTATGCAGACGCACACAATAATCTCGGGGTAGCTTATAAGGAGAAGGGGCAGACTGATAAGGCAATAGAACATTACAATCATGCAATGAGGCAGAAGCCCGGTCTTGCTGAGGTATACAGTAACCTCGGTGTAGTGTATGGATCAAATGGTCAAATCGACAAGGCCATAGAGTATTTTCAAACATCATTGCGGGTCAGACCTGACTATGCGGATGCCCATAACAATCTCGGCGCCGCCTATAAGGCAAAAGGACTATCCGGCACGGCTGTAGAACACTACCACAAGGCACTGAAACTTAAACCTGGTTTTGTTAAAGTACACATAAACCTCGGACTTCTGTATCTTGAAATGGGAGAAATTGAAAAAGCCCGGAAGGAATTTGAAACAGCATTAAAGTTGAGCCCTGATAGCTACCATGCACAGGAGTTTCTTAAACTGATCCAAAATATGGATAAAGGCCCATCACGATGAAGATGCAATGTACTATACAATCAATCTCTGTATCTCTCTTACACTATCTTCTATAGATATCTTATCGGTATCGATAATAAGTTCAGGCCTTATTGGTTCCTCGTATGGGACAACAACCCCTGGCACAGGTGCACCCCTTTCTGCCTTTCTGTAAATATCCTTCGGTGCATACTCATCAATCCTTACCCTCTCCCTCTTCATACAGATATCGATGGGGCACCTTAGATATATTTCATAGAAATTCTTTATCACCTCTCTCGCAAGGTCTCTCCAGACCCTCTTATGTCCTGTCGCATCAATTAGAACATCATGCCCTTTCTGTGTAAGTACCATGGCAGTATATACAAGAGACCTGTAAAGGACTTCTCTCTCATCATCCGAGTATGTGGGATCAGGGGTGACAATCCTTCTCATCTCATCCATTCTGAGAAGGACTATATCTGGATGTTCTATTTTTAGTGCCCTGGCTATGGAGGTTTTGCCGCTACCTGGCAGTCCTGTGAGCCAGAGGGCCTTTCCGGTCAAATTCTCTTCTAACAATCTCTATCGCCTTTTTATGAATCTCCCTGTTTGCAGAGGCAAGTATTGAAACTGTCCTCTCGACTCCTACCAGGGTTTTTCCTATGTCATTTCCATCGAGGTCAGTAGTTACTCCACCTGCCTCTTTCAGGATGATCCATCCTGCTGCATAATCGAAACTCCTTGAAGGGAAAGGTATTATTAAAAGGCTGTATGAACCTTTTGCAAGGTATGAGAAGTCGAGTGCAGTAGAACCGAGGCACCTCGT
>CAKKRL010000088.1:2432-24796 GCA_919902655.1 Thermodesulfovibrionia bacterium
CTCTGCGCCATCTTATTTAGTCCGGCCTCCTTATAGACAATAGCAAGATTCACATAATAATTGGCATTATACGGTTCGAGCTTGACTGCCTTTTCACACCAGTTCCTCGCCTCGTGAAGTCTTCTCTTCTTCTTGGAAAGGGCAAGACCAAGACTGCTGAGATAATGCGGATTTGCAGGCGCGAGATTCGCTGCAATCTGAAGATATTCTATTGCCCTGTTAAAATCACCTGCCCTGTAGGCCTCCATTCCTTCATGGTACAACCTCTCTGCCCTGGCTTTTACATTCTCATCCGTTTGTTCTTTTTTCTTTTCTACTCTTAAGTGTCCTGTGAAGGACTGGTCATATTCGTCCCTAAGTTTTGGGTCACTCAAGATCCTGTATGCCTCGAGTACTGATTGAAACTTTTCCGTATCCCCCACATTGCCATCTGACTGGGTATCGGGGTGGTATTTTTTTACAAGCCTAAGATATGATTTCCTGATTTCATGTATATCTGCGTCTCTGCCCGCATCGAGTATTGAATAATAGTCTTTTTCAGGAGGCTTCATTCTATATCCCCTGCCCCTTTGCAGAGCGCAGAGTAATCAATCTTTTCGCAGTCGTCCTCAGGACGGATGCTACTCCCTTTGACTTTTCTATGGATTGCAATTCCCTGTTCTTGAGTACATTTATTAGAGAAAGCGATACCCCAACAGGTGTCTTGGGATTATTAACAAGGGAATTTACAACAGAGTAACTTTTTATCCATTCCCTGTTTTTTGCTATCGTCCTCAGAATGTCTTCTGAAACATTCCTTGACTGGGCAATATGTTCTATCTCGGTCTCTGTTATCTTTGGATTCTCGATAACAGAAAGTGAAACGTTCTTATTCCCGTCTCTTATAAGGATTGAGCGAACCTCCTTGTTGCCTCTGAAGGCAAGCTGTATTTTCTGGGATACAGTCATCCTTTGAATTCTTGCAGTGAGCTTCTGCCCCCTGTCCTTTGTTTCAATCCCATCTTCTTCTTTTAAAAATAAATTCCTCTCTTCTTCTGTAAGCTGAATCTCCCCTGCGAATGGGATTATGGCCTTCTCATTTGTTATATATCCCTTAATCTCATCTGTAGAATACCTGTTGAGAAAGGCGATAGTCTCAGGCAGTGTTGAAGGGTTATCAATTACATGCTTTATAATCTCTATTTCTCCGACATAGGTCTTTGCAATCCTGTCGAGTATAAGCGGATTTATATCTCTTTCACCGACAAGGAAATTGAGGGTACTGTCGGAGATGTTATCAATATCGATAGGAAGAAGTTTCATGATAGTCTTAAATATATCAGGTACTCGATGTTTCCTTTATACCCATGTATGGGAGATATTATCAATCCAGAGACACTTAATCCCAGCACTTTTGCCAGGTCTTTAATCCTTTCCAGAACCTCCATTCTCTTCGTCTCTTCCCTGACGATCCCTCCCTTTCCTACCTCTCCCTTCCCGACCTCGAATTGCGGCTTGATAAGCGCTATTATTTCCCCATTCTTTCTGAGAAATCTCTTAACGGCAGGTAAAACCTTTTCCAGGGAGATAAAAGATGTGTCAACTGTTGCTATATCTATTTCATCCTTTATTGCAGTTCTTTCCATGTATCTGATATTGACCCTCTCGATCGGAAATACTTTCGGGTTTTGTCTGAGAGACCAGGCGAGTTGTCCATAACCAACATCTATGGCATAGACCTTTTTGGCACCGTGTTTAATAAGGCAGTCTGTAAAACCTCCAGTAGAGGCACCGACATCCATTGCAATCTTATCTTTTACATTAATATTAAATTCATTAAGTGCAGATTCTAATTTAAGCCCTCCGCGGCTGACATAGGGAATTCCCTTACCAATGATCCTGATTTCAGAATCCGGAGCGACCATTGTTCCGGCTTTATTAACCTTCAGGCCATCTACAGTTATCTTCCCTTCCAATATAAGGGCAAGCGCCCTGCTTCGGGTTTCCACAAGACCTCTCTCAAAGAGGAGTCTATCAACCCTCTTTTTACTCAATTCAAATCAAGCCGTTTGGTTCGCTGAATTGACAAAATCCCCCTCTATCCCCCTTTTCCAAAGGGGGGATTTTAATGCCCCTCTTTAGCAAAGAGGGGTTAGGGGAGATTCTTAAAATTTGATTTCCTCTGATCTTTAACCACTATACTCCCTGGTGTCATCTTGGCACGCTTTTTAATTTCAACAGCGATGTCAGAGACCTCGCCGATATGCTTTAGCTCTTTCTGCTCATTGCTCACAACAGCTATAGATATAGACATTATTGGAAACTGATTCTTCCTTCCCTGCCTGTCAGTTCCTTCGATATATCCCCTTTCCCTTGCCTCCTTATCGTAATAAAATGGGATAACCTTATCAAAGGTCTCTATAATTCTCCTTGTAACCGAATCAACCTTGTCTGGAGTGGTTATTAATATAAAATCATCTCCGCCTATATGTCCCAGGAAGTCGTCTGGATTTCCGAGTTCCTTCACCGCAGACATCATAACCTTGGCGGTCAATTTTATAATCCCATCACCTTTAGAAAATCCATAGGTATCATTATACGCCTTAAAATTATCGAGGTCACAATAGCATACTGTAAAGGAAAGTTTCTTTGTTATCCTGCTCGATATTGCATTCTCAATAGAGATATTTCCGGGAAGTCTTGTGGTAGGGCTGGCGCTATATTCCTCCTCCATCCTTTCAAGGAGCGTTTCTATCCTTGCACTTAGTTCAATCTCTGAATAGGGTTTTGTTATATAATCTGCTGCCCCGAGGTGCAGGCCCTTAGCCTTTTCCTCTGCCTTTTCGATAGCAGAAAGAAGGATAACAGGAATACGTTTTGTCCTTATATCCTCTTTTAATTTCCCTAATATCTTAAATCCATCGATATCAGGCAATAAGATATCAAGAAGTATAAGGTCCGGTAGCTCCTTACTTACCCTGTTTAATACATCAAAACCAGTTCTGGATTCTAAAACAGAATATGCACTATTCTCCACAACCCTCCTTAACTCCTTGCGGGTCAATGAATCATCATCAACGATAAGCACCTTCTTCTCTCTTTTTGTTTCAGGCTTTACCGGTTCTATATTATTAAGGACAGATAACAGATTCTCTTTATCTACAGGCCTTTTTACAAAGGATGTAAAATCTTCCTTATATCTAAGTCTTTCATTATCTTCGGAATAGAGCAGGATTACAGGCATCTTCTTTGTCTTCTCCTCCCCTCTCAAAATCATTATGAATTCATCAGGGTCAAGATTGATAACATCAAAGTTCAGTAAAATTATGTCAGGTTTCTCCTCCCTTATCTCATCTATGATTTCTATCCCTCTTCCCTTAGAGCTAACGGTGGTGTATTCATTCTTAAGGAGGTCCTTTATCAATTCCCCTTCAAAGTCAACAGTAACTAGAAAGACTTTTCTTTTTATCTTTTCCATTATATATTGGAGATATTCTTAATCTTTCCGGTACCTGATATTTTTCATGTAACCTTATTCGTTGTCCCCTTTAATTCCTGAATCATTGAATCCCTTTTAAGAAGTGATCTTATAACCTTCTCAATCCCTTCAGCATCAAGCCCGTATCTATTCCTCAGATATTTCTGGGAACCCTGTTCAATGAAACAATCCGGCAGACCGATTCTTCTCACCTTTAAGTCTTTGATATTCAGGGTGGTCAGGAACTCAAGTACAGCACTCCCAAACCCTCCTTCAAGGACATGCTCTTCAACAGTCACAACACTCCTGACCCTTCTTGCAAGGTTTCCTATCAGTTCCCTGTCAAGTGGTTTTACAAAACGAGCATTAACCACACCTGCAGATATGCCATCCTTTTCGAGTTTATGTGCTGCCTCAAGGGCTGGATTAACCATAACCCCTATTGCAATGACTATTACATCTTCACCTTCCTTTACATACTCAGCCACGCCAATCTCAAAAGCCCTTAATCTCTCATCAAGAGATACACCCGTCCCCTTCCCTCTCGGATAACGTACCGATGAAGGTCCTTTGTATTCTATGGCGGTCTTTACCATATGCTGTAGCTCATTCTCATCCTTCGGTGCCATGACAACCATATTCGGTATATGTCTCAGATAGGAAAAATCAAAAACACCATTATGCGTAGGGCCATCGTCTCCGACAATTCCTCCCCTGTCCAGCGCAAAGGTAACAGGAAGATTCTGGATACATACATCATGGAGGATCTGGTCATAGGCCCTTTGGAGAAATGTCGAGTAGATGGCTACAACAGGATGAAATCCCAGAGTGGAAAGTCCTGCTGCAAAGGTTACGCCGTGCGACTCAGCGATACCTACATCATAGAAACGTTCAGGATATTCCCTTGCAAATCTGTCAAGGCCTGTACCATCAGGCATTGCTGCAGATATGGCGATTACCTTTTTATCATCCGCCGCGATTTTCATCATAGTGCTACCGAAGACCTCGCTATAGGAGGGAATTGTTCCTTTCTTTACCTTTCCGGAATCTATATCAAAGGGAGGGGTTCCGTGAAAGACAGAAGGGTTGTCCTCTGCAGGGCCATAGCCCTTCCCCTTCTTTGTTATCACATGTATCAGGGTGGGCCAGTTCAATTTCTTTACATTCATCAGGGTCTCAAGAAGGACATCAAACCTGTGGCCGTCTATCGGACCTACATATTCAAAACCCAGTTCTTCAAAGAGCATCCCCGGTACTATAAGTCCCTTAAAGGATTCCTCTGCCTTCCTTGCAACCTTTAGCATGGATTCGCCGACCTTAGGGATATTCTTCAGAATGGACTTTGTCTCCTCCCTTATCCTTGTATAAAACTCCCCTGTCATTATGCGGCTTAGATATGAGGCAAGTGCCCCGACATTAGGAGAGATTGAAAACTCATTGTCATTTAATATTACTATCAGGTCCTTCTTCAGATGCCCTGCCTGATTCAGGCCTTCAAAGGCAAGCCCTGAATTCATGGAACCATCCCCTATTACTGCGATTACCTTGAAGTTCTCTCCTGTCTTATCCCTCGCCTCTATCATACCGAGGGCGGAAGAAATAGAGGTACTGCTGTGGCCTGTGCCGAATGAGTCGTATGGGCTCTCATCTATCCTCGGAAATCCGCTTATCCCTCCGGATTCCCTCAGTGTATGGAATTTGTCTTTCCTTCCTGTAAGGAGTTTATGTGTATAGCTCTGATGGCCCACATCCCAGATGATTTTATCCATGGGTGCATTAAAGACATAATGCAGAGCGATTGTCAGTTCGACAACCCCAAGATTTGATGACAGATGTCCGCCATTCCTCGAAACAACCCCTATAATCCTCTCTCTTATTTCCCTGGCAAGGATAGGAAGTTCTTCCTGTGTAAGTCGTTTAAGGTCTTGAGGGCTATCTATATCGTCGAGGTGCGCCAAATCAATTTCTCCTGCTGCCAATATACAGGGCGATCTCCCTTAAGGGATCTGCCCTTTCATCAAAGTTTTTCAACGCCACAAGGGCATTATCAATCAGTTCCTTAACCTTTACCTTCGAGCTATCTATGCCGACCAGTGCAGGATATGTATTTTTCCCTTTTGCAGAATCCATGCCTGTCTCCTTTCCGAGATCCTCCTTTGTCCCTTCTATGTCCAGGATGTCATCGGTAATCTGGAATGCAAGTCCGATACCCTCGCCATAGAGGGTCATGCCCTTTAACTTTTCCTCATTTGCCCCTGCAAGTATCCCCCCTGCCCTTACAGAGGCCCTTATCAGCGCCCCTGTTTTATTTGTATGGATATACTCAAGGGTCTTAAGGTCTATGCTCCGGTCTTCAGAGAGGATATCAACCGCCTGTCCACCAACCATGCCCTTATCCCCTGCAGCAAGGGATATCTCCCTTATTACCTGTATGAGACTCTCCGGCTTTATCTTTCTTGTATAGAATTCATCAGTCATCATGGTAAATGCCATAGTCAGGAGCGCATCTCCTGCAAGGATGGCTATTGATTCACCGAACACTTTATGATTTGTTTGTTTCCCTCTTCTGAAATTATCGTTATCCATCGAGGGGAGGTCATCATGTATCAAGGAGTATGTATGGATAAGTTCAATAGCACAGACAACAGGGAGTATCGAATTTGTATCATCTCTGACTGTCTCATAGGATGCAATGGATAAAATTGGCCTCAGCCTCTTCCCTCCTGCAAAGAGAGAATATCTCATAGCCTTATGGATTTCCTGGGGATAGGATTCTTCATGAGGCAAATAACTTTCGAGAAAACGTTCAATTATCTCTTTCTTCGATGAGAGATAATCCTTAATATCCATTATCTTATATGTCTTAAATTAGATCTTCTCCCTCCCTGTTCATCAGGATAATCCTAAAGCCATTTATAGATTTTCATCTGTAACCATAGAATACAACTAATATATACTTCCGTCAAGACCTTTTTATATCAACTTAAGAACTTCATCTGTAGCCTCTGGATAGACGTTGACAGTCCTTTCTCTTCATCTATATCAATAACAACACCGTTAAATTGCATCGGCCCCCTCGGTATCTCAAAACGGATAGGCATCTGGGTCAGGAACCTTTCGATGGCCTGTTCCTTTTTTATCCCTATCACTGATATACTCGGTCCTGTCATCCCTACATCTGTTATATAGGCAGTCCCGTTGGGGAATATCTGTTCGTCTGCGGTCTGTACATGCGTATGCGTTCCTATAATCCCTGCAACCTGGCCATCTAAATACCATGCCAGGGCCAGTTTCTCTGATGTAGCTTCTGCATGGAAATCTATTATTATAGTCTTTACCTCTTTCTTAAGCCTCCCTATCTCCCTCTTAGCAACCTGAAAAGGACAATCGTAGGTTCCCATAAAGACCCTTCCGGAGAGATTAAGAATCCCTATCCTCTCACCATATAGAGTCTCAAAAATACCGCTGCCATATCCTGCAACACCTTCGGGATAGTTAGCAGGTCTGAGAAGTCTTTTCTCATTCTTTATATATTCCTTGGCTTCTTTTTTATCCCATACATGGTTTCCTGAGGTCATCACATTTATACCCACGTCAAAAAGTTCTTCTGCCACCTTCTGCGTGATTCCAAACCCGCCTGCTGCATTTTCTATATTTGCTACCACAAGATTTATCTTGTATTGGTTCACAATATTATTCAGGGAAATAGATAAAACCTTCCTCCCGGGTTCCCCGACTATATCTCCGATAAAGAGTATCTTCATATAAATTTGCTTTATAGATTTAAAAATTAATCCCCCTTAATCCTCTCTTTATCAAAGGGGGAGTTAGGGGGATTATTGACGCTATTATTTTTTTAAGTTTATTTACCCGGAAACTGTTCTGGAAACTGTTTCTGCAATTGTTTCTGCAGTTCTTCTGCTGCCTTCTGTGCATCCTCAGTCTGTTTCTGCATTTCCTTTGATCTCTGTTCCCATTCCTTCTGGAATTTAGTTGCCTCCCTTGTAAGTCTTCTTGCTGCAAACTCACTGCTTACACTCAGAAGAACGAATATCGCCCCAATAATTCCGAATACAAGCCACGCCTTCTGCGAAGGTATCTTATGGACCTCAACACTCGCAATAACAATAAGGAATATCCCGAGAACAATACCAACCGGTGAACCGATGAACGGAATAATCCCGAGTATTGCGATTATCGGAGAAATGGCCGACATATATGCACCGCATCTGTAGGCAGTCTCGTAAGATTCCTGAGAACCCATAAGTTTCCATATCACAAACAATATTGCAGCACCAATAAAACTTCCTATTACAATAAAAATAGGCATCAGGATCACAGATGCCAGGGCCGTCCCAACACCCATAACAAAACGAAGTCCTATAATACCAAGTATGGCCTGTATCAAACCACTTACTACCCCCAGTGCTACTGCGAAAACCAGAGGCTCAATAAAACCACCAGTCTTTGGCATCTCCCTGAAGAAGGCAGAAGGAGATGTCAATACCTTTATGGCTGTCTGCGGTATCGCCGCAATATCCATTCCCTTTGATTCCATATTCCCCTCCTTTTTAAGAAATATTGTGTGGCATAATTATACAAGACCTGAAATTCTATGTCTATAAAAAAATTACCCACCACCTCTATCCTCTCCCCTGAGGGGAGAGGGTGGTGAGGGGGTAAGATATCTCCTGCTGATAAGTTTTCTCATCTCCTCTGATAAAAATAGTATCACTGCAAAGGGTATCAATAACAGCCATATACCTGAAGCGATCGGCGCTGTTGAAAATATCTTATTACCCCAGGGGTGATAAACTATAAATAACTGTAAAACTATCTCGAAGGCTATCCCGGCGAATATCAGTCTATTCGAAAATAACCCTATACTGAACACCGACTCTTTAAAGGAACGGCAGGCAAATACATTTGCTATCTGGGTAATTACTATTGCAGTAAGACATGCAGTTGTTGCCTGCATGTAAATCAGGTTATCCGGAGACAACATCTCTCCCCATTTCCATCCTCCTACTTTTAGAACATAGAAAAAACCGAACAGCCCTGCCACTGCCTCTATAGGGCCAAGGAAAAAATAGGCACGGTTTACGAGCTTTAAATTAAGAAGCCTCTCCTTCGGATCTCTTGGTGGTCTTTTCATAAGTTCTTCTGTTGGTTTCTCTGCACCGAGCGCTAGGGCAGGTAACATATCGGTCCCGAGGTCAACGGCAAGTATCTGCATTATCGTGAGTGGCAGAGGGATCCTCAGGAGTACATAGCTTAGATAAGGGACGATCTCAGGTATGTTCGACGAAAAGATGTAACTCACAAATTTTCTTATGTTCTCATAAACCCCCCTTCCTTCTTCTACTGCATTAACGATTGTCGCAAAATTATCATCGAGAAGTACCATATCTGATGCCTCTTTTGCCACATCTGTTCCGGTAATGCCCATGGCTATCCCTATATCTGCCTTCTTTAGAGCGGGGGCGTCATTGACGCCGTCGCCGGTTACCGCAACCCTCTCCCCTTCCTCCTTTAAAATAGAAACTACCCTCATCTTGTGTTTCGGGGTCATCCTTGCAAATATTATCTCTTTTTCAGAAAGATTCTTTATAATCTCTCTGTCACTCATCATTAAAAACTCATCCCCCTCAATGATTACAGGTATTCCCTTGACAAGCCCGATCTCCCTTGAAATAGCAAGGGCTGTCCTGCTTCCGTCACCAGTGATCATTATTACCTTTATGCCAGCATCCTGACACTTCTTTATGGCCTCTGGAACCTCTGGCCTCGGCGGGTCTTCAAGACCGATTAATCCTGCAAAGACCATGTTGTTTTCAATCTCCTCCACAACAAATCCCCCCATACCCCCCTTTGCTAAAGGGGGGTATGGGGGGATTATTTCCTTGTAGGCAAAGGTGAGCACTCTCAGCCCCGTATCCATTAATGAATGGTAGGCATTTATAGACTCCTCCCTTAAGTTTTCGTTTATAGGTATTTTCTCTTCATTAATCAGTATATGAGTGCACAGAGGAAGAATGCCTTCCATAGCACCCTTTGTGAAGGCGACCAATCCCCCTGAATTCTCCTTTAGAAAAGAAAAGCCGGGGAGGATTATGTTTACAGTAGTCATCCTCTTTCTGTCCGAATCAAAGGGAATCTCGGACATCCTTTCTGATCTTAAATCTCCTATCTTTTCTCTTGAATATTTAAGGAGTGCGGTCTCTGTCGGTTCACCCCTGTATTCCCCGTCTATGAACTCCGCATCGTTGCATAAACTGGCTATCTTTAAAAGACTGTCGGTTGTCTGCTCTCTTCCGTCAGCAGTCCATGTCCTTTTTACTTCCATTTTATTCTGTGTGATCGTTCCTGTTTTATCTGTGCATATCACCGTAACAGAGCCGAGTGTCTCTACGGATGTCAGGGTCTTTATAAGTGCCTTTTTCTTAGCCATCCTCTGGCTTCCCATTGCGAGTGAAAGCGTTACAGTCGGAAGAAGACCCTCAGGAACATTTGCAACAATGATACCTATAGCAAAAAGATAATTCTCCCAGAAGGTTCTCCCTATCAAATATCCAATAGCAAAGAATGCGATACCCATTATTGCCGATATAAATGCAACAACCCTTGTTACCTTTACTATCTCCTTCTGCAGGGGACTCAATCCTGCCTCAACAGTGCCTGTAAGATGGGCTATCCTCCCGAATTCTGTCCTCATCCCTGTGACAAAGACTACTGCCTTTCCTGATCCGCTCAGTACTGTTGTACCTGCGAAGGCGATGTTGGGACTCTCAATGAATTCCCCTAAAAATATTCTTTTATCTCTGATCATCGGTTCAGATTCCCCTGTAAGAGGTGCGTTATTAACCTTCAGGGCAACGCTCTCAATAATTCTTGCATCAGCCGGTATTTTGTCCCCGGCTGAGACCAGTATCAGATCACCCGGCACAACCTCCCTTGCATGGATTTCTTTTTTCTTTCCGTCACGAATCACAGATACAAAGAATGGGAGAAGCTTCTTCAGTTCATCAAGCGCCTTTTCAGCCCTGTATTCCTGGACAAATGTGAATATGGCATTTATGAATATTACGGAGACTATGGCAAAACCAAGTGTAAGCATCCCCTCTCCGGGACGGAGATACTCTGATAAAAAGGCAAGCCCCGCTCCTATCCAGAGGATTATAGCGAGGAAATGGGTTAACTGCGTGAAGAATTTTAATGGGAGGGGTTTTTTCTTTATCTCTTTTATCTCATTAAATCCAAATTCGGAGAGTCGTCTTCTGGCCTCTTCTTCAGTAAGCCCGTTTCCTGATGTAACAAGTCTGCTTAAGACCTCTTCTATTTCAAGAGTCTGTATCTTCATGCCCTGGTCTAAGGATTATGAGATCACAGGGTGTATCCCGCAGAACATCTTCCACCGGGTTACCCTTGAGGATTGAACTTAACAGGCTCCTCTCGCTTGCCCCCATTATTATAAGGTCGTGTCTTTTTGAAGATGCCTCTATTGTGATTGTCCTGCCCGTTACACCTGGTACCATCCTTCCATCATGTATAACCCTGTATCTCCTCAGGTGCTCCATAAAATGATATATATCGTCTGGAAGTTTCTTTTCCCATTCGAGTGGTGACAGATGAATCTCTCCATGAAAAAACCTTGATAACGGTTTGGGGGCATGAAAGAGAAGGGTCTTTGAGCTGAATGCCTGGGCGATCTTTGCAGTAAAGTAGGCCCTTTCCTCTACATGGTCAATCCTTGCCTTTAGAGGCACAAGGATCTCTTTAGGATGTATCCTTCCGATATGGACAACCCTCACAAGTGCAACAGATGATGTAAGGGTGAGCAACAACCTCCTTGCAACAGTCCCTGCAAAGAACCTTTTTTCTACATCTTCCCTTCTCGTCGATGCGAATACAATGTCTATCCCTTCGTGCCTTACAATCTCGGAGACCATCCTTACAGGATCTCCTGTTTCTGTTATGGTCTCTGCTCTCAGGTCCATTTTAGAGGCCTCTATAAAAATCCTCCTCATTGCCTCCTCTGCATTTTCAAGACTCGCAGATGGCAGACCCCTTTCGGCAATAAAACAGAGATAGAGTTTTGCATCACAGATACGTGCGAGGTTCATCGCATACCTCGCGGTGATTTCGGAGTTCAGGTGTTCGTTGACTGCAGTGAGTATCTTTCGATACATTAAGGTCTGATAGGCATCGTGCCGAGGAGGTACTTGAGGTCCTCGTCCTCGAATCTTACGCCGCCACCAAAGAAATAATTACGCCTATCCTTATTCAGGATATTATCGTATCCTGTATTAAGAAATATATATTTAAACAGGGTATAACTCACAGTTGCCTTAAGATGGGCCTTCTCATTGCCTGCCTCCTTACTATTGAAGTCCCATGCCTCAAGACTTATCTTTCCCTTATCGCCAAAAAGGAAATAGTCTGCTCCAACACCAAAGGTATTTTCGAAGAACCCAACCCTTCCAGCAGCGTCTTTGTATCTCCTTCCTATCTGGGCGCTGAACTTCAGTTTATCCTCAACCTTTTCTTCCTTGCTTGTACTCACCCCGGAGTCTGTTGTTACGGTGGTGTCAGTAGTGGTCACCTTACCCCTCGGGTCATTCACTACCTGAATTATATAAAACTTGTCCTCAGATGGTTGCAAGGTTACACCAAAATAACCCTTTGTATTTTCATCCCTCTGCATGTACTCTCCCCTGAAGTCAAAATATGTCCTGAATCTCGTTGCCCTCGCCATATGTTCTGCAACCTTGTCAAGGGATTGATACAGTTTATCATCTGTCATTAACTTCCCGATTGTCCCTTCTCCCCTGTCAAGTCTCTTCATAACGCTGTCAATGGAATCCATGGTTGTCTCTGCCTTCTTGGTTGCAGATTTAAGGTTATCCATCGTATCCTTCAGTGTCCCCCTGTTTTCCTCGACAGCTGACCTTATATCCTCTGTGGCCTTCTTGAGGTTATCCACAAGTTCAGGACCTTTTGCCCTGAGCGAGTCGGAAAATTCCTGAAAATTGTTAACTGTCTGATTGATTGACTTCTTGTTTTCATTCACAAGATCATTTATGCTCACTGTGAGATCATCAAGATTAGCAAGAATCCTGTTTATCCTTTTGTCATTTGTCTCGACGATTCTGTTTATCCCTTCTGTTATATCCTTTATGTTACTAAGGGTATCCTTCATCTTCTTCTTCCCCTCTTCACTCCCTACAACCTCGTTTACTGATTTCATAAAGCCGCTGATATCCTCTGCAGCAAGGCTTAACTGGGTAAGAAGCCTGTCTATGTCTGCTATCTGAACGACCTGAGTGATCGTATCACCTTCTGTTAGTACAGGCTGATCAGGACTTCCGGCAGTTATCTCAAGGAATTTCTCGCCGAGGAGCCCGACCCCTTTTATCGATGCCTTTGAATCCTTTCTTATCACTATACCGGGATTGAGCCGTATAGTGAGCCTTGCCTTTCCTTCAGCAACTTCTATTCTCTCGATTCTACCAGCGTCGACACCTGCGATCTTCACCCTGGACTTTTCATCTATACCTGCAACAGTAGGGAAATATGCATATACCTTATATCCCTTCGCCTTAAAGATTCTGAAATCACCAACGGTAAAAGTCATATAGGCAAGAACGATTATCACGATAGTAACAAAGATGCCTACCTTTATATCAGTACCTATCATCTCTTTTTTCATCGATCCTCCAGAGATTTAAAGAGAATAATTTAAATTATTCACCCTCCCCTCGATCCCCTCCCGTCCCTGTCTGCCGACAGGCAGGAAGGGATGGGAGATAGCTAATAGGTCCCTCTCCCCTTGCGGGAGAGGGATGGGGTGAGGGGTATATCAGACTGTTATTGGCCCTATTGCACTTCCTGTTATAAACTGTTTTACAATAGCGTTATCCGAATTCTTTATCTCCTCCGGGGTTCCTACCGATACGATCTTTCCCATGTAGAGCATCGCTATCCTGTCTGCTATCTTATAAGCACTCACCATATCATGCGTTATGGCGATTGATGTTACCTTTAGCTTTTCCCTCATCTCGATTATCAGGTCATTAATCACATCTGCCATTATGGGGTCTATTCCTGTTGTAGGTTCGTCATAAAGAAGTATCTCAGGGTCCATTGCAATAGCCCTTGCAAGGCCAACCCTCTTTCTCATACCTCCGGAAAGGTCAGAAGGCATTAGATTCTCGATACCTGCAAGACCCACCATTCCAAGTTTCTCTGAGGCAATTGCCCTTATCTCATTATCCTTCATTCCCCTGTGCTGCCTCAGACCGAAACCAACATTCTCCCATACCGAAAGTGAATCAAACAGGGCAGCACCCTGGAAAAGCATACCAAATTTTTTTCGTATTTCATTAAGCTCACCTTCTTCCAGACTCGTTATATCCACATCATCTATAACAACCTTTCCGCTGTCAGGTGTGAGTATCCCTATTATATGCTTTATTAAAACGCTTTTGCCTGAACCGCTCCCCCCTATGACAACCATACTCTCGCCTTTCTTAACCTCAAGATCAACCCCCTGAAGTACCTTTTTGCTATTGAATGACTTATATAGATCTATTACCCTTATCATTAACCGTAAAGCCAGGCAGAGAGGAAATAATCTGAAATCAGTATGGTCATGCTTGAAATGACCACAGCCCCTGTAGTAGCCTTCCCTACTCCCTCTGCCCCTCCTTCTGTATAGAATCCCTTATAACAGCTTATCAGTGATATGGCCATCCCAAAGAATGAAGATTTTATAAGTCCATTATATATGTCGCTTAACACGAGATAATCCTTTGTTCTGCTTATATATACCGTTGGGTTTGTATCGAGTATGACAACGCCGACAAAGTAACCCCCGATTATCCCTATTATATCAGCAAGTATGGTGAGCGCAGGTAACATTAAGATACCTGCCAGGAATCTCGGTACAATGAGGTACTTTACAGGGTTTGTTGCCATCGTATACAGGGCATCGATCTGCTCTGTCACCCGCATCGTTCCGAGCTCAGCAGCCATTGCAGACCCGGCCCTGCCAGCTACTATGAGTCCTGTAAGTACAGGTCCAAGTTCCCTTGTCATAGACAGGGCAACAACAGTACCCATCATCGCCTCTGCATTGAACCTCTTGAAGCCTGTATAGCTCTGAAGGGCAAGTACCATTCCCGTAAAGACTGCAGTAATCAGTACAACAGGGGTTGAGCGTACCCCTACCTCAAGGATCTGTTTCATTATGTTCCTTATATCCAAAGGCGGCCTTATGAGCCATTTGAAGGTATTAAGCAGGAGAAGAACCATCCTCCCGAATTCCTCAAGGAAAGGTCTTATATGAGCCCCTATAAACTCAAAGATGCGGAACATGATTTATTCTTTATACACCCTCTGCACCCTGCTGCTTATAGAACAGAGTACCTCGTATGGAATGGTACCTGTCCATTTTGCCACATCATCAGCAGTGATAAGTTCCCTTCCCTGTTTCCCTATCAGGACCGCTTCATTCCCTTCATCTACATCAGGGATATCCGTCACATCTGCCATAGTCATATCCATACATACCCTCCCTACAACAGGTGCCCTCCTGCCTCTGACAAGGACCTCCCCTCTGTTTGAGAGCATACGGCTGTATCCATCGGCATAACCTATTGGGAGTATTGAGATTACACTATCCCTCTTGGTAACGAAGGTTTTTCCATAGCTTATCGGCGTCCCGGCAGGGACCCTTTTTAGATCAAGAATCTTTGTTTTAAGTGTAAGGGCCGGAATAAGATCCGCATTGTCTATATGATCCGAAGGAGTATAACCATAGAGCATTATACCCGGCCTTACCATATCGAAATAGGACTGACCAAAGGTGAGTATAGCTGCGCTGTTTGCTGCATGGACTAAGGGGATATTTATCCCGAACCTTTTAAGACCGTCTATTGCATCGTTGAACCTCTTAAGTTGAAACCTTGCATATTCTTTGTCAGAAAGATCTGCATCAGCAAAATGTGTCATTATGCCTTCGGGCCTCAAGCATTTAAGTTCGGTTATCTTTTTTATAATATCTGCTGATTCCTCGGCTATGATGCCAAGACGTCCCATTCCTGTATCCACCTTTATATGGATACCTGTTACCCTATCCTTTTTCCTTGATTCCTCAGAGATGTATTTTGCAATGGAGGGGTTATAGATTACAGGGGTAAGATTATAATTCAGAAGTTCATCGACCTCATCAGGGGTTATTCCTGAAAGCACAATTATATTATGGGTTATACCTGCATCTCTCAGCTCAATCCCTTCTCCAACAGTAGCCACGCCGAACATATCTACCCCCTTTGAAATCAATATCTTTGCTACTGCTACTGCACCATGGCCGTATGCTGATGCCTTGATAACAGCGAGGATCTTCCTTTTGCCGACCTTGAGCCTAACCTTATCTAAGTTGGACGAGATGGCACCGAGGGAAATCTCTGCTATTGTCCCGCGTGAGGCCATCAATCTTTCTTTTCTTCAGACTTTTTTCCTTCAGGCTTTTCTTCTTTCTTTGGAGTAACATCAATCTCCGGCGGCTCTGTCGATGACTTGCGGAAGTTCCTTATTGCATCACCGATACCCCTGCCTATTTCAGGAAGCTTCCCTGCCCCGAAGATAACGAGTATGATGATCAGGATTATTATCAGCTCAGGCATGCCTATTCCAAACATCTTATTCCTCCTTTTAAATGCAGATCTTCTGCGTGACCTTTTTAATATCTTCCGATGAATTTATATTTATTAAGAAATTCATATCAGGATCGAAGATTGTTATTTCGTCTTCTCCTACATATCTTACTTTGCTTTGTCCAAGGATGCCTCTAAGGCCTAAATTCTCTTCCTTCAGGTTTTTCTCAATAAGATCCAAACATCTCTTTGAATATATGGCATGCAGTGGTTCTACGAGCCCATTAACTTTCGGGATTACTATATCTACTCCATCTGCAATATCCATCATAAAAGAGATTAAAGACCTGTTCAGAAAAGGCATATCACAGGCAACCACAAAGCTGTAGTTATTCCTTGAATTCAGGAGTCCTGAGTACAGACCTGCCATCGGGCCTTTCTTCTTAAAAAGGTCGCCCACAAGCATAGCGTCATATGATATATATAGTTCAGGTTTATTCGTAACTATTATAACCTCATCAAAAAGCCCATCGAAACCATTAAGGATATTCTCTATCAGAGAGATTCCATCAATCTCCATGAAGGCCTTTTCACTGGCCATCCTGCGGCTCTCTCCACCTGATAGGATAATACCGGTCACCTTACCGTTCACTATTCACCAATCAATTATGTAATATTACAAAGTTAAAAAGGTCATGTCAACTACTTATAATTAAAAGTTCTTTATGAAAAAAGTGCCTCTGCGAACTCTTCTGCATTAAAGTCCCTAAGGTCTTCAGCCTTTTCACCTATCCCTATCAACTTCACAGGTATGCCTATTTCCTTTATTATGGCAACTATGATTCCACCCTTTGCAGTACCGTCGAGTTTCGTGAGCACTATTCCGGAAATACCTATTGCCTCATGGAATATCCTTGCCTGCGAAATTGCATTCTGTCCTGTTGTTGCATCGAGAACAAGAAGTAGCTCCTGGGGGCTCCCCGGCATTTCTTTATCCATAACCCTCTTTATCTTCTTCAATTCTTCCATAAGTGGAACCTTTGTATGTAGCCTGCCTGCGGTATCTACTATTACTATATCAATACCCTTTGCCTTTGCAGCCTGAATTGCATCAAATACTACTGCCCCGGGGTCTGCGCCATGACTGTGTTTTATGACCTTCGCCCCAACCCTTTCACCCCAGATTGTTAGCTGTTCAATCGCAGCCGCCCTGAATGTATCACCTGCAACAAGAATGACCTCTTTCCCTTCATCCCTGAATCTCTTTGCGAGCTTACCTATGGTTGTCGTCTTGCCTGAACCGTTCACACCTACGACCATAATGACCGAAGGTTTATGCCTATCGATATGGAGCGGTGCCTCTCCAGCTTTGAGGATCTTCAATGTCTCATCTTTAAGAAATTCCCTGATATGGGCAGGATCTTTATCCTTTATCGCTCCTGTAATCTCTTTAGCTGCCTTCACACCCAGGTCTGATATAATAAGTATCTCTTCCAGTTCTTCAAGGACCGGCATATCTATTGTCCTTCCACTCAATGTCTCCTCCACCCTTTCGATAAAATTCTTTCGGGTCTTTTTAAGGCTTTCTCTGAACCTTTCGAATATACCTTTTCTCTCTTCAGACATTAAATCTCCACCCTATGGGTCGGGTCTTCGACAAGAATCCTTTCAGGGGTTTACTGAATCCCGATTCTCAATGACCCGAATAAAAGACCTTAAATAAAAGAAATGTAATAACTGACCCCAGAAGCGCGCCCAGCATCACCTCCCAGAAAGTATGAACCCCTTCTACAATCCTGCTGCGGCTTACTATCAATGACAGGAACAATGTCAACAAAGATATGAGAATGTTTCCTGTGATATAGGTAATAGATATCCAGACAGAGAAGGCTATTGCTGCATGACCGCTCGGCAGCCCCCCTCGAAGGGGAAGTCCCTTTCCTGTGTAGGCCTTTGTGATGATTACAGCAATAACAACTATGATAATTGAAATAAATGTTATATGCTCAGGAGACTGCTTTATATACGGGGCACCTGCAGTCAGGATACGGTTTATCTGGGGGAACATGATGAGATAGCCTATTAAGATTGCACCTGATGCGGCAATCAGGACAGCGCCTGCGGCTATATCCTTGGCTATCTTTGCAAGAGGGTGGAATTCTTCCTGGAAAAGATCTACTGCCACCTCCACAGCGGTATTTAACATCTCTGCTAAAAGGACGAGTATAATGGCAAGTGTAAGGGCTATGAATTCAAGTTTAGTAAGTCCCAGGAGAAGGCTTATAATGAGGATCACTATTGCAGAAAGGAAATGCCATCTCATATGCCTCTGGGTTCTGACTACATAGAGAATCCCCTCAATGGCGAGGTTTGCACTTTCCAACCAATTCTTTGGTTTCATCTATTTGTCATTGCGAAGAACGGAGCGACGAAGCAATCTCTTTCTCCTTTAGTCTCATCCTTCTCAATTTATATACTGACTCATGGGAATAACCGCATAGATGGAGTATGCTGTGAATAAGGATGTTATTGAGTTCCTCATATATGGTTATCCCCCTTTCCCTGGCCTGCTGCTGTACACAGGGTAATGAGATTACTATGTCCCCTAAAACCTCCGGTCCGAAGGATCCTACGGAATGGAGATTCTGTGATATATCCTCCCTAGACGGAAAAGAGAGGACATCAGTAACCTTCTTAATTCTCCTGTAACGAAGATTCAGACCCTTCATCTTTCTGTCGCTAACAAGGAGAACGCTTAGTTCAGGGCTATAAGGAAAGGTCAATACCTTTAATATCTGCCTTATTGTCTTTTTCATCCTCGGCAGGTTTATCTTGATCTTCTGATGCTGATTTCTTATTCGTATCATATAAAGGAATTCCAAGGCCAGGATAGTCTATCCTGTGATGGAATATCCCGGAGAGTATAAGGTTAAAGTTTTCTGTAATCTTATCGAGGTCTTTTAATGTAAGATCGCATTCATTAAGCTGACCATCAACAAAGATGTTCGTTACAATCTTATCTACAAGTGCAGAGATTCTTGCAGGCGTGGGTTCTTCGAGGACCCTCGATGCTGCCTCAACAGCGTCTGCGAGCATAACTATTGCTGCTACCTTTGTCTGTGGTTTAGGACCGGGATATCTGTAGTCATCTTCGTATATCGGTGTCATAGAAGGTTCCCAGATATCCTTTGCCTTCTGATAAAAATACGTTATAAGGCTTGTGCCATGATGCTGTCTCATTATATCAATGATTACCTCCGGAAGGTTTTCACCCTTTGCTAATTCGGTTCCCTCCTTAACATGGGAGGTTAAAATAAGACTGCTCATACTCGGAGTCAGTTTATCATGTCTGTTGACTAAGCCCTGGTTCTCGATAAAATACTCCGGCATCTTAATTTTTCCTACATCATGGTAATAAGAGCTTACCCTCGCAAGCAGAGGATTCACACCTATGGCCTCGGCAGCAGCCTCAGAAAGATTCCCGACTATGATGCTATGATGGTATGTGCCTGGAGCAGTAACAAGAAGGTTTCTCATCAACGGCTGGTTAAGGTCAAGAAGTTCAAGTAATTTTATATCTGTAGTTATCTTGAAGATAGACTCAAAGATAGGGAGAACCCCTGATACAACTATCGCCAGGACAAAACCATTACCGATACCAAACAGGAAATCTAAAAACGCCTTGTATGTAAACAATGTCCCGTTATAAAGATCAATAGCCATTATCGTAAAAATATTTACAAGACCTACAAAAAGCCCTGCCCTTAGGATGGCAGATCTCTGCGTACATCGTATCACACTGAAGGATGCCACAATACTCCCTGTAAAGGCATAGACAGGGAAGAGCGTCTCCGATACAACCCATATACCTGATAGTATCCCGATTGTAAAGGAGAATACAATTGCAAGATGGATATCGAAAAGAAGTGCAACAAGCATCGCCCCCGATGCAACAGGCAGACCGAAAACTATTGTAGGTGAGCCCATGAATCCGAGACTGTCTGCTAAAGTATTTAGAACGAAATAGAATAATTTTGAAATGAGAAGTGTTCCTATCAGGAGTATACCCAGAAGCCCCAGTTTCCCAAAATCCTTTGTCAGTGATGGCTTATACCTGTTGATATCCCGGTATATGATGTATATTATGAGGAAACTTATAAGGAAAAGGCCTGCCCTGACCATCCAGGGTGAGAAATCCTCTCCCTTTAACAGAAATTCGCTTCGGAATGGCTCTGTTTCAGGAGAGAGTATAAGGGTAAGAAAAATGATAACTGAAAGGGCCAGAAGGCCTTTCAGGATTTCTTCCTTCTTAAAATATGACCTCCAGAGACGAATAAGGTTTTTTATACCCTTATTTGCCTTGATTCCCTCTTTAGGAAAAGGGATAACCTTCTGGTGGCTATTCTCCCTCGCCTTTAGGACCCTTTTCATATCTTTCGTAGGCCTTAATAATCTCCTGCACCAGTCTGTGTCTGACAACATCCTTATCTGTAAAGTAGCTAAACTTTATCCCCTCTATCCCGGAAAGTATCTTTTGAGATTCAATAAGGCCCGAGGCCTTCCCCTGAGGCAGGTCTATCTGCGTTATATCACCGGTGATGACAGTCTTCGAATTAAAACCCAGTCGGGTAAGGTACATCTTCATCTGCTCTGATGTTGTATTCTGTGCCTCATCCAGAATAATAAAGGAGTCATTAAGGGTCCTTCCCCTCATGAAGGCAAGCGGGGCTATCTCTATAACACCCTTCTCAAGTAGTTTATTGGCCTTTTCCATCTCTATCATGTCAAAGAGTGCATCGTAAAGGGGTCTCAGGTACGGGTTTACCTTTTCGTACATATCTCCGGGTAGGAATCCGAGTTTCTCCCCTGCCTCAACAGCAGGCCGTGCAAGGATTATCCTCGCAACCTCTCTCTTCAGAAGAGATGAAACGGCCATGGCCATGGCAAGGTAAGTTTTGCCTGTTCCGGCAGGCCCTATGCCTACAACAATATCATACTCCTTTATGGCCTCCACATACCTTCTCTGTCCTTCTGTTTTAGGTGTTATGAACCTCTTCTTTGATGAGACCGGAATAGCATTAAGGAAAAGGTCTCTTATAGGCAATTCTTTATCTTCTGCAAATGCCCTTATGGCATATTTTATATCCTCAGGCTGGATCGAGAACCCCTCAGAACCGAGCGAGCTTAGTTCTGTTATCAGTCTTCTCGCACTCTCAACAGCCTCCTCCTCACCCTCTATGAGAATCTTGTTACCCCTCGCCTTAACCTCAATACCGAATACATCCTCGATGAACTTCCTGTTCCTGTCCATGTCTACGTACAGGTAGGAAATGTCCTTCTCGTCAGGAACTGTTAGTTCTACCTTACTCGTATAATCCTCCTTTGAATTTTATACTATTTTACCACAAAAGTTAGCTTTATTCAAAGCTATTTTAATGTCACAAAGGCTGAGATATTTTCCTTCACCTTGATCTTCCTGGAATGTTCTTCTGCCCTTTCCCTGTTAGGAAATTCTCCTATCCTTACCTTATATATCGTCCCTTCATTTGGGATTTCCTTAGCCATTATATAGGCACTATAACCCTTCTTTATCAATTTATTCATTACGGTCTCGGCAACTTCCTTTTCTTTATACGCCCCGACCTGGACCGTATAGGTCTTATTCTGGTTTTCATCCTTCACTGAGGAATTCTTAACCTTCCCCTTATCCTTTTCCTGATTGGGGTTCGGCTTCTCAGTTTTCGATGCAGGATTCTGCGTCTGATCCAGGTCAACCGTTTCCTGCTTCTTCTTTGAAACAAGGGTCTGGTAAAAGGTCAGGTCGTCATCCTTTGATTTCAGTTCTTCTGTTTCTTTCTGTGTATTTTTAGGAATACCTGACTTTTGTTCCTCCGAACCTGATTTCCTTTCTTCCTCCTTCAGTCCTGGTTTATCCAGCTTGGGTCTTTCATCCGTCTTGTTTACCGAGGAATAATCGGCTACGGCCAATGCATCCTTTTCTTTTAATGAAATACCCTCTTTTTTAGACTGGAACTTTATGCCGGCATAAAAGCCTGAGGCGAATACCACTGCTGATCCGAACAGGATAACCATTCCTATCAGAATGTATCTTTTACTGCCGGTCTTACCTTCGAGTTTTACCTTTGATCTGTAATGGCTATACATCTCTCCGCCTCAGAATAAGCATCGAATCTCCATAGCTGTAAAACCTGTACCCACTTTTTATTGCCTCTGTGTAGGCAGTCATTATT
>CAKKRL010000089.1:0-797 GCA_919902655.1 Thermodesulfovibrionia bacterium
GGGAATGACACCTATCAGGTTTTTTATACGCTGTTCCCTTTTCGTTATAAACAAATTCAAATCCTGTATTCCATCCATGGAGGCTCTCTGCATGTCCGAGCAGGAGGTATCCTCCAGGATTTAGGTTTCGATAGAATTTCTCTATCAGCCTCTTCTGTTCTTCTTCATCAAAGTAGATCATCACATTCCTGCAGAGAATGACATCGAGATTCTGAAGACCATTCTCATTTTTGAGATTATGGAAATCAAAGATAACCAATTTCCTTACCTCTTCCTTAACCTTATAACATGCTCCATTCTTTCTTTCTCCCCCATCCCCACCTCTCATTGGGGTAGTAAGGGTCAATACGGGAAGGCTATTGTGGGATGGGGGAGAAAACGTTTTAAAATATCTTTCTACATAATAGTCATCTACAGTCGCATTTACCTTATCTGCAGAATATATCCCTTTATTTGCAGTTTCGAGTACCGAAAGACTGAGGTCAGATGCATATATCTTGATATCCCAGTACCAGTGGTAGGGAACTGTCTCCATAATGACCATGGCGATTGTATATGGCTCCTCACCTGTGGAACATCCTGCAGACCATACCCTGAGCCTTTTTTCTCCAATATGTTCCTTTTTTATAACAAGCCTTGAAAGAATATTTTTCTTAAAGAGGTCTATCTGCGGTCTGTTCCTGAAGAATGAGGTCTCGTTTACCGTCAGAAGATCAAGGAGTATCAGCAATTCTTTTCTGTTTTTTTCAGTAACAAACTTGTAATACCAGTACGGGCTGGTCATCCCTGTAGCAGTC
>CAKKRL010000089.1:807-3466 GCA_919902655.1 Thermodesulfovibrionia bacterium
TCATTTTTTTGTGCCTTTTTTCAAGGAAGTCCTTTCTTGTCTCTTTTAAATATATCCCCGACTCTTCATATATCAGGCTCCTGAAGAGCCTGAATTCTTCTTCTGTAAGCATTAAATCACCTCAATCTAAATTCATCCCCTCACCCCATCCCTCTCCCCTCAGGGGAGAGGATAAAGGTGAGGGGTGGTTTTATCTAACCGCCTCTAATTCTGCCTCAAATTTAGAACTTCCATTGCCGTCATCCTTTTTTGCAGTTCTTTCCTTCTTATATGCAACCTTCTCTGACCTCTCAGAACCATTAAGCACAAACCTGCCGACTATCTGCTGGAACCGGTCTGTCTGAGATCTAAGCTGTTCTGCAGACGATGCAAGCTCTGCCGTGCCCGATGCGTTCTGGTGTATCATCTCCCTCATCTTCTCCATGGTCTTTACTATCTGTTCTGCAGCAGAGGCCTGTTCTTCTGTTGATGAGCTTATTTCATGGGTCACCTCTCTCAGGTTCTCTGATGCCTTTGCTATCTGTGTACTGCCTGATGACTGCTCCTGTGTTGCCGCACCTATCTCCTTTGAGTATCGGTCTGCCTCTACTACCGTGCCCTCAATTGTCTTAAGGGAATCTCCGACCTGCCTGCTCATTTCAACGCCCTTTTCAACTATCTGTGTAGACTTTTCCATAAGTTTAACTGCATCCTGAGCCTCTTTCTGTATACCTGTTATCAGCTCTGCTATCTCCTTAGTGGATTTTGCAGAACGTTCGGCAAGCTTTCTTACCTCTTCTGCAACTACTGCAAAACCCATTCCCTGTTCTCCAGCCCTTGCTGCCTCAATAGCCGCATTTAATGCAAGGAGGTTCGTCTGCTCGGCTATATCGTCTATTACATCAACTATCTTTCCTATATCTTCAGCCCTCGATCCAAGGGCAGCTATTGTATCTGCAGATCGGGTTATTGCCTTGCTTATCTCGTCGGTTCCTTTTACCGATTTATCGACAGACTCAAGGCCGAGATCAACAGCCTTCCTTGTCTTCTGTGATAGTTCGACAAGTTGTTGTGCTGTGTTTGCAATCCTCTGTATAGATGTAACCATCTGTTCGATCGATGATGAGGTCTGGCTAACAGATGATGCCTGGCCCTGGGTGTTCTTTGCAACATTCTGGATATTTGCGGACATCTCATGCATCGTGGATGTTGTCTCTTCTACTGCGGTTGCTGCTGCCTCGTTGTTCCTTGCTGCCTGTTCCGAGGTGGATGCTATCTGGGTTGAGGCAGAGGACATCTGGTCAGCCCCGGTCCTTATATCTGTAATTATCTCTCTCAGGCCTGCAACCATCTTTTTGAAGGTCCTTCCGAGGACGTCCTTTTCAGAGCGAGGGGTTACATCTCCCCTTAGATCTCCATCTGCGATCTTCTCAGCGGTATCCGCCATCCCTTTCAGATAAACGGTCATATCCCTGAAGGCAATCCCGAGTTCATCCCTTTCTGACCGAGCAGTTATATCAGTATTTACATCTCCCTGCGATATTGCACTTGCCGCCCGTGCCATGTTCTTTAAATAAAGCGTCATTTCGTTGAAGGCATTTGACAGTAGCCCAACCTCGTCCTTTGACTTTACCTCCACATTGACATTGAGGTCACCTGTGGCTATCCTCTGGGAGGTCTCTGCCATATTGCTCAGGGGTTTCGTAATCGCACGTACAACAATATATCCGAGGAAGAGGGAGGCTATGACAGCAAAAACTGTAACCGCTATAAATAATGTCAATGCAGATTGGGCCTCGTCTTTAAGCAGTTCAGCCTTCTTATTCAGGTCATTTGAGAGTCTATCTTCTACTTCTTTCAGGAGGTTTATCTTACCAGTCTGCATGTTGAACCAGTGAGAGGCATCAATCTTAAAGCCTCCCTTATCCGCCTTTTCGAAGGCTATCTTCCTCATCTTCGCTGTCTCTTCCACAAACTGGCCCTGCATCTTGTTTTTATAAAAATCCCTCTGCTCTGGAGTAGCAAGTGATAGAAACATACTTGTATAGGTATTCTGTTCAGCAATAATGGAAGTGAATTTGTTAAACATCTCTGGACCGAACCTGTCAGATGCAAAGGTATTACTTAATACAGCCCTTTCAATCCCTGCCCTCTCCTTTTCATTGAGGAAGTTTACATAGGCAGAGGTCATGGTAGAAAGCTCTGCATTCTTGCTTAGCCTTGAAATGTAGGCAATAACATCTAAAAAAGATGCATTCATGTTTGTATAATAGTCAACTATCTCGCTAAGAGACACCTTTAATGTACTTGCAGAGTCCCTTCTGCTTTTGATATTGTCGAGGTTCCTCAGGGAATTATCCAGACTGCTCTTAAACTCAACCCCGAATTTCTCGTTGTTAAATCCCTTTAAAAAACCCTGAAGGTCAGCTATCTTTTTGTCTGTCTCAGACTTCTGTTCAGAAAGTTTTGAAACAGCCTCACCCCCTTTGCTACCCATAAAAAGGGCTGTCATCCCCCTTTCTTTTTGTGTCTCATGCACCAGCGTACTTATCTTCACAGCAAGTGAAGATAATTCCTGCAGGTTTTTCATATCTCCTGCAACTCTATTCTTCTCCCATATCCCGTTGAGTGAGAAATAAAGCAGGCAAGCTATCGGGAGAAGAAGCATCAGGAAAAGCTT
>CAKKRL010000090.1 GCA_919902655.1 Thermodesulfovibrionia bacterium
GAAGGTTCTGCAGGGAATGCGGGTCTCTTATCGTTATCTTCTGCAGGAGATGCGGGTTTCATAATTCTCCGGCTGATAAATACTGCGGTGGTTGTGGTACCGGACTTGTCAGCCATGGCACATCTGCTGCCAGTCCAAAGGGGAGTATGCCATCACAGGTTTCCTCAAAGGGAACAGGGAAGTATTCTGCTGCTGATATAAATGAACTTATTAAGAAATCCCCCGGGGAAGATGATGTAAAGAAGAAAAAAGATGGCAAAGAAGATGACGAGGTATCACAGAAACTTATAGATAAAATATTCGATTCTGACTATAACGCAATGGATGAGGAAGAAAAGTAATGCTCGTAAAGGAATTGGATCTGAAGCTCGGCGAGATACTTGTTGAACAGGGGGCGTTAAACAGGGGCCAGCTCGAGAACGCCCTTTTGGAACAGAAGAATCGTACCTTTGACAAGAAAAGGATAGGAAGCTATCTGGTAGACCTCGGTTATGTAAGCGAGGAGGATATTGCCAAGGCCCTCGGCATGCAATTTAATCTGCCTGTAATTCATATAGAAAGTCTTCGGATAAAACCTGCAGTGCTTGACCATATACCTGAGGCTACTGCAAAGAAATTCAATATAATCCCGCTTTTCAAGATAGAAAAAGAGCTAACACTCGCCATTTCAGACCCAACAGATATTAATCTCATAGATATTGTCAGTTCTGAGACAGGATGCAGGGTAATACCGGTTATTGCACCCTACTCTGAGATATCCAAGGCTATTAGCCGCCACTATTCAAAGAAGAGAGGGGCCGCCATTACTGAAGAACTAAAGGAATCTAAACTAAATGTGATAAACCGTGCTGAACTTGAAGAACTGGAAAAGACAGGGGTTGAACTCCCTATCGTAAAATTTCTTGATCGTGTTCTGCTGCAGGCAGTCGAGGACAGGGCAAGCGATATACATATAGAACCGCGTGAGAACAATCTGGTTGTGAGACACAGGATAGACGGCATCCTGCAGGAATATACAACCAAACCAATGGATATGCATGCAGGTATAGTGTCAAGATTGAAGGTTCTTTCAAATCTCGATATAGCAGAGAGGCAGAAGCCACAGGACGGAAGGATACAGTTCAGGATAGACGGGAAGGATATTGATGTAAGGCTGTCCACCTTACCCACATATTTTGGTGAGAAGGCAGTCCTCAGGCTCCTCAGCAGGAATGTCGTGAGACTGAGGATTGAAGACCTCGGTTTTTCAGAAAACAATTTAAATGCCTTTAAGGGCTTGATCAAAGAACCCTACGGGATAATTCTTGTTACAGGACCTACAGGGATTGGTAAGACCACAACGCTTTATGCAACCCTGAATGAGATAAATTCCATCGAAAAAAATATAATCACTGTAGAAGACCCTATAGAATACCAGTTACCCATCATAAACCAGGTACAGATCAATCTGAAAAAAGACCTCACATTCGCCAATGCGCTAAGGTTCATCCTGAGGCAGGACCCTGATGTTATAATGATCGGAGAGATAAGAGACTCTGCGACTGCCTCCATTGCTGTTGAATCTGCACTCACAGGACATCTTGTTTTAAGCACCCTCCATACAAATGATGCACCAAGCTCAATAACGAGGCTTATGGATATGGGTGTCGAGCCATTCCTGCTTGCACCTTCACTCCTCGGAATCCTCGCCCAGAGACTTGTAAGAAAGATATGTCCGGAATGTAAGGAGGGGTACTTACCATCAAAGCCTGAACTGGATGCGGCAGGCTTGACTGCCGTCATTAAGGATCTTAAGTTTTTCAGGGGGACAGGATGTGATAATTGCAGACACACAGGTTATAAAGGAAGGACAGCCATACATGAGCTTATCGTAATGGATGAAAGGATCAGGGAATTGATAACCAACAGGGCCTCTGTGGATATAATACGTCAGGAGGCTGCAAAAAACGGATTTAAAGATATGCGGTTTGACGGCCTTAAAAAGGTGATTGCCGGTATGACCTCTGTGGAAGAGCTGCTCAGGGTTACAAGGGAAATAAAATAGAAATAATGTTAAGATAGCCTATGCCAGAAAAGAAGATACTGATTGTTGATGACTCAGTGCATACAAGAAAGGCACTGAAGGGTATCCTTGAAAAAAATAAATACAATGTTATCGGTGAGGCAGGGAGCGGGGCAGAGGCGATAAGGTTATTTACCAGCCTTTCTCCTGATATAGTAATGCTTGATATAATCATGCCAAACCTCGGGGGAATCGAGACCCTCAGGATGCTCCGCTCACTGAACAAGGATGTAAAGATTGTTATGGTCAGCGCCCTTGATTCGCTCGACAGGGTGAAGGAATGCATGAAGGCTGGGGCGAACCACTATATCCTGAAGCCCTTTGAAGAGGAGAAGGTGATTGAGGTCCTGAAAAAAATTTGAGGCTTAATGATACCTCAAGGTCTTTCAGCTTTATTGAGCGAATCTTAAGCTTTTTCAATAGAAAATCTGGTAAATCTCACTGATTTTTATTGACTTCAAAATTGATTTCTGTTATTTATAAAAAAATAAACAATGAGGAGTTCTAAGAGTTGACTGACTTTTTATCATCCCTTCTCGGAGGCGAGAGGGGTAATATACTGGATCTTGTCCTTCACGCCGGGATTGTTGTTAAAATAGTCCTGTTTATCCTTTTAACCTTTTCGATCGTATCCTGGGCGATAATCTTTTATAAGTTCAGGTCAATAGGCAAGGCGCAAAGGGAATCAGCAACATTCCTGAGGCTCTTCAGGAGAAGCAAGAGGCTTGATGCAGTCTTTAACTCCTCTAAGAACCTTCTCGGAAGCCCCCTTGCAAATATCTTCAGGGCTGGATATATAGAACTTACCACAAAGCCTGAAGAGGGATCAAATCCTGACTCTTTTGATCTTTCATTAAGTACAGATTTAGGCGGGATAGATAATATCGGCAGGGCACTCAGGAGGGCAACGGCCTCAGAGGTTACGAGGCTCGAGAAGGCCCTTACATTCCTGGCCACAACCGGAAGTACTACCCCATTTATCGGTCTCTTCGGTACGGTCTGGGGGATAATGGATTCCTTCAGGGGTATAGGCGTTACCGGCTCTGCAAGTCTCGCAGTAGTAGCCCCGGGTATCTCCGAGGCGCTGGTTGCCACAGCCGCAGGCCTTGCAGCAGCAATACCTGCTGTTGTGGCCTATAACTATTACCTTAACAGAGTAAAGGTCCTTGAGACAGAGATGGATAACTTTTCACATGAGTTTCTGAACATTATTGATAGGAATTTCTTTAATGGACCCAGGAAAAAAATATAAGGGCGCTCTCTCAGAGATAAATGTCACTCCTCTTGTTGATGTAATGCTTGTTCTTCTTATTATTTTTATGGTCACCGCCCCGCTCATGCAGCAAGGCATCGATGTGAACCTGCCAAAGGCCAAGGGTAAGGAGCTTGCCGCTGAAGAAGAAAGGATAATGGTAACGATAACAAAGGGGAACAAGATATATATAAATAAAAACCTTATAGAGCTTTCAGAACTCGGCAGGAAACTCCAGAAGATCTATGAAAGGAGAACTGATAAGGAAGTCTTCCTCAAGGCCGATAAGGATATCCCTTATGGTTTTGTGGTAAGGACCATGGCAGAGATAAGAAACGCCGGAATAGAGAAGCTCGGGATGATTACAGAACCTTTACAGAATAAGGAATAGATAGTTGTAATGGCTGTATACAGAGGGGATCTTTCGAGAGGGCCAAAGCTGGGGGGAATGGTGATCTTCTCCTCAATCCTCCACCTCCTTATCGTTCTCGTTGCTGTTGTCGGACCAAGGCTCTTTATTAACAAGAAGACCTTCTATTCCCCTGTCTATACAGTAAACCTTGTAAGCCTTTCAGACAAAAAGGGGACCATGCCATCTCCTGAACCGGTCAGGGAAACACCAAAGGAAATCCCGAAGGAGAGGCCAAAAGAAGTGGCCCCTGAGGTAGTCCCACTTAAGAAGGAGGGGATATCGAGGATAAAGGATGCGATAAAAAGACTTGAGGCATTAAGGGCCATGAGGGAAAAACAGAAAGATACCCCTCTCCCATCAGGAGACAGGGCTGTTACGCAGAAGGGAGGGACAGGTACTCCGGGAGCAAAATCATCGGGTGTTGCTACGAGGGAGCTTCTTGATTTAAGGTACAGGCTCTACTATAATATGATCTGGGAGAGAATCAGAGATGCCTGGGTTCTTCCTGAAGGGGTTACAAAGGGTAAAAGCTTAGAGGCAATAGTAGCCCTGAGAATAAAAAGGAACGGGACGATAGAGAATTACTGGATTGAGAAGGGGTCAGGGAATAACTACTTTGACCAGTCTGCAATCAGGGCGATAAACAAGGCAAATCCACTTCCACCCCTGCCAGAAGATTTCAGGGAAGAGGTCTTTGAAGTTGGTGTGAGGTTTTATCCATGAAGATAATGTTCAGCGTTCAGCGTTCAGCGTTAAGGGTTTTAATCTTTATTCTTTCACTATTCACTGTTCACTATTCACTATTCACCGAGGTTCATGCAAAGATTTATATAGATATAAATGCCCCGTCATTCAGGAGTCTTCCTATCGCAATTGCGGACTTTAAGAATTTCAGCGACTCCAACGACCGGGATGGCCACGGCCGGAAGATCGCAGAGGTCATAAGGAAAAATCTCGATTTTCCCGGTTTCTTTGATATCCTGAACCCTGCCTCCTTTGTTGAAGATCCAAACAGGGCAGGGGTTATAGAGGAGAGGATCGATTTTAAAGACTGGTCAACCATTGGGGCTGAGGCCCTGGTCAAGGGCGGGATCATCATTGAGGGACAGAGGCTTACCATTGAGGCACGGCTTTTTGATGTCTTCCAGGGAAGGATGATATCAGGGAAGAGATACACAGGGGAGATAAAGGATATCAGGAAAATAGCACATAGATTTTCAAATGAGATAGTAAGGAGTTTTACCGGGGAAGAGGGGATATTCGAGACAGGCATAGCATTTCTTGTGAATAGCGGCGGGAAAAAGGACATCAATATAATGGATTATGATGGGTACAACATGAGGAAGCTTACAAACAGCGGTTCACTTAACCTCTCACCAAATTGGTCCCCTGACGGAACAAAGATAGTCTTTTCTTCTGAGAGGGGAAGGAGCTGGTGGATATATACAATAGATGTAAGAACCAGGGAGGAAAAGAGGCTGACATTCGAGAGGGGATTGAATATAAGCCCTTCCTTCTCCCCTCAGGGAGAAAGGATAGCCTTTACACACAGTAAGGATGGAAATTCTGATATCTATTTAATGGAAGGTAACAACACAAGGAGGATTACAAACCATTGGGCAGCAGATATCTCACCTTCATGGTCTCCCGACGGAAAGGGTATAGCCTTTGTCTCTGACAGGCCCGGGAGCCCCCAGATATACATAATGGATAGTAATGGAGAAAATGTAAGAAGGCTAACATTTGAAGGCAGTTATAATGTTTCCCCATCATGGTCGCCGAGAGGGGATAAAATAGCCTTTGCATCGAGGAGAAACGGGAAATTTGAAATCTGTATCATAAACCCTGATGGTTTCGGATTCCAGCAATTAACAGCTGCAGGCAATAACGAAGACCCCCAATGGTCTCCTGACGGGCGGTATATAGTATTCAGCTCAAAGAGAAACGGAAAGACTGGTATTTATACTATGAGGGCAAATGGCGAGAATCAGAGATTGATTACACCCAGTGATATAACGGCTATTGATCCGGCCTGGTCCTTCAGGCCGAAAGAATAGAATTTTTGAAATACAGCGAAGAAAGGAGGTGAAGGTAATGATTAGGAGAGGACTTTTCGTCTCATTTATTATCACAGTCGTGACAGTATTCTTATTCTCGGGCTGTGCAGAAAAGGAGGTCAAGCCAGAGGAAAAACCAGGGGCTGAGAAGGCTGCGCCTGCAAAACCGGAAGGGAAGCTTGATGAAGAGGCCCTTAAGGCCAGGGAGAGAGAACTTCTGGCTAAGGAAGAGGAGGCATAGCAGCTTCAGGATATCTACTT
>CAKKRL010000091.1:0-5014 GCA_919902655.1 Thermodesulfovibrionia bacterium
GAGTAATATTCTTCTTCTTTCAAACATCTCACACCCTCGGTTTTTTCCTTTTAGGTATAAAAAGATCTATAACATCATCAACAGTTACTATGCCGAGGAGATTGTTCTCTTCATCAACAACAGGAACTGCCACGAGGTTATACTTCGAAATAATCTCGGCAACCTGTTTCTGGTCCGACTCCGGACTTATGGTCTTGAGTTCTTTTGTCATAATCTCTGAGAGGGTCTTCTCAGGGGCCGAGAGCAGGAGTTCTCTCAGGGAGATAACCCCTGTAAGCTTCTCTTTGTTATCTATGATATAGATGTAATATACGGTCTCTATCTCTGATGCGTCATCCCTGAACCTCTCCCTTGCCTCTCCTGTAGTAAGAGTAGAAGGATAGACTATATATTCTGTTGTCATAAGTCCGCCTGCAGTATCCTCATCGTGACTCAGGAGTTCCTGGACATCCTCCGCCTCTTCCTCTTCCATAAGCTCAAGAATCTCTTTGGCCTTTTCAGGAGAAAGGTCTCCCAGGATATCTGCTGCATCATCAGGAGCCATCTTCTCGATAATATCCGATGCCTGTTCCTTGTCCATCTCATTGATAATTGATGTCTGTACCTCAGGTTCAAGTTCAGGCAATGCCTCTGCTGCTGTGTCGAGGTCAAGGGAATCAAAGAGGACTGCCCTATCTTTCATTGATACCTGGCTTATTATGTGGGCTATATCTGCAGGGTGGAGTGTAGCCACAGATTTTCTTGGAATTATAAGGGTAAGACGCGTGAGCCTCGGCTCTATAGGTTGAATAAAGTTCCAGCCAATAAGATTATGTTTTAAAGGGTATCCGATCGCCCTGCCAAACCCTTCCCCCTTTCTTTCCAGCCCGAGACGTCTCAGGATTCCCCTTATCCCTATATCCACTGCCACAAGACAGGGTTTTTCATCAAATTCACTGATTCTTACATCATTTACTCTAACTACCTTGACGCCATTTATGTCCACAATCTGTTTATCAAGGATATCTCTGCTTATGAGGAGGTCAGCCTCAGAGGTCTTATATTCCTTAAGTTCCTCCTTGAAGACCTTAGAAGATATTACCTTTCTGTTAAAAATACTCAGACTCTCCCAGGGAAGGTAGAAGTCCTTTTTTTTTCTTTTAATTATAAAGGCTGTTATACGGGGGAGAGGCTCCCCTGTTGAAACTAAAAGGTCCTTCACCTTCCCTATCTCTTCACCTAAAGGATCAAGGGCAGGTTTATTAAGTATCTCACTTACAAATATTTCTCCGATAAAGGTCATTGTTCACTCCTGATGGGTAAAGAAGGATTCAAGGGGTCAAGGGTTCAAGTGATAGGAATTTAATTTTCTTGACCACTCGAATCCTTGAATCCATAAACCCTGAGTTATCCTAAATTATCCCAGTAACCCATATTTGTCAAGGAGATTCGGGATGTTTCTTGGACTTGACTTTCCTCTTACTTGTCATTCTGACCCTAAGTGAAACGAAGGGGAAGAATCTCGTCTTTTCAATAATCCATAGACAATGCCTTCCCATAAAAATTTCACCCTTCCTTTGAACCTCCTTATCCCCTTCTGACCACATAAACTAATGTTGTCAACAAATAGAATTGTCCAGTTATAGAGCACATAAACTAATAGCATTTTTCTCTCTTCTGTGTTATCTTTAAACCATGATACGATATAAAAAACTTCCTGATGATATTCTTAAAAAAATCAACCTTCTGACAGACCTTTTTATGGATGACCCCAATATAGTCTTTGCCTATCTATTTGGAGGACTTTTAAAAGAGAGACCAAATCCCTTAAGCGATGCCGACATAGCTGTCTTTGTAAAGAACACAAAAAAATTAGACTATCTTGAGCTATTCAATAAAATCACAAATGCCCTCGGCACAGATGAGGTTGACCTTGTTATTCTGAATACCTCACCCCTCAGTCTAACAGGAAGGATCTTGCAGGAAAGAAGGGTTCTGATCGATAAGGATCCTTTCTTAAGACATAGATATGAATCCCTTACCCTGCGGAAATATTTTGATTTTAAGGTAAAAGAAGGCTCTATCCTTAAAAGGAGATACGGCATTGGTTGACAGAGCCCTGATTGGAAGAAAAATTGCGGAGATGGAAACTTACCTGAGTCAGATTAGAGAGTTCTCTAAGATTTCAGTTTCTGCTTATAAGAAAGGTTGGAAGACCCAGAGGATTGTTGAAAGGACATTGCAGATCATGATCGAGCTATGTATAGATATTGCAAATCATCTGATCTCTGATAAAGGTATGAGGTTGCCGACAGGTTATGCTGATACCTTCAAGGTACTAATGGAGAGTCAGGTTATATCTAAAAATCTATTCAAGACAATGGAGAAGATGGCAAAATTCAGAAATGTAGTTGTGCATCAGTATGAAAAGATAGACCCTGCCATAGTTGTATCAATCCTCCATAGAGATTTAGATGACTTTAGAAAATATAAAAAGGCAATAATTAAACTCTTGTGAATCCTAAAATCTTCATCCTATAAACAGCAGTTCCTGACACTTTATCCTCCTTAAAGCCACCCTTTGAACCTTTTCGCCCCTTCTTACGACATATAAGTAGAACCCAGAAAAGGAGGGGTGAACCTTTTTTTAGCAGCATCCAATGATCCCGACGAAGGAACAGTAACGGTAGGGTTGTGTGGCAGAGGTATTTGATCAGAGCGAGAAAGGAGATTCGGGATATGCATTCATGATTGACTTTAGACAACTAAGAGGATATGATTTTACTATTAAAGCCGAAGTGGTGGAACTGGTAGACACGTCAGGTTCAGGGTCTGGTGGGGGCAACTCCGTGGGGGTTCGACTCCCCCCTTCGGCACCAAAGAAAAGGAGGTGATATACATATACAGTATCAACATCAGCCAGGCGTACAATAATAAGCAAAGGAGGAATTCTATGAAAAGATATAAAATGTTTTTGGTTTTTCTTTCATTATTTCTGATCACTGGATTAACAATGGGCTGTGATAAGGATAATGGTGATGATACAACAACCACTACAACACCAACAACACCTACAACCCCAACAACGCCCACAACCCCAACAACACCCACAACGCCCACAACCCCAACTGCTGCACCAACATGTTCTATCTCCCAGGACCTGATAGTCCGTTATGGTGAGACAAGCAGACTTAACATAACGATTACAGGCGGCCCTGCTAACGGTAGTTTTTCTCCATCAAGTGGGGAATGCGGAAGCTTTACTAACTCAAGTGGCACCTCATGCAATACCGCCTCCCTTACCACATCAGGAACAAATACCTTTACCCTTACTGTGAGCAATTCTGGAGGAACCACTAACTGTTCTGCTAAGGTGTATGTTGGCTGCGAAGGATATAGGGTCTGGAATAACGAGGGTACAGCCGATTATTTCTCGATTGACGGACAATGCCCTTATGTAGCAAATGGTAGCGAGATTACATCAGACTCATTAGGCCGTCTTTTGAATAAAGGCGAAACTATTAGGGACATGACTTCCGGTTGCACTGGGTCGGTTGTGGAATCTTTGGACTACGACGGTGCAATGAACAGGGATAGCAGGGCAACAAGTGGTGATGGAGACTGCCAGGTGAACTTTAGAGCATCAGATAGGTAACAAAATATAAAGATTGTAACAAGAGATTGAAGAAGGGCGGATTACAATCCGCCCTTCTTTTTTGTTGGAGCGTAATCCAGGTCCAGGCTATAGGCCTGGTTGAAGTCTTGAAGTGCTCCCTTAAAATCCTTCCTCTTGTATTTGGCATAGCCCGTATAGTAGTATGACTTGGCTATTTTAGGGTCGATCTTGATTGCCCTGTCAAACTCCTCTATTGCAAGTTTGAAATTCTTCTTCTTATAATAGTTAAACCCCTTCCCGAAATGGGAATCAAAGGTATTGTTCGAGGCCTCTGACATAAAGGGCAGGGCCAGAAAACCAGAAAGTACCAATAAACAAAATAACCTTTTCATAATTCTCTCCTTTCTTTAAAAATATTTCTTACTGTTTTAATATCCCTCTTAATCTGTTCAGACAGGGCCTCAGGGTTTGGAAAGGCCTTCTCATCTCTTATTCTCTCAATAAAGTCTATCCTGAGACTCCTTCCTAAAATTTCCTCTCTGAAATCTAATATGTGAACCTCACAGCTAAAGTTACTGTTCCTGAAGGTAGGTTTATAACCTATATTTGCTGCTCCCTGAAATGTCCTGTTATTATAATACACTGAAACACCATAGATACCCCCTTTTGGTATAAGAAGGTCAGGGTTTTTTGTATCTATATTTGCAGTAGGAAAACCGAGGAGAGACCCTCCTCTTCCTTCTCCCTTTATAACAGTACCTTCTATAGAAAACGGCCTTCCAAGAAAAATCACAGCCTCTCTCACCCTTCCTTCAGAAAGAAGCTCTCTGATCCTTGAACTGCTAACCACCTCATCCCCTATCCTTACATGTTCAACAACTACAACCTTAAAGCCGAATTCCCCTGCCATCTCCTTGAGGGATTGGACAGTCCCTTCCCTGTCCTTTCCGAAGGCATAGTCGTAACCAACGAACACCTCGCTTACACCAAGCCTCTCATAAAGAACATCCTTCACAAAATCCCTCGGACCCTGGCTGGCAAAGCCTTTTGTGAAACTCGGACATAATAGTATATCAACACCTTCAGCTTTAATCAATCTCACCTTCTCCTCAAATGTGCTGAGAAGTCTCAGAGGCCTCTCCGGTGCAATCACCTTCAGAGGATGTGGCTCAAAGGTAAAGGCAACAGTAGTCCCCTTCATTTCCCCGGCCCGTTTAACCATCTCTCTGAAGATGGCCTGATGTCCAAGATGGAAGCCATCAAAATTCCCGATTGTAAGTATAGGATATTTGTATCTCTCTTTAATACTCTCAAGGTTCTTAATTATTCTCATCTATTCTTCACGCACCGCAATCCATTATTATCTCCACTCTTAATTTTCTCTTTCACCCCCCTTCTTTTATTATATCTCCTGCCGTA
>CAKKRL010000091.1:5024-10261 GCA_919902655.1 Thermodesulfovibrionia bacterium
TATAACACCCTCAAGTCCCCTGTATACCGGTTCCCCCCTCCTTTCATTTATGCATGGTATATGAGAAAGATGGGGGACATCCTGGAGAGCGAGCACCTTTTCCCCGTTTTTCCTGTACACCATGAGTGGGTACTGGATGCAGTCTATCTTCTTTACATCCTCAACCTTTATCCTGTTATCGAGCGCATAGGAATGTACAGCGCAGAATCTATGGCCTTCGCTGTTTTTATACACAAAAACGCAGAAATCATTAAAGAGAAGCGTACATCTGAAACCGCTGCTATCCTTGAAAAACCTTTTCGCTGCCTTTGCCTCCTCCAGATGGATATCACAGCCATCAGGACACTGTTTAGAACATCGGGCAACAAAAGAACCGTTCCTCTCTATTGCCTCTCTGTTTTCAGGGCTGAGATAAGAACGGATACCCGGGAGGTGTTTTTCTATCCTCTTAACCTCTGATGGCCTGACGATGCACCCCCTGTAACAGCACATAGAGCCACACCCGTATCCAACAACATCACAGGTATAGGATGTTTCAAAGATCCTCGGGTCTACGAGGACCCGGCCTATGTCTATAAATCTCTCCTCCATACCGAACACCTAAATTATACATCCTTCTCCAGCGATTTCAACTCTAAAATATGATCCCTCTCAAAAAACAAAAAATTAACCCGGATGCATTTTTTTCTTGCATTTTGCTAAAAATACTGTATATTGCAAACAACTTTATTTTTTATATTGACAAATTTCGTATTATTGCTATATTTCAAACAGGTTCAGGGCATGTCCTGAACTTTACTCAGGGGAAAAGGCGCAGTGCGCCAGATTTAATGTCCACGCCTCATAGAGTCTATGCGGCGTGAAGGCAGAAAGGGGGTAGTAGATTGTATGCTTTAGGAACCCATCTTTTGGTGGAATTAAAGGATTGCAATCCAAAGATCCTTGGGAATCTCAAGGAAGTCAGGGATGCAATGGTAGATGCAGCAAAGAAGTCAAAAGCTACCATCGTAGAGGTCTCCTTCCATGAATTTAACCCCTTCGGTATCAGCGGGATGGTCGTAATTGCAGAATCCCACCTCTCTATCCATACCTGGCCAGAATATGGTTATGCAGCAGTAGATATCTTTACATGCGGTGAGACAATCAAACCTGAGGATGCAGCCGCATACCTTATCAAGAGATTCCAGTCAAAGAACCCTTCTATAGTAGAAATGAAGAGGGGAATAATCTCAACATCGAATACAAAAATACCCCATAAGGCAGAAAGAGGAGAAACGGCAACATATGACAGAACCAAAGAGCTTCAAATGGTTTCTTGAATATACTACCCCTGAGGAAGCACATATGCATAGCCTGAAGACCATCCTCTACTCGACAAACACCAGGTTCCAGCAAATGGAAATCATGGATATAGGGAGTTACGGGAAATGTCTTGTGCTCGACGGAAAGATGCAGTCTTCAGAGATAGACGAGTTCATCTATCATGAGGCCCTGGTCCATCCGGCAATGCTTACACATCCGGAACCGAAGAATATCTTCATCGTAGGAGGAGGCGAAGGTGCAACCCTGAGGGAGGTGCTGAGACACAGGAGTGTAAAGAAGGCCATCATGGTCGATATCGATGAGGAGGTTGTCGAGAAGTGCAAGGAACTCCTTCCACAGTGGCATCAGGGCGCATTCGATGATCCGAGGACAGAACTGAAATTCCTTGACGCCCGTCGCTATCTCGAAGAGACATCCGATAAATACGATATAATCGTTATCGATATACCTGAGCCGGTCGAAGAAGGGCCTGCCTACCTCCTTTATACAAGGGAATTTTACGAAATGGTAAAAGACCGTCTGAATGATGACGGTATAATCTCCCTGCAGGCCGGCGCTACTGCAATAAATAACCTCTTAAATTTTACAGCTGTCAACAAAACTCTCAGGGCTGTATTTCCTGTGGTAGCCCCTTATTATGCATCCATTCCCTCATTTTCCATCCCCTGGGGATTCACGCTCGCCTCAAAAAGATTCGACCCGAGGGATATCCCTGTTGACGAGGCAGATAGCAGGATAAGGAAGAGGATTTCCGGTGAACTGGGTTACTATGACGGAATAACCCATCAGGGGCAGTTCATGCTCCCAAAGTATATCCGTTATGAACTGGAAAGACAGGAGAAGATCATAGAGGACAATGCACCTCTCTTCACCTACCGTTAAGAACCCTCCCGCCACGAAAATCACAGACAGGACGATGATTAAGGAAGAACAATTTACCACTCCCCTGTTCGATGCAATGATCTCTTTAGCAGAGAGCAAAAAGGTATCCTTCCATACACCCGGCCATAAAAGCGGTAAGGGTATATCTATGAGGTTCAGGAAGTTTGTAGGCCCCAAGATATTTTCGATAGACCTCACAACACTCGATGAGGTTGATTCCCTCCAGAATCCTACAGGTGTTATCAAGGAGGCACAGGAACTTGCAGCCAGGGCCTATGGGGCTGACCGCTCTTTTTTTCTGGTAAATGGTACAAGCGGCGGGAACCATGCGATGATCCTCTCAACAGTAAGACCTATGGAAAAGATCCTTGTTGCAAGAAACATCCACCGCTCCGTCCTTGCAGGGCTCATCATGAGTGGTGCAGAACCGATCTTCTTCGACCCTGATGTAGATGATAAACTTAAGGTTGCCCTTAATGTAAGGTTTGAAACAGTTAAAGAGACTATTGACGGAAACCCGGAGTCAAAGGTCCTATTCCTTACAAGCCCGAACTATTACGGCATCTGTGCTGACATTGAGAAGATAATTTCCTATGCCCACTCAAGAGGGCTCGCCGTGCTTGTTGATGAGGCTCACGGCCCTCACCTCAGATTTCATCCCGAACTCCCTGTCTCTGCCCTTGAGGCAGGTGCAGACCTCTGCGTCCAGTCAACGCACAAGATAATAGGAGGCATGACCCAGGCCTCAATGCTTCATGCAAGATCGGGAAGGATCGATATGGATACTCTGGCCGACACGCTGAGGTTCATCCAGACAACAAGCCCCTCTTATATCCTGATGGCATCACTTGATCTTGCAAGGATGCAGATGGCAACTGAGGGTGAAAAACTCTTAGGAAAGGCCCTAAGACTTGCAGAGGAGTCAAGGGAGAAGATAAACAGGATAGAGGGTATTTATTCCTTCCGCAGAGAAGAGATTAAATCTCTTGGAATGGGAGATATGGATGTAACAAAGATTACTGTCAGAGTTTCCGACCTCGGGATGACAGGCTATGAGGTCTCCCAGATGCTTAACAGGGAATACGATATACAGGTCGAGATGGCAGACCCCTTTAATATCCTTGTTATAGTAAGCATAGGGGACAGAAAGGACGACCTAAACCGCCTTACCGAGGCACTCAGGGATATAAGTATCAAGTCCACAAGTCCACAAGTTGCAAGTTCCAGATTAAAAGATAAAAAGCCCTTAACCCTTAACTCCGAACTCAGAACTCCAAACTTGGTAATGACACCGAGAGAGGCATTCCTTTCCTCTCAAAGGTCGATATTATTAAAGGAGGCATCGGGAAAGATAAGCTCGGAAATAGTTACAGTCTATCCACCGGGCATACCTATCCTTGTGCCAGGAGAAGTTATCCAGAAGGAACGGGTGGACTACATAGAGAAGATGGTCTCCCTCGGTGCCATTGTAGATGGACTGGAAGAAGAGAACTCAAAGATCCGTATTGTTAATCAGGATTAAAATAATTGATGGGGAAGGACTTAGATCTAATAAGCATAATCCTGCTCTCTGTTATTCAGGGTCTTACAGAGTTTTTACCTGTCTCATCCACAGGTCATCTTATACTTACCTCCCACCTCCTCGACCTGTCTGAAGGAGAGTTTGTAAAAAGTTTCGAGATTGCGATACAGCTTGGCTCTATCTTCTCGATAATCTTTCTTTACTTCAGGAGACTTGCAGGAGGAATCCTCCTCTGGAGCAAGGTCCTAATAGCCTTTATCCCTACAGGGGTACTCGGGTTCCTGTTTTATAAAATCATAAAATATTACCTTTTAGGTAATCCCTATGTGGTTGTTATCTCCTTAGTATTAGGGGGCATCGCATTAATAATCCTCGAACTTACGCATAAAGAAAAATTCGCCATCGAAATGCCGGAAGATATTTCTTATCTCAGGGCATTCTCTATCGGTCTCTTCCAGTCTCTATCAATGATACCGGGTGTCTCGAGGGCAGGGGCAACTATAATAGGAGGCCTTCTCCTCGGCCTTAAGAGAAAGAGCGCCGTCGAGTTCTCCTTCTTCCTTGCCGTTCCTACAATGTTTGCAGCAGTAGGCTACGACCTTATAAAAACAGGTAGCAGTTTCACAATTGCACAGTGGAAGACCCTCGGTATCGGCTTCATCATCTCCTTCATCGTCGCAGCAGTAGCAGTTAAAACCTTTCTCAGGTTTATAAGCAAATACAGTTTCATACCCTTCGGGATTTATAGGATACTGATAGGGTTGGTCTACTGGATGGTGGTTTTGAAATAGGAAATAACAATAGAATATTCATTCACGGAGTTCATGATCCTCACAGGCTGGCTAAGAAAAGAAAAAGAGCTTGACTATCCGGGAAAATGTGGCTACAATAGCTACAAGGGGGTAAAATATGCTTGTAGGTGTTAGAGAACTTAAAAATCGCCTGACCCATTACCTTACTCTGGTTCAGAAAGGGGAAAATGTAGTGGTAACGGACCGCGGAGACCCCATAGCCATCCTTCATTCCTTTGACCAGATGAAGGCAAGTGCATCAGTAGAAGAAAAACTGGCATCACTGGCAAGAAAAGGCATGATTAAACTCCCTTCAAAGGCAAGGAAATTGGACATGGCAACCAGGGCGGTTCCCATTAAAGGCAAACCTCTATCAAAGATTGTTGTCGAGGAAAGAAGATGATTTATCTGGATACAAGTGCCCTCGTCAAGAAGTATGTTATTGAAGATGGGACCGATAGGATAAGGGCTTTGTTAAAGAATGAAAAGAGGGTTATTACATCCAAACTTACCTATGCTGAAATGTGCGCTTCCTTTGCAAGGAAGCATAGAGAAGGCGGAATAGAGATGCAACATTATCAGAAGGCATGGGGCAGTTTTATCAATGACTGGGGAACCCTTATCCTTGTAGAGGTGCGCGAAGAACTCTTTCCTTTGATACGAAGATTGACAGAGGTTTATCCCTTACGTGGAGCAGATGCCGTCCACCTGGCCTCAGC
>CAKKRL010000092.1 GCA_919902655.1 Thermodesulfovibrionia bacterium
GGCGTTGCCCTGAAGATAGAGGCATCGGAAGTAGAGAGGGTTTAGAGCAATAAGCAACGAGCAATGAGCAACGAGTGACTCATTGCTTTCCACTCATCGCTCATTGCTTTAAACTCTGAACCGTAGAACCCTTTAGGTTACAGTCCCTGTAACTGAGAGGGCGGAGCAGTGAAAAGGCAGTTTTAAGTTTTCCGAAGGATCCTGTGGACAGGTTCTAAGCTTTTAAAATCATTAAGAAGGAGAAAAAAGCATGTTAAATGGAAAAACAATTTTAATAACAGGTGGCACCGGATCATTTGGCAAAAAATGTACGGAGATAATTCTTAAGGATTATATTCCCAAGAAACTTATAATTTTCAGTCGCGATGAATTAAAGCAGTTTGAAATGGGTCAAACGTGGAGCACCAAAAAATATCCCTGCCTCCGGTATTTTCTCGGTGATGTGAGGGATAGGGATCGTCTGTTATTAGCATTTCATGAAGTTGATTATGTGATACATGCGGCGGCACTAAAACAGGTCCCGGCAGCAGAATATAATCCTGCAGAATTTATCAAGACTAACATTCTGGGTGCAATGAATGTGATTGATGCCGCATTGCAGAATAAGGTTAAGAAGGTCATTGCCTTATCTACAGATAAGGCATGTAATCCCATAAACCTTTATGGCGCAACAAAATTATGTTCGGATAAATTATTTGTTGCCGCAAATGCATATGCAGGGCATGAGAACACATTTTTTTCGGTTGTACGTTACGGCAATGTAGTAGGAAGCCGGGGTTCGGTAGTCCCCTTCTTTAAAGAACGTGCAAAGACAGGCATGCTCCCTATTACGGACTCACGCATGACCCGTTTCTGGATTACCCTGGATCAGGGCGTCCATTTCGTGCTTAAAGTTTTAGAATTAGCAAAGGGAGCTGAAATTTTTGTTCCTAAAATCCCTTCCATGAAGATTACCGACCTTGCAAAGGCGATAGCACCGGAGTGTTCTCATAAGATAATAGGTATCCGTCCCGGAGAGAAGATTCACGAGACCCTGATCGGGGAAGATGAGGGGCGAAACGCCATTGAGTATAATGAATGTTATGTAATAAGACAGAATACAGCAGAAAGAAAGGAACTGATTAATAATGGCGGCCGGCAATGTCCGGAGGGTTTTGAGTATACCTCAAATAACAATCCGCAAATAATTAGCATTAAAGAACTCCGGCAGATACTGGAACAGATCTCGGATGACTATACTATTGAAAGAAGCCGATGGTCAATGGAGGATATTCCAGTATAACAAGAAATGCCAGGATTTATTAAAGAAACGAGCTATTTAAATAACCCATTATTATCTTATGAGAAGGTCTAAAGGGATTGAAGAAAAACCATCAGCAATACAAAAGAAGTCTATTATTATGCCTTATGGAAAACAGTATATAGATGAAGATGACATCCAGGCGGTTATAAATGTACTTCGTTCAGATTGGATCACACAGGGGCCAAAGATTGAAGAATTTGAGAGGGCGTTGTCTGAGTACTGTGGTGCAAAATATGCGGTTGCAATGAACTCAGGGACCTCTGCCCTTCATATCGCATGTCTTGCATCCAATGTGAAAGAAGGGGATGAAGTAATTACCTCTCCAGTTACCTTTGTGGCATCAGCCAATTGCGCTGTGTACTGCGGTGCAAGGCCTGTCTTTGCTGATATTGATCCCCAGACATACAATATTCTACCAGAAGAGATCGGGAAGAAAATTAATGAGCGGACCAGGGCAGTAATCCCTGTACATTTTGCCGGGCAGAGCTGTGACATGGAATCTATATACAGGATTGTTAAGGCAAAGGAAAAACAATTTAATAGTAAGATATTTATTGTCGAAGATGCCTGTCATGCCCTTGGGTCAAGATACAAAGTTATGGATGGAGGGTGGGCAAGGATTGGCAGCTGTATGCATTCTGAAATGGTGGTACTCAGTTTTCACCCTGTGAAACACATCACTACGGGTGAGGGTGGTGCGGTACTTACAAACGATGAGACGCTGTACAGGAAGATGAAACGTTTACGCTCGCATGGCATTACAAATAATCCAGAAGAGTTTATTGGTTCTTCGACTCCCGACCTCATGCCATGGTACTATGAACAGATTGATTTAGGTTATAACTATCGCATTACGGATATCCAGTGTGCCCTCGGTCTCTCCCAGTTGAAGAAGTTGCAAAAATATCGTAAACGGAGACGTGAGATTGTTGATATGTATAACGAATCCTTCAGCAGCACCGAATACATCCAAAGACCTTTCGAGGCTAAGGACTGTGACAGTAATTTCCATATATATGTCCTCCTCTTCGATTTTGAAGGGATCGGTATCAAACGTTCAGAACTTATGACCGAACTCAGGAAAAAGGGCATCCAGACCCAGGTTCACTATATCCCTGTTTATACACAGCCTTTTTACAAAAAAAAGTTTGGCACTAAATGGGGAGACTGCCCCAATGCAGAAAGATACTACCAGAGATGCCTCTCACTTCCCCTTTTTCCTGCCATGACTGGTAGTGATGTGAAAAGAGTTGTCAATGAAGTGAAAAGGATAGTAAAGCCAAAAGAAAGATGAAGGTATCTTAATAAACTGTGAAGAGGACTGAATTGGATATCTCAAAGAGTATAAAGATGCAGGAAAGGGCTAAAGAGCGGATCCCTGGGATGACTCAACTACTTTCAAAACGGCCTGATATGTTTGCACCAGG
>CAKKRL010000093.1 GCA_919902655.1 Thermodesulfovibrionia bacterium
TTTTAACCTCCCCCTTTATCATACACGCTTTTCTCTGTGTCCATCAAATCGGGGGAAGTTCACTATCCCTATCCACCAATTTAAAGCCTTTCAAGGTAGTTAATAAATTCCTTTAATTTCTCTCTGTCTTCCCTGCTCATCTCGACAAATTCGATTCCTGTGTCATAAAATTTCGGACCCCTGTCAGGTATTTCCATGCAGGAAGTAATTCTTCCCCGAAACTTTATTGACCCTTTTTCTTCTGGAAAGATTAATTCCATCTGGAATTTAATATCAACCTCAATCTCATGGTCTGTCTCTATGAGCATGCCACCTAAACTTATCTTCTTTACATCAAAATTAGTGTAGTAGTCCACAATGGTAGTCTTTTTTGGGCCGATAATTCTTGCCCTTGTACCTTTCAGTCTAAGATTCCGGGTTTCAGGTGCTGCGGTAGCCTCGATGAAACCGATAAGTTCAGTCCCTTTCTCTGTCAGGACATCCTTAAATTTTATTCCTGCCTCGTATATCGGAACAGTCTCGCCTTTCTCGTTCTTATCGTAATCGACTAACCGTTCCCATACGACAACACCGCTTGTTGAGAATGTCCTGTCTTTACATTCTATCTTCAATGTATATTCACTCCCCATGGACAGCCTTCTGTGTAGACTTACAGAGGCACCGCCAAGACTTATCGTCAGAAGGTTTACCTCCGTTGCAAATAGCATCTTTGCATGGACATCCATTCCTTCAACAATAATCCTCTTATATTTCCTTTTCTCATCCATCTGTTGAACAGCCAAGGTAGCACTTATTTCAGAAGGTCATAACTTAAACTTATCAGAATTGTATAAAAAATCAAGGTAAATAATGTTATGATGTAAATGAAACTTTAAGGGATTAAGGAAAGATGATTTGTCCTTGACATTTCTTTTAGTAGTTGTTAGCTTATTGGCACTCTCATACTAAGAGTGCTAAGAGAACTCGGATCATATGGAGCTAAGTGATAGGAATAGAGATATTCTGAGGGCTGTTGTACAGAGCTTTATCAATACAGCAGAGCCTGTAGGGTCGAAGACTGTGTCGAAAAGGTTTGATTTAGGGCTCTGTTCTGCCTCGATAAGAAATATAATGGCCGACCTTGAGGAAATGGGATATCTGAGCCAGCCCTATACATCGGCAGGACGCGTTCCGACAGACAAGGGATACAGGTTCTATGTGAATAATCTGGTAGAGGAAAGTTCCGTAACTATCGGAGAGCGTCACAGGGAGATACTCGTTGAAGAATTCAGGACGAGGCTTGCGAGTAGCGACATGAATCAACTTATGAAGGAGGCATCGAAGGTACTCTCCTTTATGTCTCATAATCTTGGTATTATCCTCGCTCCGAAGTGTGGGGAGACGATATACAGGAAGATAGAGTTTATAAAGCTTAAGGCAAGAAGGGTACTTGTTGTTTTTATTACAGAAGAGGGAATAGTCCAGGACAGAGTGATAGAAACGGAAGATGAAATAACACAGAGGGACCTGATACGGATAGCTGAGTTTCTGAACGCGAAGCTTAAGGGGGTTCCCCTCAAGGATGTAAGACGAAAGATAGAGGAGGAACTCAGGGAAGAGGAGGCCCGATATGACCGGCTGGTAGAGAGGGCTCTGAGGCTATACAATCAGATATTAGAGATGGAGAGGGCCGGTGAGATATACATATGGGGGATGTCTGAAGTATTTGAACTGCCTGAGTTTTCGGATGTTACCAAGATCAAGAGACTTTTTAAGGCAATAGAGGACAAACATACACTGATAAGCCTGTTAGACACGACAATGGAAGCAGAGGGAGTACGGGTCTTTATCGGGTCTGAGAATCCCTGCCATGAGATGCAGGACTGCAGCATGATCACATCTACTTATAGGGGCAGGGAGAGGGTGATAGGAATAGTTGGGGTAATAGGTCCCCGGAGGATGGACTATCGTGAGGTGATATCGATTGTTGATTACACAGCAAAATTCTTGAGCCGTGTCCTGAGAAAAGGGTGAGATGGTATGGGAGATGATGAGAAGATAGGGGATAAGGAAATAAAAAGTGAAGAAGATATAAGCGAAGAGGCCTTAAAGGCAGAAACCCTGAATGCCCTGAATGAAGGATTGGATATAAAAAAGAAGGAACTCGCTGAACTTCAGGATAAATACCTCAGGCTATACGCAGAGTTCGAAAACTTCAAGAAGGTTGCATCCAAGGAGCAGGCTGAACTTCTCAGGTACGGCCATGAAAGACTTATTACGGAGATTCTTCCTGTGGTTGATAACCTCGAAAGGGCAATAGCTCATTCAAAGGAATTTTCAGACAAAATCAATCCTGAAGGAATGGAAGCCCTTGAGGGTCTTATCTCAGGGGTTGAGATGACCCTCAGGCAGATGATGGATGTACTGGGGAGGTTCGGGGTGAAGGAGATCAAGGCGATTGGAGATGCCTTTGACCCGTCGAGACATCATGCTGTGGCTCAGGTAGAGACTAAAGAGTGTAAGCCCAATACAGTGGTTGAAGATTTCAGGAAGGGCTACTTGCTCCATGACAGGGTCATAAGACCTTCAATGGTTGCGGTTTCGAAGAGCCATGAGCCCCAGGATAGCAGTGAGGAGTCAGGTGTCGGGAGTCTGGAATCGGATGTAGGGGATTGAAGGTCTACAATAAATGGTTATATTAAAATATAAAGATTTAAGGAATGGAGGAAAAGATGGGAAAGGTAATTGGAATAGACTTAGGTACGACTAATTCCTGTGTTGCGGTAATGGTAGGAGGAGAGCCAGTGGTTATACCGAATCAGGAGGGCAGCAGGACTACTCCTTCTGTTGTTGCCTTTACGGAGAAAGGTGAGAGACTTGCAGGACAGATAGCCAAGAGGCAGGCGATCACCAATCCCGAGAACACAATATTTTCGATAAAGAGACTTATAGGGAGGAAATATGATTCTCCGCAGGTGAAGGAGGCAGTGAAGAGACTTCCCTATAAGATAGTGGAGGCGCCGAACGGTGATGCCCATGTAGAGGTAAGAGGTAAGAGGTACAGCCCTGCCGAGATATCAGCGATGATACTCCAGAAAATGAAACAGACCGCAGAGGATTATCTTGGTGAGGAGGTAAAGGAGGCTGTGATAACTGTTCCTGCCTATTTTGATGACAGTCAGAGACAGGCAACTAAAGATGCCGGGAGGATAGCAGGACTTGAGGTACTCAGAATAATAAACGAGCCCACGGCCGCTTCCCTTTCCTATGGACTTGATAAGAAAAAAGACGAAAGGATAGCAGTCTATGACCTCGGTGGGGGAACCTTTGATGTTTCGATACTCGAACTTGGTGAGGGTGTCTTTGAGGTAAAATCAACGAACGGGGATACCTATCTTGGTGGTGACGACATTGATCTCAGAATAATGGACTGGATGGTAGAGGAGTTCAGGAAAGACCAGGGAATAGACCTCAGGAATGACAAGATGGCACTACAGAGGCTAAAGGAGGCATCGGAGAAGGCAAAATGTGAACTCTCCACGGCCATTGAAACAGAGATAAACCTTCCTTTTGTCACCGCGGATCAGGCAGGGCCGAAACACCTCCTTATGAAACTCACAAGGGCAAAGTTCGAACAGCTTGTTGAGGACCTCCTCCAGAGGACAGTAGAGCCATGCAGGCGGGCAATTTCAGATGCCGGTGTTACATCGAAGGATATAAATGAGGTAATCCTTGTTGGTGGCCAGACAAGGACACCAAGGGTACAGACAATAGTGAAGGATTTCTTTGGCAGAGAACCTCATAGGGGGGTGAACCCTGATGAGGTGGTTGCGGTTGGCGCTGCCATACAGGCAGGGGTGCTTAAGGGAGAGGTTAAGGAGGTACTTCTTCTTGATGTAACACCTCTGTCACTCGGTATAGAGACCCTTGGAGGTATATTTACGAAACTGATAGAGAGGAACACAACGATCCCCACAAAGAAAGGCCAGGTCTTCTCAACTGCCTCAGACAATCAGCCTGCGGTGAGTATAAAGGTATTGCAGGGAGAGCGTGAGATGGCGGGTGACAATAAAGTTCTCGGCATGTTCGAACTTGTAGGTATACCACCTGCACCGAGAGGTGTACCACAGATAGAGGTTACCTTTGATATAGACGCAAACGGCATAGTCCATGTTTCAGCGAAAGACCTCGGTACAGGAAAGGAACAGTCCATAAGGATTACGGCAAGTAGCGGGCTTTCAAAGGAAGAGATAGATAATGCCGTAAAGAACGCCCAGTCCCATGTAGAGGAAGACAGGAAGAAGAAGGAGCTTGCTGAGGCAAGGAATGAGGCAGACACGCTTATATACACCGTAGAGAAATCCCTCACAGAGTATGGAGATAAGCTCACCCCTGATGAGAGGACGCAGATACAGGATGTGATAAATACCGCGAAGAGGTTAAAGGAGGGGGATGATGCGGTGGAGATAAGGAGGGCAACGCAGGAACTTACAAAGGTGTCTCATAAGTTCGCTGAGGAAATCTACAGGACAGCAGGAAAGACCGCTGAATCCGGGAAGACAGAACCACAGGAAGAGAAGGTGGTTGATGCCGAGTTCGAAGAGGTGGATAAGGATAAGAAGTAGTGACTAAGAAAGATTACTACGGAATACTTGGGATTCACAAAAACGCCTCTGATACCGAGATAAAGAAGGTCTACAGAAAACTTGCCCTTAAGTACCATCCAGACAGGAACCCCGGGAATAAGGCCTCAGAAGAGAAGTTCAAAGAGATAAACGAGGCCTACGGATGCCTTAGCGACCCGCAGAAAAGGGCCTATTACGACCAATTCGGTGTTGCAGAAGGGATAGGTGCGGGCACGGGGTTTGGAGGCTTTAGTGATATCTTTGATGATATCTTCGGTGATTTCTTCGGTACATTCACTGGCAGGACAAGGACAAGACCGCAGAAAGGTGTTGACCTAAGATATGATCTCGACATAGAGTTTGAAGAATCTGTATTCGGTGTAGAAAAGAAGATAAAGGTACCCCGCTGGGTTACCTGCCCTGCCTGTGAGGGAAGCGGATCGAAGGCGGGGAAGGGGCCCATAACCTGCACAGCTTGTAAAGGGGCAGGACAGATAAGGTACCAGCAGGGGTTCTTCAGTGTAAGCCGTACCTGCGGTCATTGCCACGGAGAGGGAAGGATCATCACAGACCCATGTCCTGAATGCGGTGGCAGGAAGAAGATCGAAAGGGAGAGAATGATATCCGTCAGGGTTCCTGCAGGTGTGGAGACAGGTTCGAGGCTGAAGCTTTCAGGAGAAGGAGAACTCGGTACCTTCGGCGGGCCTCCCGGAGACCTCTATATAATAATAAATGTGAGACCCCATCCTATTTTTGAAAGGGAGGGTGATGATATCCTTTGCAGAGTGTCAATAAGCTTCCCTATGGCTGCCCTCGGCGGGGACATTGAAGTTCCCACCCTCGACGGGAAGGCAAACCTGAGGATACCTTCAGGGACCCAGTCAGGCAAGCTTTTCAAACTGAAGGAGAAGGGGATTCCGAGACTGAGGGGTTATGGCAGAGGGGATGAGATTGTGGCGGTTGTTGTCGAGGTGCCGACAAAACTTAATGCGAGACAGAAAGAACTCCTTGGGGAATTTGCGAGATTAAGCGGTGAGGATCTCAATCACCAAGGCAGGGGTTTCATGGAGAAGGTTAGAGACCTCTTCGGAAGTGCAGAAGAAGTAGGAAATCGACAGTAGATATAAGAGAGTAAACCCCGCACCCCGTCCTCAAGGACGGGATGCGGGGTAAACATCTATCCTTTAAAAATTCTTGATTATCCCTTGTTTTTCTTGTAGAGATTACCTTGACATTCCTTATTTTTTTGCCATATAATTGCTTACAGTAGTGTCGTAACAATTGATAAAATCATAGAATGAAAAGGCGGAGATTTTTAAAGTTATTAACATCTATTCTTGGAGTAAGTGCCTTGAGCGCCTTTACTTATCCCATTTTACGCTTTCTTACACCACTTAAGGCTAAGGGAAAGGGAGAAAGTATAATTATTGCCAAGCGTGAAATTCCTATAGAAGGAGCTAAAGACCTTGTGATTGGAGGGGTTCCTGCAGTATTGATAAACAGGAAAGATAAAGGATACATAATCCTTTCAAAGGTCTGTACACATCTGGGCTGTCTAGTGAAATATGATAAAGAGAAACTATTGCTCATCTGTCCCTGTCATGCTGGCTCATTCGACCTTGAGGGGAATGTCGTATCCGGTCCACCCCCAAAATCCCTGGAAAAGTTTCAATTCAGGATTGAAGGTGATAATGTAAGGATTGGATGATTACATGGTACAGAGGATAAGAGAATGGATTGAGATAAGAACCGGAATTAGTGAGCTTGTCAGATCACAGCTTATCGGGTACATGGTTCCCAGGAATATTAATATCTTTTATTCCCTCGGTATCGTTGCATTCGTAGCATATATTATTCAGGCCATAACAGGCATCTTCCTCCTTATCTATTATGCACCCCACGAAGATCACGCCTTTAAGAGTATCCAGTTAATAATGAATACAGTCCCTTATGGGTGGTTATTCCGTCTAATGCATGTAGTAGGGAGTAATCTAATGGTTGCAGTAGTCTTTCTTCATATGCTTTCAGTGTTTTTCCTTCAGGCGTATAAGAAACCGAGGGAGCTCACATGGGTGATCGGGGCCTTGATGTCACTCATTACACTTACCTTTTGCCTGAGTGGCTATCTGCTTCCATGGAGTCAGTTGAGTTACTGGGCAACGACGATAGTAACAACCATGCCAACAGCATTTCCTGTTATTGGAGATTTCTTTACTAAACTTTTAAGAGGTGGCGAGCAGGTATCTGGAGTCACGCTGAACAGGTTCTTCGCCGTACATGTGGCTTTTCTTCCTCCACTCATGTTGATATTGTTTGGTATCCATATCTTTTTAGTCTGTAGAATCGGGTTTTCATCTCCCCCCTTTGGGAAAGTTATTGAAGAACGAAAAGAGTGGAAAGAATTCAGACCCGAGAGCTATCCGGACGGACATCCCTTTTACCCATACTTCTTTTCAAAAGAGGCATTCATGATATTTCTTTATTTTCTGGCTATGTTCTTCATCATCTCTTTTGCTCCTGCGCTTTTTCTCCCGGCGGATGCTAATACTCCGGCTGACCCTTTAAATACCCCTGAACATGTAAGGCCTGAATGGTATTTCCTTGCTCCATATCAGATGTTTAAACTCATACCGAATAAATTTCTGGGTATTATATTACAGATAACATTGGTTATACTGTTTATCCTCTGGCCCTTTTTTGACAGGCTTAAAGAGAACAATATCCTCAAGAGGCCGCGGTTACTTGTTTTATTCTTAGGAGTGTTGTCTCTATGGGCGGTTCTTACTATATGGGGTTCTTACTGATGAGATATTTGATTTCAATGATAATATTCTTCAGTCTTATCTCAATATCCGAAGGTGGCTGGAAGGATGTTTTTAAGAAGGAGTTCCTGACCGCACCATGGGGTAAAGGGCCGAAGATAGAAAGGGATGTGTGTATTGAGTGCCATACCTCAGAGATGATAAAATCTCAATATAGAGAAATCCCTTCTGAGTGGCGTAAAAGCTGGCATTATGAATACCGTGTAGCATGCCATGACTGCCACGGAGGTGACCCAAGGGATGCCGAAAAGTCCATGTCGCCTGAAAGGGGCTTTGTAGGTATACCGAAACACAAAAATGTGCCAGAGTTCTGCGGTAAATGCCATATTGGTATCCTTGAAAATTATCTTGAAAGTGATCACGGAAAGGCATTGAAGACTATAGGTAAAGGTCCAAACTGCGTTACCTGTCACGGCTCCCATAATATCCAGAAGGCCTCTATAGCGATTATTAATGAGGGCCTATGTACGAGATGCCATAGTTATGAAAGGGCCAAGAGCATAAAGGCTACACTTTTACTGACAGAGAAGAAGATAAAAGAGATTTATGACAGCCTGAAGACTCTAAGGTCCAGATTGATATATACAGAGGATGACGATAAGATTCTGTTTCGCACACATGTAGAGTTCAGAGCCCTTTTTCATACTGTTGATGTGAATTTAGTAAAAGACCGAACAGATGAGTTCTCAAAGAGGCTTTCTGCTATCGAGGTAAGGGTTCAGAAGTACTTTCAAGAATTGGAGTTCCGGCAAAACTTTACTGGCATTATAATGTTCATTTTTATTGGGCTTTGCATTACTGTTTTCCTGCTAGGCCGAAAATCTGAATAAAGTGCCTCTCTTTTCTATAAAGATTATCTGAGATTGTTGCGTAAAAAAGACCTATTTTCTAAAAACTATTTAGATGGTAGGAGCTTAAGTCTTTATTGGTTATTTTCTGATTTTACTTTCTAATGTCTTTAGAATATCAGCTCTTGAAACTATTCCAACTGGATGCCCTTCTTTATCCACTATAATTATCCTTTTAATCTTTCTATTGGTAATGGTCTTATTCAGTTCTTCGAGTGGAGTATCTTCAAAGGCTGTGATGGCAGGAGAGGTCATTAATTCCTTTGCAGTATTACCCAGTTTCTTACGCCTCTCCTCATCTGGCAGGATGAGTTCTCCTACCTTTTCCACAAAATATGGTTCCTCCTGTATGGCCTTGAATATAATGTCAGACTCAGAAACCAAGCCTATAACCATGTTATCACTATTAACAACAGGAACACCACTTATACTCCTGGAAATAAGTAGTTTGCCTATCTCTTCAGCAGTTTCATCAGGACTAATAGTTACAGGTTTCGCTGTCATTATATCACGGGCAACAACCCCTTTAGCCTTTATCCCAAATCTCAACCTACCAGTATAAACAGGAAGGGCAAATTTAAGCAGTAAAGTATATAACATCGCGCCCACCGCCCATATACCAATTGTTATAATTATCTCTTGCATTGTCGGCGAATATTCGTATATCTCTCCAAGGGTATCAGGGATAAAACCAGGAACTATAAGGCCCATTCCCTTCTCTATATATATACCCATGATGATAAATACACATCCCATATTGAGTGTCATGAAGTTTTGACGAGTTTTTGGAAAAAGAAACAGGAAGAACGCTGTGATATTTAATAGGGTTGCGAACCATATCCATGAAACAAAAGCTGTCTTTCCATGAAGGCCAAAGTAGAGATATTTTATGGGCACTGAGTGTATACTGCCTGAATAGAATTCTTTAAAAACCTCTGCTCCGAGTAAAAATAGGTTAACCCCCATGGCATAGGCGATCAATTCCGCAATCTTGAAGATTGCCCTGTCTTCTATATCCACATCTGAAAGCTTCCTGATAATTTGAAAGAGAATAAGCATTATTGCAGGGCCAGAACAGAATGCCGATCCAAGAAATCTTGGTGCAACAATAGAAGCATTCCAGAATGGTCTGGCTGGCAGCCCATTATAGATAAACGCAGTTACAGTATGTATGCTTACTGCTAATGGTATGGAGATTATTATTAAAGGCCAGACTACAGACATTCTGTATTCTTTCCCAAGTGAGAGCCTGTACAGGACATAAAAGACAATGATTGCATTAAGGACGAGATAACCGTTCAGTACTATTACATCCCATGCTAAAAGGGATGATGGAAAATTCATTGCTCCGATGACAGGGAGGAGATGCCATACACGAGATGGCTGACCCATGTCGACAATTATAAAAAGTATACACATTGTAATCGCCGTTATAGCGACCATTTCCCCAAATAAAGCTATCTCCTTTATGGGTTTGAAATTATAAACATAGGCAGGGATTACAAGATACACTGCCGCTGCAGCAACGCCAACAAGAAAAGTGAAATTTGATATGTATAAACCCCATGAAACCTGATCCCTCATGGCTGTTGTTATAAGACCTCTGTTTAACTGGTCGAAATATGCGCTCAGTCCAAGGAGAATGAAGAATGAAAGGAAGGCAAGCCAGAAGTAGTACTTCTTACTTCCTATGGTGATCTGCTTTAGAGCTATAAAAAAATTTTTTGTTATATTCATTCTATCTCCCATAAGCAAAGAAGTAATAGAACTTCGGATATGTGTTCAAATCCTCTTTAAGTCTGAAGACCCTCTTGTTTTCTATGGCATACCTGATCTCGCTGTTCGGGTCAAGCAGATTTCCGAATTTCCTTGCACCCACAGGACATGCCTCGAGGCATGCCGGGTATTTACCGATCCTCGTCCTCTGGATACAGAAAGTGCATTTTTCGACCACACCCTTGTAGCGCGGGCGGTTGCCGAGGTAGTGCGTCTCTGTAGTCATCTCATCCGGTGGTATGCTCGGTTCGGCCCAGTTAAAACGCCTTGCGCCGTAAGGGCAGGCAGCCATGCAGTACCTGCAACCTATACACCAGTTGTAATCAATTACTACAATGCCATCAGGCTCTTTCCATGTCGCCTGTGTTGGACAGACCTTGACACAGGGTGGATTCTCACACTGCTGACACTGGACAGGCATGTAAAAATACCCCGGCTCGGGAACCTGTTGCGGGCTATAGTATTTTTCTGAATTTTCGAGATCGACCCATTTATCACCCTTTTTGAAACGGAGTACCGTTATGAGATGTATCTGAGGGTCCCGGGATGGATTATTTTCCTTGAAGCATGCATAAACGCATCTCCTGCAGCCGATACATCTTGAAAGGTCAAGCCCGTAGCCGAAGAGTACTCCTGGCATGGCAGGATGATTATGTATGCGGATGGCCTTTTTATACTTCTTTTCGTACTCTCTTTCCAGACGCTCGATGACCTTTTTCAGATCCTCCTTGCCCATCTCCCTGAAGTGCTTCTGGAAGAATGCCTCCCAGAAGGAGGCATCTGCCTTATTCAGGGGGAGGGCTGTGCCTGCCAGGCCGAGGGCAGCACCCTTCAGGAGTGTCCTCCTGTCCAGTTTAATCTCACTCAGATCACGTAACCTTTTCATTTTTAACCTTTAAACTCATTTTATCTCCGATGGCCTTGCCGGTGGTGGCATCGGTGTAATTGGTTTAAACTTTGGGTCATGGGGCCAGTGGCAGTGGACACAGAGCAGATATTGTTTTTCCCCATTCCACATCCCTGACCTCTTGCCATGCAAACCTATCTTCCAGTCCCGGAATACTGTGCCGTGACACTGGGCACAGAGATAGTACGACTCCTCAAAGCTTATCAACTTACCATTGGCTAATCTCAGTTTGTCTCTATTGTTAGGATTATGGCAGTCAAAACACCACCCATCAGGCATGTGCTTTAATACGATGTTCTCGTGGAATTGAACGAGCTTTCGTGGTTTTCTGTTAACTGGCATTCCCTGATGACACTGTGAGCATGGGAAAATTCCTGGTGAAAAAGGAGGTGGGGCTACAAAAAATCTTTTTGGCATATCCTGTTCCGTTGATTCAGCATAAGCAGTATAAGAAAATAATGAAAAGATAGTCAAAAGTAATCCAATAAATAATATACCACCTCTCCATTTATTTCCCATTTTCAATACCTAATTTTATAATAATTTTTAAAGACTATTATAAACATAAATCTGATGAATTTCAAGTTATTTGAACGATGCTAAAAAAACTTGACATATTACACATCAATTATGCATTATAAAATTAATTGAATATA
>CAKKRL010000094.1 GCA_919902655.1 Thermodesulfovibrionia bacterium
CACGAGATGCCTCTTTAGCCATTGATGGAAGTATAGGAACAAGATGGGGGAGCGGACATTCACGGGTGGAAGGGATGAGCTTTGAGATAGAGATTCCGAGATCTTATCTTTTAAGTAAAATAGAGATTAAACTTGGTGAATTTACAACCGATTATTCCGAGGCTTTAAATATAGATATTTCAGAGGATGGGAAGAAGTGGAGGAGGGTTGCCTTTACAACCCATATGGAAGACATGCTGAGATGGGATATGGGGCATCCCAGATATTTCTTTGGACATGAGGCAGTTATACTCTTCCATCGCTTTGAGCCTGCACTGGCAAGGTTTGTTCGCCTGACCCAGACTGGTTCACATCCTGTCTTCGACTGGTCAATACCGGAGATATCCCTTTACAGTCCTTCAGGAGGGTAGTTTATTGAGAGAATCAATAATCCTGCCAACATACAATGAGAGAGTGAATATAGGCGCTCTCATAAGGGAGATACTTGAAAAGGTGAATCCTGCAGAGGTGATTGTGGTTGATGATGACTCACCTGACAGGACCTGGGAGGTTGTAAGAGATTTTGGGGATCCGAGGGTGAGACTTATAAGACGGATTAACGAAAGGGGGTTGACATCTGCGATCAATGAGGGCATATCTGCATCTAAAGGTGATGCGGTAGTCTGGATGGACTGCGATTTTTCGATGCCTCCAGCGGTTATACCGGAATTACTCGGTGCAGTTGAAGAATATGATATTGCAATAGGTTCAAGATATATAGGTAACGCAAAAGACGACAGGGATTCTTTAAGGGAAAGGATAGGGAGCTGGATGATTAATCGTCTTGCCAGATTTCTTCTCGACTCCTCTATAAATGATTACACATCAGGTTTTATTGCAGCAAGAAAGAATGTTTTTAAAAGCGGGAGCGGTTCAGAGACAGACCTCAGAGGAGATTACGGGGAATATTGTATAGATTTCCTTTATCGTGCAAAGAGGAAGGGATTTACTATAAAAGAGATCCCCTATATTTGTGTTACGAGAAGACATGGTGAATCGAAAACAGCTACAAGCCTTTTCAAATATATAAAGCGTGGAATGAGTTATATCTCTACTATATTAAAATTAAGGTTTTCACGCTCTTGACAGGCGAGATGCCTGTCCTACCCGGCAAGATTTTCACAATCCTGATTTTCTCTTGATAGATAAAGAATTTTATGTTATTTTTGGTTCTAATTCTGGTTCAGGACAAATATGTCAGAAAGATACGACCCGAAGAAAATAGAAGAGAGGTGGCAGGGATTCTGGCTTGATAAGGGTGTCTTCGAGGTGAAAGAAGACCCTTCCAAACAGAAATATTACTGCCTCGAGATGTTTCCGTACCCATCGGGCAATATCCATATGGGCCATGTCAGGAATTATGCGATAGGGGATGTGATCGCCCGATATAAAAGGATGAGGGGTCTCAATGTTATTCATCCCATTGGGTGGGATGCCTTCGGACTTCCTGCAGAGAATGCTGCAATTGAACATGGTGTCCACCCTGCCAGATGGACTGAAGAGAATATAGATAAAATGAAGAGCCAGATTAAAAGGCTTGGCCTCTCTTATGCCTGGGGTAGAGAGATAAATACATCCAGCCCTGATTATTACAGATGGAACCAGTGGCTCTTTATAAAGATGTTCGAGAGGGGACTTGCCTATAAGAGGAAATCCTCTGTTAACTGGTGTCCCTCCTGCGAGACTGTCCTTGCAAATGAGCAGGTAGAGGATGGGAGGTGCTGGAGGTGTGATACAGATGTTATCCAGAAGGAGCTTGAGCAGTGGTTCTTCAAGATCACGGATTATGCAGAGGAACTATTGGGTTTCTGTGATAAGCTGCCCGGCTGGCCTGAGAGGGTACTTACAATGCAGAAGAACTGGATAGGGAAAAGCGAGGGTGTGGAGGTGGATTTCCCTGTCAAAGGTTCTGAGAAAAAACTCAGGATATTTACGACGAGACAGGATACCCTATATGGAGTAACATTCATGAGCCTTGCACCTGAACACCCGATTGTCTCTGAACTTGTCAGGGGGACTTCCTATGAAAAGGATGTGATTGAATTTGTGGAAAAGACAAAAAGACTGGGCAGCCTACTCAGGACATCAGGGGAGATAGAGAAGGAAGGGGTTTTTACAGGTTCCTACGCAATAAACCCTTTAAATGGAGATGAGGTGCCGATATGGGTTGCTAATTTTGTCCTTATGGAATACGGTACAGGTGCAATAATGGCAGTCCCTGCCCATGACCAGAGGGACTTTGAGTTTGCAGGGAAGTATGGATTACCGGCGAAAATAGTGATAATTTCAGCAGATTCCCCCTCACCTCAGTCCTCTCCCCCCAGGGGAGAGGAAATAAAAAGAAACTTCCCTCTTCCCTCTGGGGAGAGGGAGAGGGTGAGGGGAGCCGAATTGATGGAGAGTGCCTACGAAGGCGAAGGGATTATGGTAGACTCGGGTCCTTTTACAGGCCTCAGAACAGAGGAGGGAAAGGATAAGATTGCCTCCTTCATCGAGAAAGAGGGTTTTGGTGAAAAGAAGGTCAATTACCGACTGAGGGACTGGGGGATTTCGAGACAGAGGTACTGGGGGACGCCTATACCTGTAGTTTATTGTGATAGATGCGGGATCGTTGCAATCCCGGAGAAAGACCTTCCTGTAATCCTCCCTGTGGATGTGGAGATAACAGGAAAGGGAGGCTCTCCGCTCTCAGAAGTGGAGTCATTCCTGAAGACAGACTGCCCTAAATGCGGAGGGGCTGCAAGGCGAGAGACAGACACCATGGATACATTTGTGGATTCATCGTGGTATTTTATAGCTTATTGCTTTAAAAACGGTAAAATTGAATTTAACGCCGAACGCCGAACTCCAAACGAAGAAACTGGTTACTGGATGCCTGTTGACCAGTATATAGGCGGGATAGAACATGCGGTGCTCCACCTCCTTTATGCCCGTTTTTTCACAAAGGTCATGAGGGACCTCGGACTGATAATGATGGATGAGCCCTTTTCCAATCTCCTTACCCAGGGGATGGTGATCAAGGACGGGGCGAAGATGTCCAAGTCAAAGGGGAACATCGTTGACCCTAACTACCTGATTGATAAATACGGCGCAGATACATCGAGGCTGTTCTCCCTTTTTGCTGCTCCTCCTGAGAAAGACCTCGAATGGTCTGACCAGGGAGTGGAAGGGGCATACAGGTTCCTCGGGAGACTATGGGCACTTATATCGAGATATAAGGAAAGACTGAAGGGCCCGGAAGGAAAGGCAGGTTTTAATGATTTATACGGTCAGGGGAAGGCCCTGTACAGGAAGACCAACCAGACCATAAAGAAGGTCACAAATGATATTGAGAAGGACTTCCATTTCAATACTGCCCTTGCATCACTTATGGAGCTTGTTAACATGATGAACTCATTTGAACCTGAGAGTAATAATGACCTCAGGGTTTTGAAGAAGACTATCGAGACGACACTGATATTGCTTTCTCCCTTTGCACCCCATATCTCTGAGGAACTCTGGCAAACAATAGGACATAAGGAATCCATAATCCTTGTTGCATGGCCCTCATGGGATGAGGAGGCACTGAAGGAAGAGGAGGTGCTTATAGTAATTCAGGTGAGCGGAAAATTAAGGGGTAAGATCTATCTCCCTCCCAATTCTGATGATGGGATTATCAAGGAGGCAGCCCTCAGTGAAAAGAAAGTAGCGGAGTTTATAAAGGATAAGGAGATCAAGAAGATCGTAGTTGTGAGAAACAAACTGGTGAATATAGTTATATGAAAAGGTTCACTGTTCACTGTTCACTGTATTTTGTCAGCAGTATACTGTCTACTGTTCTACTGTCTACTGTTCTTACGGGTTGTGGTTACCATTTAGTCGGCAGCGGCTCTTCCCTTCCCGGACATATCAAAAAGGTAGGAATACCCCTGACTGTAAACAGGACAGCCGAGCCGGGCCTGGAGGATGTCCTTACAAAGGCCATGATAGATGAATTTAACAAGGACGGGAGGCTCAAGGTTGTTTCTAATGAAGAGGCCGATGCAATCCTTTATGGTGAGGTGATCTCTTTCCAGACAGTAGCCCTTTCCTTTGAGAAGGGGCTTGTTACGGTGTACAGGGTGGTTATGAGGGTAGATTTGAAACTGGAGGATCTGAAAGAGAAGAAGGTTATCTGGGAAGAGAAGGATATGGAAAGTACACTTAGATCCGATTACAAGCCCACAAGCGATGTTTCAGCAACGAGGGATGCAAAGGATGAGGCAATGAGAAAAGCCTGCAGGGACATTGCACAGGATATTATAAGCAGGATCCATGAGGGATTCTGAACTTGGTAAGTTGATTTGAAATACACCGAACTTATAGAGGAATTAGAAAAGGGGAGGCTTTCGAACCTTTATCTATTTTATGGTGAAGATGCTTATCTTAAGGATGAGGCAGTAAAAAGGGTAACCACTGCCTTGCTTACCAACAGGGATTTTAACTATGATCTCCTATACGGTTCTTCCACTACTGCAGAGGAGATACTCGGTATTGCCCAGACCCTGCCTGTATTTTCTGCCTGGAGGCTGATAATTGTTAAGGAAGTGGACCGCATCTCTGACAGGGAATTGGAATCACTTCTGCCTTACATAAATAACCCTTCCCCTTCAACATGCCTGATCTTTGCCGGAGAAAAGGCAGATATGAGAAAGAGGTTCTTCTCTAAACTTAAGGAAAAGGCAGTTGTGATCCAGTTCTATCACCTCTTTGAAGGGCAGATAGCAGGATGGATAAAATTCAGGGCTAAGGAATTAGGTTTTAATATCTCAGATGAGGCGATAGAGATATTAAAGGAAGAGGTTGGAAATTCTCTCGGAACATTAGATAATGAGATTCTGAAATTGTCGATTTATGCTGCAGGAAAGGGGATTATAGAAGAAGGAGATGTCATTGAAGTTGTCGGTGATTCAAAGACACATACAATATTCAACCTCACCGAGGCGATAGGAGAAAAGAAGGCAGAAACAGCAATCAGGATTCTCAGAAAGATCCTTAATGAGGGTGAGGAGCCACCAAAGATACTTTTCATGGTGACGAGGCAGGTAAGACTTCTCCACAGGGCATTCGAGTTGAAGGAGGCAGGTTTTTCTCAGGATGAGATAAGGAGGAGGGTCGGAATTATACCAAGGTATTTTGGCAATTTCATTGGCCAGATGAAGAAACATACCCTTAATGGACTTACCGATGCATTCAAGAGGCTTCAGAGGGCAGACCTGGAACTTAAAACCACCGGTAAGGGAAAAGTGAGGATTCTGGAATCCCTGATTTTTGATCTATGCAGGGCCGGTTCCCGAACCTGCAAGTAAGAGATTAACCTTTTTTGTAAGGCGGGAGATCCTCCGGGAGGCAGTTTTTTTATGTATTGCTCCCTTTGAGGCAGCCTTACTGAGGGCCTTGATTACTCCGGGAAGGGAACCCTTGGCGATCTCTATATCTTTACCTGCGATAGATAGATGTAGTTTCTTTGAGAGGCTCTTAAGGGCTGATTTTACAGTCCTGTTTCTTAGCCTTCTCCTTTCAGACTGGCGGTGCCTTTTCGGCACTGATAGACTTTTTCTGGGCAAATCGTCCTCCTCTAAGTGGAGAATTATTTAACATAAAGGGATAATGGATGTCAAGTGAAATTAGTGAGACTGCCACTCCCTTTGGGCTCGCAGTGACAATATAACATCTTTATTAGACATGACTGAAGACAAAAAAATTACAAAGGCTGCAGGAGTCATAGGTTTGGCCACATTTCTGAGCAGGGTCCTTGGGCTCGTGAGGGATATAGTCATCGCCAACAGCTTTGGTGCTAAGATGGCTGCAGATGCCTTCTATATTGCTTACAGGATTCCTAATTTCCTTCGGGAACTATTTGCTGAAGGCTCTATGTCCGCGGGCTTCATCCCGGTCTTTACCGAATATCTGACGAATAAGTCCAAAGATGAAGCTAAAAGACTGGCAAATACGGTATTTACAATTATTTTTATTTTTCTATCATTTATAACCCTTTTAGGTATCCTGGTATCACCTTTTATCGTCCGTATCCTTGCCCCCGGTTTTCTCTCTTCCCCTGAGAAATACGATCTAACGGTATTTCTTACAAAGATAATGTTCCCTTATCTTTTATTGGTAGGGCTTGCAGCCCTTGCAATGGGTATACTTAATTCCTTGAGGGCCTTCTTCACACCTGCCCTATCACCTGTGATGTTGAATGTGGCAATTATCCTATCTGTTTTTCTTATATCTCCAGGAATGGACGATCCTATAGTAGGTGTTGCGATAGGTGTTACTATTGGAGGTTTCTTACAGTTTCTTATCCAGACCCCAAGTCTAAGAAAAAAAGGTATGTCTTTAAGGCCCTCATTTAATTTTTCTCATCCTGGTGTAAAAAGGATAGGGAACCTCCTGCTTCCGGTCTCACTGAGCTCTTCGGTGAGTATGATAAATAACTTTATAGGCGCTATCCTTGCGTCATTTCTAATTACAGGAAGCATCACTTATCTCTTCTATGGTATGAGGTTTATCCATTTCCCTCTCGGTATTTTTGGTACTGCCATGGCAACGGCCATACTTCCTACACTTTCCACATATGCCACGATGGGTGAAAAGGTGAGGCTGAGGGATACATTTTCATTTGGGCTAAGGCTCGTCTTCTTCATAACGATTCCTTCCATGATCGGGCTTATAGTCTTAAGGGTACCTATAGTGAATCTCATACTACAGAGGGGCGAATTTGATTATACTGCTACTATCGGAACTGCCCAGGCAGTGCTATATTATGCCGTTGGCCTATGGGCTTTTGCAGGTGTGAAAATAGTCCTTCGGGTCTTCTATTCCCTTCAGGATACAAAGACCCCTCTGAAAGTGGGCATATTTACAGTATGCAGTAATATCCTTTTCAGTATTATCCTGATGGGGCCTCTTAAACATGCAGGGCTTGCATTTGCCAACTCCTTAGCGGCAGGAATTAACATTTTTCTTCTCACAATAATCCTCAGAAAAAAGATAGGGAGGATTGATGGCACAAGGATACTTAAATCACTTAAGAAGATTTTTTTAGGGTCTGCATTTATGGGTCTCATAGGATGGGTTGTGAGCCAGGATGAGGTCTGGACTGTCAACGGCTATCACTTTTATAAAATAGCCATTCTTGGCGGGGGCATATTACTGAGTCTTTTTATCTATCTTGGTATAATGTATCTCTTGAAAAGCGAAGAACTCTCTTTTCTTTTAGGGATTGTCAGGGAAAAATTCCGGTATACGACCCTTGGGAGGTGATCAATGTTTTTAACTAAACTTGTGGTAGGTCCTTTGGAGGTGAACTGTTATATTCTTGGTGACGAAGAGACAAAGGAGGCGTTAGTCATTGACCCCGGTGATGAGGATGACAGGATACTTGATTTATTAAAAGAAAAGGGATTTAAACTCAGGTATATCATCAATACACATGCACATTTTGACCATGTGGGTGTAAATCAGTCACTCAAGGATGCTACAGGTGCAGAGATTATGATACACAAGGGGGATCAGGACCTCCTCAGGGTTGCAGGGGAGCAGGCATTTCTGTATGGACTTGATGTACCACCATCCGAACCTGATCGTTTTCTTAAAGACAGGGACGAGATAGAGATCGGGAAGATAAAACTCAGGGTTATTCATACGCCCGGACATTCTGAAGGAGGGATCTGTTTACTCGGTAACGGGTTTATCTTTACAGGTGATACAATATTTGCAGGTTCAGCAGGAAGGACTGACTTCCCGGGAGGGAATATGGGGAAACTGTTAAAATCTATAAGAGAGAAACTTGCTACTCTCGATGACAATATAACTGTACATCCCGGTCATGGCCCTGCAACTACAATAGGTTTTGAAAAAAAGAATAACCCCTTCTTTTCCACAGGATCCTTCGGACATGAAGATGTGGAGGCGCTTTTATAATAAAGATGGAAGGAAAGGTTATAGCTGTAAACATAAGCGAGAAAAAAGGTGAAAGAAAGAAAAATGCCGATAAGGTTTACCTCAGGGAAAATTTCGGTATAGAAGGAGATGCCCATGCGAGCGGTGAATGGCACAGGCAAGTAAGCCTCCTCGGGATTGAGAGTATCGGGAAGATGAGATCAGCAGGCCTCGATGTCAGTCCCGGAGATTTTGCAGAGAATATAACGACCGAGGGGATAGACCTTCCATCCCTTCCACTCGGGACAAAGATAACCATAGGTGATGACATCGAGCTTGAGGTAAGCCAGATAGGAAAGGTCTGCCATGACAGGTGTGCCATATACTATCAGGCAGGTGACTGTGTGATGCCGAAAGAGGGGATTTTCGTGAGGGTGATTAAGGGTGGATGGGCGAGGCCAGGGGATGTAATTAAAGTTCGGAGTTTTGAGTTATGAGTTCAGAGAATGAAAAAAAATCTTACGCCGAACACCGAACGAATAACACCGAACTGATCCGTGTGGCTGTCCTTACGATGAGTGATAAGGGATCTAAAGGTGAAAGAAACGATGAGAGCGGTGAAGTTATAAAGAAGATGGTTAAGGATATCCCTGCTGAAGTAATTTATTATGAAATTATTCCTGATGAGATAGATATCATAAAAGACAGGCTTATCTCGATTTCTGACAGTGAGAAGGCAGATATAATACTTACCACAGGAGGAACAGGGGTCTCTCCGAGGGACGTTACCCCTGATGCAACCCTTCAGGTTATAGAGAGAGAGATTCCGGGGATGGCTGAGGCTATGAGGATGGAGAGCCTTAAAAAGACGCCGAGGGCAATGATCTCAAGGGCAGTAGCAGGGATGAGGAAAAGAACCCTAATAATAAATCTTCCCGGCAGCCCCAGAGGGGTTAAGGAAAATTTAGAAGTTATCCTCCCGGCCCTCTCCCATGCAGTAGAGAAGATAAAGGGGGATACATCGGAGTGCGCCTCTTAAAAAACCCTTGCAATCCCTTATAAAATAAGTTAAATTATTCCATCCTTTAGGAAAGGGTAGAAAGGACTACCACAAAAAGTCCAGAATACTTTTTGGGTTCCACTATAGGTTTATGAATGAGATCAAAGGCCGAAGGAAAGAGATTGATGAGATCGACTCTGAAATCCTCAGGTTGCTTAACCGCAGGGCAGATATTGTAGTTGAGATCGGCAGGGTTAAAAAGAATGAGAATGTCGATTTCCATTCTCCGGAGAGAGAAAGACAGATACTGGAGAGAATCGAGAAGCTTAACCCGGGCCCTTTCCCAAATAATGCACTGAGGGCAGTTTACAGGGAGATACTCTCAGCGTCACTTTCATTAGAGCAGCCACTGAAGGTTGCATACTTCGGCCCTAAGGCTACATTCACTCACCTCGCAGCGATGCAACAGTTCGGTTCCTCTGCACAGTACATCCCCATAGGAAGCATAAAAGAGGTCTTTGATACCGTTGAGAGAGAGCATGTAAATTATGGTGTTATTCCTATTGAGAATTCCACAGAAGGTGTTGTGAGTTATACACTCGATATGTTTATAGATTCGGATCTGAAGATAGCTGCAGAGATAATGACAGAGATCTCCCATAACCTCTTATCCCTCACAGGGAAGATGGAGGATATAAAAAGGGTCTACTCCCATCCACAGGCAACTGCCCAGTGCAGGGGGTGGCTTGAGAAAAATCTCCCGGGGATACATGTTGTTGAAGCATCAAGTACAGCAAAGGCTGCAGAGTTAGCTGCCAAGGAGCAGAAATCAGGCGCTATAGCGAGTGAACTGGCAGCAAAACTCTACGGGCTTAAAATCGTCCAGAAGAGGATTGAGGATATTGTAAACAATTATACCCGTTTCCTAGTTATAGCGAGAAAGCATCCTTCAAGGACAGGAAAGGACAAGACCTCTATAATGTTCTCCATAAAGGACAAACCAGGGGCCCTTTACTTCATGCTTGAACCTTTTGCAAAGAATAAGATAAACCTCACAAAGATAGAGTCAAGGCCTTCCAGGAAGAAAGCCTGGGAGTATATATTCTTCGTTGATTTAGAAGGACATATCGAAGACAAGAGAGTGAAAAAGACCCTCGAGGAGGTTAAGAAGGAATCACTATCTCTCAAGGTCCTTGGTTCTTATCCTGCTGTGCAGATAAGCAAGTAATTCTTAAAAGTATGGACTTAGTTTCTGAGAATATAAGGACAATTATTCCCTATTCTCCCGGCAAACCCATAGAGGAGCTTGAAAGAGAACTCGGCATAAAGGGTTCAATAAAACTTGCTTCCAATGAAAGCCCTCTCGGGCCATCGAAAAAGGCAATGGCGGCTATAAAAGTTGCCCTCGGGAACCTTCACAGATACCCTGACGGCGGGGGTTATTATCTTAGAAAGGCGCTTTCTGAGAGGCATAATATTGAGCAGGACCATATTGTTTTAGGGAATGGCTCTAATGAGGTAATAGAGATGTTTGTCAGGACATTCCTGAGGCAGGGAGATGAGGCAATAATGGCAAACCCTTCTTTTGTGGTTTATCCTATGGTCGTTCAGGCTGCCTATGGTAAGAATGTGATTATACCTCTTAAAGAAGGAAGGCATGACCTTGATGAGATGGCGAAGAGAGTGACAGACAGGACAAGGATTATATTTATAGCAAACCCTAATAATCCTACAGGAACTATAAATACAGAAACAGAGTTCTGTTCAATGATGGACAAAATTCCAGAAAAGGTTCTTGTGGTGGTGGATGAGGCATATTATGAGTATGTTACTTCTGAAGATTATCCTGATACCATGAAGTATTTAAGGGAAGGGAGGAATATCATCATACTAAGGACATTCTCGAAGATCTATGGTCTTGCAGGACTGAGGGTCGGCTACGGGATAACCAAGAAGGAGTTTGTGAACGAGATGAATAAGGTGCGACAGCCTTTCAATACAAATTCCCTTGCCCAGATCGGCGCACTGGCTGCACTGTCTGATTACGGGCATGTTGAGGAAGGTAAAAAGATCAATGAGGAGGGAAAGAGGTTTCTTTATAATGAATTTAACAGTATGGGGATAAAATATCTTCCTACAGAGGCGAATTTTATTTATATTGAGACAGAAGGTAATGCCTTTGATCTCTACGAAAGACTCCTGAAGGATGGTGTGATTGTGAGACCGATGGGGAAAAGGAATCTGAGGGTGACTATCGGGTTACCAGTGGAAAACAGCAGGTTTATTGAATCCTTTAAAAAAGTTTTAAAAGGGGTGAGTTGATATGGATATTGTTGTATTAAGACCCGGCGTAACTGAGGAAGAAAAGGGGAATATTATAAAGAGGCTTGAGAGTTTTGGGCTTAATGCACAGGTTTCTGTCGGGACTGAGAGGACTATAATCGGGGTAATCGGTGATACATCGAAGATAACCGAAGAGCAGGAGGAATCCTTTTCCGTTATGCCCGGAGTTGAGAAAGTGTTCAGGATACTTAAGCCCTTTAAGGTCGTAAGCAGGGAATTCAAGAGGGAGGATACTGTAATAGATGTAAAAGGGAATCTGATAGGTGGAAAGAGGATTCATGTGATGGCAGGGCCCTGCGCTGTCGAATCCAAGGATATGATACTGATGGTGGCTGATGAGGTTAAATCCGCAGGTGCAACATTCCTGAGAGGAGGGGCCTTCAAACCGAGGACTTCTCCGTATTCATTCCAGGGTCTCGGGGAAGAGGGGCTTATATATCTTAGAGAGGCATCGGAAAAGACAGGCCTGCCTGTAGTTACAGAAATAATGGACCCGAGGGATATAGACCTGTTGATTCAGTACTCTGACATAATTCAGATTGGTGCAAGGAATATGCAGAACTTCAGACTCCTTACAGAGGTCGGCTCTTATAATAAGCCTGTACTTCTCAAGAGGGGACTTTCAGCAACGATTAAGGAGTTTCTCATGTCTGCGGAATATATCATGTCGAGGGGGAACCACAATGTGATCCTCTGTGAAAGGGGTATAAGGACTTTCGAGACCGCTACGAGGAATACCCTTGACCTGAGCGCAGTACCTGTTATAAAGCAGTTAAGCCATCTTCCTATTGTAGTAGACCCGAGCCATGGCGTTGGGAAATGGGACCTTGTAGCACCTATGGCTAAGGCATCAGTTGCTGCAGGTGCAGACGGCCTTCTGATAGAGGTTCATCCCAATCCTGACCATGCCTTATCAGACGGGGAGCAGTCACTGAAACCGAAGGTCTTTAAGCAGTTGATGGAGGAACTCAGGGCAGTGGCCAGAGCGGTGAACCGTGAACTGTGAACCGTGAACAGAATATGGGTATTTATTTTAACAGGGTAACAATAATAGGTGTCGGGCTTATAGGTGGTTCATTAGCAAGGGTCATCAGAGAAAAGAGTCTTGCAGGTGAGATCTATGGCATCGGAAGAACGGAAGAGAATCTTCAGAAGGCAAAAAGCCTTGGTTTGATCGACCAGTATTTTCTCAGGGCTACAGAGGATATGAGGGAGTCCGACCTTATAATTCTTTCCTCACCTGTTGGAACATTCCTTCAGATAATAAAGGAGATGGGGCCGTATCTCAGAGAAAGGGCAATAGTTACAGATGCTGGCAGTGTGAAAGGTGATCTTGTCGGCAAGATAGAGGAGGCATTGCCCGGGAAGGTAAACTTCGTGGGAGGGCATCCTATTGCAGGTAAAGAAAGTTCCGGTGTTCAGGCAGCATCAGGAGATCTCTTTAAAGGGGCAAAGTGTATACTCACCCCTACACCGAAGACTGATAAATGGTCTCTTGATGTTGTGAAATCCCTCTGGGAAGAGGCAGGGTGTGAAGTGATACTTATGGACCCACATCTGCACGACAGGGTCTTCGCTGCCGTAAGCCATCTCCCCCATGTAATAGCCTATGCACTTGTAAATACTGTTGCGAGGATGGATTTTGGTGGTGCCGATCCGCTCTCTCTTTCTGGCAGGAGTTTCAAAGACCTTACAAGGATTGCCTCAAGCCCGCCGGAGTTGTGGAGAGATATATGCCTTTATAACAGGGAAAACATCCTGAATGTCATAGAAAGTTTTGAGAGGATTCTGAATATTATGAAGGAATACCTTGAGAAAGGTAACGGCGATGGCCTGTTTAAAGAGTTCGGGGAAGCAAAGAGGGTAAAGGAAAATTCGTAAGCACATGGAAACAGTAAGAATCAAACCAGCAAAATCCCTGAAGGGTGAGATAAGGGTACCCGGTGACAAATCCATCTCCCACAGGGCAGTGATGCTTGCCTCTATATCAGAGGAAAGGAGTGTGATAAAGGGGTTTCTCTCTGCCGGTGACACTCTGAGAACAGTGAAGGCATTTGAAAATATGGGTATTAAGGTTGAGGGTGCAGGAACAGATAATCTCATTATCGGGGGAAAAGGTCTTGATGGTCTCAGAGAGCCTGAGGATATATTAGATCTTGGGAATTCCGGAACATCCATGAGGCTCCTGACAGGTCTTCTCTCGGGCCAGAGGTTCTTCTCTGTTCTTACAGGTGATGATTCCCTTAGAAAGAGACCGATGAAAAGGGTGACAGTTCCTTTAAGGCAGATGGGTGCAAAGATAAACGGGAGGGACGATGCCGGTTTTGCACCTCTGGCGATTAAGGGTAGAACATTGAAACCAATCGAATATGATTCACCTGTTCCGAGTGCACAGGTGAAGTCATCCATTCTTCTTGCAGGACTTTATGCAGAGGGTGAGACGAAGGTGAAAGAGCCGGGGAAATCGAGGGA
>CAKKRL010000095.1 GCA_919902655.1 Thermodesulfovibrionia bacterium
CCACACCCCTTTCATCCGCAGAGTTTTCCGGCTCCCTTTCCCTAAAAACTTTAGAAGGTGAGTTCCCCTTCACGGCCCGCAGTGATAATTTTGGAGAATGGTCTGACCCTTATTATAAAGGGACAAAAGGTTCGATCGATATAACAGGTGAAATAACAGGGCCGATAGTAAATCCGGCAATAGATGGCAGGGCTGAAATCAGGTCTGCCGGGGTCAAAGGAGTATCCATCCAGAGGGCATATGGCGGCGTGAAGTACAAAGAAAAGATGATATCTGTCTCAGGGTTTCAAGTAGAGCAGGAAAGCAGTACCTATCTTATTGATGGAAGTATCAGATTCGGGACAGAAGGTCCATACTATGATGCAAAGGCGAATATAAAGAATGGAAACCCAAGGAAAATAACATCCATATTTTATAAAGATCTCCCGATAGATACCTCCATCAATGGTGAAATGACCTTCAGAGGCGGCAATTTCGTTTACGAAGGAGATGCAAGTCTTCATCTCAATAAAGGCAGGGCCTACGGACAGGACTTCGATAATGCAAGGGTCAGGGCAAACCTGAAGAGGGTTCAAGGGGAAAAAGGAGAGGTAAACTTTTCATCCATCCAGGTTGAAAAAGGAGGGGATACGCTTTATGCTGATGGCAGGATAGGATTTGATGAAAGCTTTCATGGAATGATATCATCTAAAAGGATAACCCTCGGAAATATCAATATACTCAATCCTGCCCCATCCCCCCATCCCGCACTTGCAAAGGGTGGGCAAAATGGGGGTAAAGAAGGACTTGGCGGATTCACTTCCATAAAAATTACAGGTAAAGGGACATTTAAGAACCCAGAAATTTTTGCTGATCTTAAACTTGATAAGGTTTCCTACATGAAAAGTTCTCTTGGTGAAGGGGATATGGCAGTATCCCTGAAAGACACAAGCCTTAAAGTCTTAACAAGGGTTGGGGGGGTAAGACTTGAAGGAGAGATGGCCATCATAGAAGACCTCCCCTGGAATGCAGGCCTCTTTTTAAAAGATCTAAGGCTCGATGATTTCTTTATCAAGGATAGTAATTACAGGGATCAGAATTCAAAAAAGGCCTCAATCGCAGCAACAGGGTATATAAAAGCAGCGGGAAAGGGTGCAGACCTTGGGGTACTTTCCGTGACTTCAAAATTGAGCTCCATCTCCTTAGATATCTTCGGTTATAAAATTAATAACGATGGGGATGCCGAAATAGTCCTTAAGAATAGAGACCTCAGGGTACATTCACTGAGATTTAAAGGACAGGACGGCTCATCGATCGAGATTGGTGGCGACCTGAGGCTGAATGATTTCTATAACATCTATCTCTACGGTAAAGCAGACCTCGGACTCCTTAGGCCATTTATCCCGCAGATAGAGTCGCTGAACGGTGACGGAGAATTTATGGTAGCACTATCTGACCGGTGGCATGATCCGAGAATTCAGGGAATGATAAATTTCAAGAATGGAACTGTTAAGATTAAGTATCTCCCTCAGAGAATCGGGAAACTTTCAGGAAACCTCACCTTTGAGAAGGACAGAGTTATACTCGACTCCCTTAAGGGCGAAATCGGAGGGGGGAGACTTGACTTCTCAGGATTTGCAGTGCTTAAGGGGCTATCATTCAGGAATTTCTATATTCAGGGAAAGGCAGATAATGTTAGATACAGATATTTCGAGGGCCTCACAACAACCTTTGACGGCAAACTTGTCTATGAAGGGGATGCAAAGTCCCAGACCCTGAGCGGTGAAGTAATATTCAAAAAGGCCCTTTATACAAGAAGGATCGACTGGAAGAGCTGGCTCCTCGAAATAAGAAAGATCGAGGAAAAACCAAAGGCCGAGGTCTCCCCCCTTATGAATACAAATTTCAATATCTATCTCTCAGGAAAGGTAGATGTCGATAACAATATCGGAAAAGGGCCTGTTAATATCGACCTCCTTCTTAAAGGCACTCCCATAAGGCCGCTTCTCTTCGGCAGGATCGAATCTACAGAGGGACAGATCTTCTTCAGAAATAATTCCTTCAGGGTCTTATCTGCATCTGCAGATTTTTTTGACCCTAACCGGATTTTTCCTGTCTTCAATGTTGTAGCTGTTACTGAATTAAAGGGATACAGGATTCACCTCTCACTCAGCGGGCCGATAGATAGATTTTCTTTATCTCTATCCTCTGACCCCCCTCTTTCAGAGACCGACCTTATCGCCCTTCTCACAGTAGGGCAGCCAACAAAAGGCCTTAAGGGTTTAGAGGCAGGCGTGGGTGCAGGCGAGGCCGCATCCTTCCTCACAGGTAAGATTCAGGATGTCCTCGAGGAAAGGTTCAGAAATATTGCAGGGCTTGACAGATTCCAGGTAGACCCCTATGTAACGAGTTCATCCTCTGCCGGCGGCCCAAGGCTTACTGTAGGAAAGACCCTCATCGAC
>CAKKRL010000096.1 GCA_919902655.1 Thermodesulfovibrionia bacterium
CACTGCATCAGGTCCTCCCCACCTTCTTCAGCAGGGCCTATATTGGCATCGATCAAATGTGCCCCTGCCTTCCACTGGGCCTGGGCAAGTTCCTGGATCGGTTTTTGATCCCTCTTATTAATTGCCTCCCTTACCCTCTTTGCAATAATGCTTATCCTCTCACCTATTATGAGCATAACCTGTCTCCTTTCTTCCATGACATTTGTCATATTTGTCAAATAATGAAAGTATCCTCTCTGCCTCTGCTGCCTTTAAAGTCCCTTTTTCGATTGCTACCTTGACGGTATATCGGCCAAGTGCCGTATATAAACTCACATCTTCCCCTTTTAATGCCTTCAGGTGATCCTCGATTATCCCTGCATCTCCCCTTGATATAGGGCCTGTTAGGGCCTTAGTGATTCCGAGGTTTTCGATATTATTTATTGTCCCCTTGATTAAGGGCATAAGTGCTTTAAGGGAATCCTCCCTTTTGATACCTGCTGCCTCGAATAGTTCCAGTCCAAATCTGATAGTTGCAACAAGGAAATTCGATACAACTGATGCCCCTACGTGGTAGAGTGGTTTTTTCTCAACCCCTATGGTCATCTCCTTCCCTCCGATGGCACTGACTATTTCCTTTGCCACAGCTATAGCCTCTTCATCGCCCTCAATACAGAAATAAGAGTTGGGGATATTCTTTACTGCCTCATCTACATTTGCCAGACTCTGCAGGGGATGTATGGAGCCGATCTTTGCCCCTGACTTTCTTGCCGAACTTAGAATCTCTGATGAAAGTGCTCCGCTCATATGAAATACGATTGCACCTTGATTAAAACCTCTTTCTGATGCCACCCTGTTACATACATCTTCGATGGCACTATCAGGGGTAGTTATAAAGACTATATCTGCATTCCTGGCCGTAGCTACCATATCTGTTGATGTTTCTCCTTCTCCTATGAATTTCTTCGACTTCTCTGCAGACTCAATCTTACGACTCGCTATTCCTGTAATATAGTATCCCCTTGTTTTGAGCAGATACCCCATCGCCGTCCCAACGACTCCGGCACCGATTAT
>CAKKRL010000097.1 GCA_919902655.1 Thermodesulfovibrionia bacterium
TTTCAAAAGAATATCCCGGCATAAAGACAGACTATGCCCATGTGGATGCAATAACTATGTGGATGGTCAAGAATCCCGAGTGGTTTGATGTTGTTGTAACTGATAATATGTTCGGGGATATAATTACGGATCTTGGTGCAATGATACAGGGCGGAATGGGGATAGCCGCAGGAGGGAATATAAACCCTGAAGGTCTCTCTATGTTTGAACCTATCGGTGGCTCTGCGCCAAAGTATACAGGGAAGAATGTGATCAACCCTCTGGCAGCAATCTGCGCCGGAGGAATGATGCTTGATCATTTAAGAGAAGAAGAGGCCGCAAGATTGCTTGAAATGGCTGTTATTGAGGTAGTCTCAAAACACCTCAGGAGCCTCGCAGCAGGCCAGATGGGATTTACAACATCAGAGGTTGGGGACCTTGTGGCTAAATATGTTCTTACCTTACCGTGACACCCTCCCCTCCATCCCCTCCCGTCCCTGTCTTACCGACTGGCAGGGAGGGAGGGGAAACTTGAGACGGAAGTCTCCTCATGAGTCCCTCTCCCCTTGCGGCCATGGCTTGTAGAGGAGAGGGTTGGGTGAGGGGAAAGAAGTTTTTATGTTAAAGAAAAAAGACAAATACATTGTAGCCGTTGCAGGGGCTACCGGGGCTGTAGGGAATGAAATGATTAATATCCTCGAGGAGAGGAACTTCCCTGTGGAAAAGCTGATCCTCCTTGCATCAGAGAGGTCTGAAGGGAAGACCCTGTCTTTCAGGAGAAAGGAGACCAACATAAATGTTCTCGATAAGGACTCTTTTAACGGAGTAGATATTGCCCTGTTTTCTGCAGGGGCGTCGAGGAGCCTTGAGTTTGCCCCGATTGCCGCAAAATCAGGTGCTGTTGTTATAGATAATTCAAGTGCATTCAGGATGGCCCCTGATGTCCCCCTTGTCGTCCCGGAAGTAAACCCCCATGCGATAAAAAGGCATAAGGGTATAATTGCGAATCCTAACTGCTCAACGATACAGATGGTAGTTGCCCTTAAACCGCTCCATGACGCTGCAAGGATAAAGAGGATAATCGTCACGACCTTCCAGTCAACCTCTGGCACCGGGAAAAAGGCAATGGATGAACTTCTTGAACAGACAAAGGCCATCCTTAATTTTCAGGATGTAAAATGTGAGGTCTATCCGCATCAGATAGCCTTTAACTGTCTTCCCCATATAGATGTCTTCCTGGATAATGGTTATACAAAAGAGGAGATGAAGATGGTCAATGAGACGAGAAAGATCATGGAGGATGATTCTATAAAGATTACAGCTACGACTGTACGGGTGCCTGTATTCAGGGGTCATTCAGAATCTGTAAATATAGAAACCGAAAAGAAACTTACACCCAATGAAGCAAGGGCTATCCTTTCTGCGGCGCCGGGTGTAATTGTATATGACGATCCATCGAGGAATATCTATCCTCTTCCGGTAGATGCTACAGGAAAGGATGAGGTCTATGTAGGAAGAATAAGGCAGGATGAATCTGTCCGTAATGGCCTCAATCTCTGGATCGTTTCGGACAACCTGAGGAAGGGCGCAGCCCTGAATGCTATTCAGATAGCGGAATATCTGATAAGGGGATAGAATGATAATATTCACCCTCCCCTCCATCCCCTCCCATCAAGAGAGGGGATAACGTCTCCCAAACCCCTCTTAATTTAAGAGGGGGCACAGGGGGATTTAATTTCCCTCTCCCCTTGTGGGAGAGGGCGGGGGTGAGGGGTATATAAATTTGTTAATGAATACCTTTATCAATCAACTCGACCTCTCAAGAATATTAAAGAAGGCCCTTGAAAACGGGGGTGACTTTGCCGATATCTTCATAGAGACGAGCCAGCCAACCTCTGTAACCCTCGAGGATAACAAGATTGAACGGTTTGTAACAGGAAAAGATATTGGTGCGGGTGTCAGAGTGATATTTGGAGAAAAAACAGCATATGCCTACAGTAATGAAATATCGGAGAAGAGCCTTCTTGAGCTGGCCGGTATTGTAAATCAGGCAGTAAACCCCGTCAGAGGTTTTGCTTCTAACGGGGTTAAGGGTAATAAGAAGAATTTCCTCTTCGACCTCAGAAAGAAAAACCCAAAGATCGACTTTAAAATAGAAAAACATCCCCTCGATATTGAGTCTGACGAAAAGGCAGAGGTAGTCATAAAGGCAAATAGTGTAGCGAGGGCGATGGACAAAAGGGTAAGGCAGGTTATAGCAACATACGGTGACAGAATTCAGCATATCTGGATTGCAAATTCAGAAGGAGAACTTGTCGAGGACTTCAGGGTATATACCGTCGCAACCGTCTATGTAGTAACTGCAGATGGTGACATAATCCAGACAGGCTACGAACCTACAGGCGGACTGATAGGCTTCGAAATCTTTGATTCTTCTCCCATTGAAAAGGTTGCAGAAATTGCCACAAGGAGGGCAATCATGATGCTTGAGGCAGCAAGGGCACCGGGTGGTCTCATGCCTGTTGTTATCTCATCAGAGGCAGGCGGTACAATGATCCATGAGGCTATCGGACATGGCCTTGAGGCCGACCTTGCCCAGCAGGGGCTCTCTGTATACTCCAGTAAACTTGGTGAAACAATCGCCTCCCCTATGATAACTGTTGTGGATGATGCTACCCTTCAAAATAAAAGAGGCTCTTTCAGGTTCGATGATGAGGGCATTGAGTCAGAAAAGACAATACTCGTTGAAAAGGGTATTCTTAAAAATTATATGTATGACCGCCTGACTGCTATGAAGGACGGAAAGAGGTCTACAGGAAACGGAAGGAGGGAATCCTATCAGAAAAGGCCTATACCGAGGATGACTAACACGTTGATAGAACCCGGAACTACTGAACCCTCTGAGATTCTTAAATCGGTTGATAAAGGACTCTTTGTGAAAAAGATGGGTGGAGGACAGGTAAATACCGTTAACGGTGATTTTGTCTTCGAGGTAAATGAGGGCTATCTTATTGAGAACGGCAGGATAGGCAGGCCTGTAAGAGGTGCCACTCTGACCGGGAACGGACCAAAGATCCTCATGATGATTGATATGTTAGGAAATGATTCAGGCTTCTCTATCGGCACCTGCGGAAAAGACGGCCAGGGCGTCCCTGTCACAGACGCCATGCCCACCCTCAGGATCCCTGAGATGGTTGTAGGGGGAAAGGTGTAGATATTATCAATACCAGACAATCTCCCCGTCTCTGTTCTTTACTGGGACCTTCCTCATCGCCATCTGTTTCTCCCAGTAACCTCTATTTTCTTTGTACCATTTTATTGTATTCCGCAGTCCCTCTTCAAATGGAACCTTCGCCTTAAATCCCAATATCTTCTCCGACTTCTCTACGGATGAAATATGGTTCTGAACCTGCCCGTATCTATCATCCATGAAACTCAGTTGTTTCTCATCAAGCCCGAATATCTGAATAATTTTTTTTGCAATATCAAGAACGTTTATACTTATCCCTGTCCCGATATTAAAGACTTCACCCTTCACCTTTTCTATCGGTAAATGTATTGCCCTGTCTATAGCCTCTGCTGTATCTTCTACAAATATCCAGTCCCTTAATGCAGAACCATTTCCATGTATAGTTAGAGGTTCTTTTAGAATAGCACTTGTAATAAACCTCGGAATTACCTTTTCGAGGTGCTGGCAGGGACCGTAGTTATTAAAAGGTCTTATTATTACCCCCGGAATTCCATAAGATGTGATGTAAGAATACACAAGCCTGTCAGCCCCGGCCTTTGCAGCAGCATAGGGTGATGTCGGATTTAACGGGTGATTTTCATCCATTGGTTCATATAATGCGGACCCATATACCTCGGAAGTAGAAATATGGACGAATCTTTCAATCTTATCCGAATATTTTAAAACTGCATTTATAACAGACTGCGTCCCGAGAACATCCGTGATAAAAAAGACCCTGTTCTGGTAAAGTGACCTTGCTACATGCGTCTCAGCAGCAAAATGTAGAACCACATCTGAACGTTCTACCAGATCGCTTACAAGGTCAAGGTTGTTTATATCCCCGTACCAGAACTCATATCTTTCTGAGTCCCTGACTGCAGGAGGAATGTTCTCAAGGCTTCCGGCGTATGTCAGTGCATCAAGAACTATAATTTTATAGTCCTTATATTTATTAAAGACATGTCTTATGAAATTGCTTCCAATAAACCCCGCTCCTCCAGTTACCAATATCTTCATTTACATTTTCCTCCTGCCCGAGTTTTAATCATGAGGGGTGGGGTAAATCCTGCACCTCCTGTAATGATTGTTGTCTTCATTTCAGTTCCTCTATATATTTTTATATACCTCTTGATAACAAAGGACACCAAAATAATTTTTTAACACATTATTTGGAACCAATCACAGAAGATTTATAAAGGGCATAGTATTTTTTATTGAGTTATATAGTTTCTTATCCGCAGTCCATAATGGTATATTTAAAAATTTGGCTAAAGCAATGTAGAAGTAATCGTAAAGGGTTGACGATTTTTGTATATTACCTATCTCCCATGCAATTTTCAGAATATCATCAGTATAAACCAATATAATATCCAACTCCTTCAATTGATTAATAATGTCCGTTCCAATCCTATCATCAACAATCCCTCTATAAACTTTATTTCTCAAGACCGATGAAAACTCAAAAACAATCAGTGCAGGGGCAACAATTTCTATAGAGTCATTAATCCATCTTTTCCAGATATCTTCAGCTTGTTTACTTTTTTCTTCCGGTAGGAATAGCTTTAAAAGAAAGCTTGCGTCAATCGAGACCTGAGAGTTTTTCAACCCTTTCTCCTCGTATCTTCTGGAGGATATATGTTGAATCACTTTTAACCCCCTTCCGGAGCAAGGCTTTCCTTATCTTACCTATCCGCTCAATCTGGGCAAGCTTTCTTGCCCTTTTTATTGCAGGCCTTTCGAGCGATTCTAAATCTTCTAAACTTACGATAGCTGCCTTAGGTTTGCTTTTTGAGACAAGGATCACCCGCTCACCCTTTATAGCTACAGTATTGATAATCTCTGAAAACCTCTGCCGTGCTGCTCTTATATTTATTTTCATTGTAGTCATAGTGTACACATCTCATTCTCATAAGTCAATAATATGTTTGGATGTCAAATCCTTTTCGCAACCGCAATCAATGAGGTTCCTATCGGCAGAGGAACACCCCTGCTCGCTATCCTTTCCATATTAAATATTCCCTTCATAATTGTATTAACTACACCGTTTATCTGAAATTGATTATATGATTCTTTCTCCTTCCTTCTCAGATATTTCATAGGTATATAAAGTGACATGAAAATATACTCGATTAATAAGGGATTTAACCTACCCTCTGACAATATCTTTTTGAGCATTTCTTTAGTGTACCTTCTTTTATGGAATGCCCTCACATCAACAAAACTCCATAATTCCTCTTTTGCCGGGACTGTTATTATAATAATACCGTTTTTTCTTATAACCCTTATCGCCTCTCTCATAACCTCAATGTCATCATCGAAGTGTTCCAGCACATCGAAAAGTCCTACGATATCGAAAGTGCTGTCTGAAAAAGGCAGGTATTTTGCATCCCCCTGTACTTTCCTGAATCCAGGCCAGGCCATATCTATAGCCTCACGGTAATACTCACATCCCGTAACCAGATATCCTTTTTCTGCAAGAAAACTGCTTACATTACCAGTCCCGCAACCAACTTCAAGGATTCTTGCAGGCGGTAGAACAAACTTCTTGATACTATTGAAAATCCATTTTCTCCTTACATTAAACCAAAAGTGTTTGCTTTCTATTTTTTTTAAGCGTTTAAAATAAGAAGGGTCATAGGTACATTCCTTCGCCATGCTACATATCCTTTATTCTGATATTTTATTATGTTTGATTGTAATCGTCCCACTATGGAATAACTTCATTAGCTATAATATTTTTGCAAATACTATATCGTATTCTTTAACAGAGAATCCCATTTTTAAATATAAATTCATTGATATTATATTTCTTAGTTGAGTTCTGACGTTAACAATCTTAATATTTTCTTTTTTAAACCATTTTATTGATTCCTCCAAAAGAGCCTTTCCTATACCCTTGCCTCTAAACTCCTTTTTTATTCCGAAAAGAATAATACCTCCAGAATCGTTATTTAATTTTTTACATGTAACATATCCAACATTATCTATACAGAAAACTATATCAGCATTATTACCTTTTACAGAATTTTCTATCCACGACTGATGTAGATTATCAGCTTCTTCTTTTGTAAAATATGGGTCATTATAAAAACGACTATTTAAGAAAAGGGATTTGCTTATTTCCCTAAGTGTAGGTATATCCTTATCTGCAGCTATTTTTATAGTCCTTTTTATACCTGAGTTCCTACTCTCCCTAAATAAATACTTACCAATATTTATTTCCCAGATTACTCTGATATCTGTGAGGTAGAAACCTAATAATTCTAAATACTTAATAAGATTTATCTCTTGCGTCTTAATCTTACATATTATATATTTAAAACCAGCTTCTTTTGCATATTTTAGGTCAGACAAAATATGATTTGGCGATTCGCAAGATATTTTCAGCTCGCCTATTTTTCTTTTAAAAAAGTTACTGTCCCACTTTATTATTTCAATCATTGTAAATATTCTAAAAAATATATTCTTTTAAAATATAAAGAGGTCTTCGCTGCACTTCTTGATAGGTTCTTCCAAGATACTCTCCGAATATTCCAAGCATTAAAAGCTGGATGCCTCCAATAAAAAAAAGCGATACAATTATTGAAGCATATCCAAGGACAGGGATATTATAAAATAATTTTCTATAAATAAAGTAAAGTCCGACAATCAGACTAATAAAAGAGCTTATAAGGCCTATATATATCGCAAGCTTTAAGGGAACTGTTGAAAAAGATGTCACGCCATGAAAAGCAAGCTTAAACATTCGTGGAATATTATATTTGCTTTTTCCCTTTAGCCTCTGACTGTGTTCAACCTCAACCGACGCAACATCAAAACCTGCCCATGCCATCATTCCATGAATGAACCTTGCGTATTCTCTCATATCTTTTAATACATTAACCATCCTCCTACTTAATATCCTGAGCATGGTTTGACTTCTTGGCATATCTACTCCAGAAAATCTTCTCAAAATATACCAGAAAATAAATGAGGTTATTTTTTTTGTTATCTTATCCTTTCTTTCTTTTCTTATACCATAAACTATATCGTACCCCTCAGTAAACTTCTCATAAAGTCTTGGTATCTCCTCAGGAGGATCCTGAAGGTCGCCGTCCATAAGGATCACTGCCTCGCCTTTTGCATGATCAAGTCCCGCAGTAATAGCTATATGATGTCCGAAATTCCTCGAAAAACTTATCCCCCTTATTCTTGGATCTTTTTTGTGAAACTCCTTAATAAGCTCCCAGCTTCTGTCTTTACTGCCGTCGTCAACAAAGATAATTTCATATGATCCCAATTTTTCCATCACAGCGGCAAGCCGACGATAAAGCTCAGCGATATTCTCCTCTTCGTTATAGACGGGGATGACTACTGAAAATATGATTTCGCTTTGCATAACAATCCTTAAATCTTATCTTTCTTCAGGCCTCTTTAATAAAGATAAGATCCTTACCTTTCTCCTTCTGTATCCGATGGGAACAAAGTCATCTCTCTCCTTTTCGTCTATTTTCTTTATTCCAATTTCTAAGAGTATTCTTCTTTCTTCCTCATCCCTTTTAGTATTTTTTCTGTATCTTTTTATACCAATGCTCTCTCTTAAGAGAAGGAACTCGGCAGGTGACAGGTCTTCATATTTTTTAATTCTCACTTTCATCCAATTCTCTTCCTTAATTCAAGGAGTTCAGACAATGTATTATTCTCTGGCATTGAGGCCTTTTTTTCAAGATAAGGCCAGTCGATATCCTCGAGATATCTTTTTAGAAGTAGCTCTACCATCTCACAGTCTATCTCCGATTTCCAGTATTTGCAAGCATTCAAGCGATCTATTATCAGATCTTCTATCCCGATAATCCTGCAAGTAAGCCCTTCTCCGAGTTCTACAATTTCAAACGGAGAATCTTCTCCAATAAGTACTGATGCTGGAACCTCAATAGCCATTTTTAAGTTCTCATTAATCCAGTATCTACCCCTTCTTTTGAACCCTACAAATTCTAATATTTCATTTAATACTTCTCTATCATTATATGCCAAATCTATATCCGCAGTGAAATAGACTTCCCTCGAATAGTAGGATAAGGCACAACCACCTATAACAATTGGTGGTTCTTTCCCTTTATCTTCAAGGAGTCTCGTAATCAACGCAACCATCAATAGTTGTCTCTTAAGAGGAGATTCTGTATTCTTAATAATTTCAAGTAATTCTTGTGTTGTCATTATAGTTTAATATCTAACCCACAACCTCCTTAACGGTTTTTATGACATATAAGACCTCTTTGTCTTTGAGTCCTGGATAAAGGGGCAGTGAGATCGTCCTTCTCCCTATATCCTCTGCAACAGGGAAATCCCCCTCTCTATAACCGTAAGTCTTTCTGTAATATTTAAGGAGATGGATCGGCCTGTAGTTTACTGCGACCCCTATTCCCTTTCTTTGAAGCGACCGGAGTATTGAATCTCTTTTCTTCGGGTCAACGAGTATTGTAAAAAGGTGTCTTGCATGTCTTGAATTTGGTAACGTTTTTAAAATCTTAATCCCCTTTATACCATGAAGCCCCTCTTCATAAGACCGCCATAGCCTATCCCTCCTCTTCCAGAGTTCATCTATCCTATCTATCTGTCCGATAAGAAGGGCTGCATGTATATTGTCCATATTATATTTCCAGCCAAGTACAGGCATATCCCAGTGTTTATACCGTTTTGTATATCTGTCTATTGCTGACCTGTCTATTCCATGTGACCTTAACATTATCAATAAGTTAGCATATTTTAGACTATTTGTGCAAACCGCCCCTCCCTCACCTGAGGTTATATTCTTTGTTGCGTAAAAACTAAAACAGGACATATCGGATTTATGTCCAACCCTTATACCATCCCTTTCCGCCTCGATGGCATGTGCTGCATCCTCAATGATACTAAGTTTATACTTTTTCGCAATACTTTTTATCTTTCTCATATCACACATCTGACCGTAAAGATGCACAGGGATTATAGCCTTAGTATTTTTTTTAACAACATCTTCTATCAAATCAGCATTTATATTTCCTGTCTCCTCTTCAACATCAACAAAAACTGGCCTCGCCCCTGAATGGATTATTGAATTCGCAGTTGCACAAAAACTCATAGGTGTCGTAATTACCTGATCCCCTTTTCCTGCATTGCACGCAACAAGACTCATCTGGAGGGCACCTGTGCAGCTCGTCATCCCTATGGCATATTTCATACTGAGATATGCTGAAAATTTTTCCTCAAACTCTGAAACCACATCCCCAGTGGTGAGGAATATTGATTTTAAAACACCCCTCACCCTTTTTATATCCTCGGTCTTTATATTATGTCTGTAAAACTCTATCTTCATAGAATTACACTATTTTACCTTTATTTCCTGTAAGTTGTCCACAGGATCCTTCGGACAATTATTATTTCCCCTTGAAAATAAGATTTAAAAATAATATAATAAACACATGCCAAAGACTTTTAAGGTCGTGAATTTATTGATATTTTTTACATGGACATCTTTGTTATCCTTTTTATTATATAAAGATTATGCAGGTACAACTTTTGAAAAACCAGAGGCATTAAAGGCTTCTTTCGCAAAAGAGACTTACTGGTACGACATCTATGCAGGTACAAAAAAGATTGGTTTCGCCGTGTCATCCTTTGAAAGGGCAGGCAACGAAATCATAATAAAACACGAACTGGAGATGAGGGTTAAGAAGGATGGGGAAGATACGGTACTCATTGAAAGGTTAAAGTCTCTTTGCGATCTATCTTATTCAATAAAATCCTTTGAGTATACCTCTAATTTCAAAGATGAAAAGGGCATTAAAGTAACCGGTGAAGCGGATATAGAAAATATAATCTTTTTCCTCGAGTCTGGTGAAAAAAGAAAAACTCATAAGATATCGAGAAAAGGTAAAGATTTTTATCTTCCAATAACTTTGATTCCTGCCATCCATTCCGTAGGATCCTTCGGACAGAAAAGTCCTTCTCCTGGCTCTGTTTTTCAGATACCGATGCTCAACCTCATTACCTTCTCATTCGATGAAGTCAGAGTCGTCCTTGAAGAGATAAGGCCTATAAAAGTTAGTATAAATGTCCTTAGTTTATATAAGATCAGGGCAGGGAAATCAATTTACTGGATGAACGAGAAAGGTATAGTGATAAAAGAAGAACACCCATCAGGGCTTACCTTTTACTTACAGATTGAAAAATTTGCAATTGACCCTGATGATAAAATTCTTTTTGATTATACAGCCCTTCCAGTTCTTAAGTCAGATCAGTTGCTTTCTAATACTGAGAAATTAAAACTCCTGAAGATAAAGATAAAAGGTTATGGATTAGACCCCCAACTTTACAACAATAGTTCTGTTAATCTCTATAACAATATTCTCACCATACAAAAGGAAGATACTGAAGAACTAAAGAAAACGACATATTCCCTGCCTTATGCAGGGGACAATTTTAAAATATACCTTGTACCCGATTCCTGGGTTAATAGCGATTATAAGCCGCTTGAGGATACAGGTAAGATATACGCAAGGTTGAACAAATATGATCCGTTTTTATTCACTAACTATCTTAATGGATATCTATACGGCATAATAAGAACTGCCCCAATGTTTTTTCTTTCGGATTCTGTTAACATTCTTAAATCACTCTCAGGTGATTATCTGGAAAGGACAGTCTTGTTCGCATCCTATTCTCGTGCAGCCGGTTTGCCAACCCGCCTTATTGGAGGGCTTGTATACAGAAATGGATATTTTTATTTCCATACATGGCCTGAGGTATGGTTTGAAAATTGGATACCTGTTGACCCGACATTTTTTCAGTTCCCTGCTGATGTAACCCATATCCCGCTAAAGGAGGGTACCCTTGAAGATATTACATCAATCGTCAAGGACTTAGAGGGTATTAAAATAGAGATTCTTGAGGAGGCTTTATGATAGATATTCAGGATTGCACAAAGAGATATGGAGATCTATTAGCTGTTAATAGCCTGTCATTAAGGGTTGATCAGTCTGAAATATACGGACTCCTTGGCCCTAATGGTGCAGGAAAGTCCACTGCAATAAAGATGATGGTAGGTTTAATCAATCCTGATTCAGGAGCTATAAAGATCGGTGGATTTGATATCAGCCAGGATCCTATTAACGCAAAAAGTATTCTTGCCTATATCCCTGAGAAGGGCTATATCTTTGAGAAACTCACTGCCTGGGAGTATCTTACATTTATAAGCGGCATTTATAATCTCGATAATGAGGTTTTTACAAGGAATGCCACAGATTATTTAGATATTTTTGGCCTTTCAGAGTGGAAGGATGAGATAATAGGCAACTTCTCTATGGGGATGAAACAGAGGCTTTTGCTTACTTCATCATTTATGAGAAACCCAAAGGTTATAATACTTGACGAACCACATAATGGGCTTGACCCCAAGGGAGTAAGGATATTAAAGGATACACTTTTCAGATTACGGAATAATGGGACAACGATACTATTATCAACTCATATAATAGCAATTGCAGAACAGATCTGCAATAAGATCGCAATTATCAATAAAGGCTCTGTTGTCGCCGAAGGGACTAACGAGGACCTTAAACATTATGCAAAATCTACCGATAAAGACCTTGAAGATATATTTCTGCGGCTTACTTCGGATTATGAGAAATAACTCTTCTGGGAATCGTGTGGATACCCCCTTTGGCAAAGGGGGGTGAGGGGGGATTTTAAAGACATGCTCAGTTATAACAAAACACTGAAGGAATATTCTAGACGACTCAGAAAAGAGATAACAGATGCAGAAAGAGCACTGTGGTCAATAATCAGAGTCAAACAACTGAAAGGGTATCAATTTTACAGACAAAAACCCATAGGGAATTTTATCGTAGATTTCTACTGCCCAAAGGCTAATCTGGTTTTAGAACTTGATGGGGGGCAGCATTACACAGAAGACGGAATGATAAAAGACCGTCTTAGAGATGACTTCATGAGGAGCATAGGATTACGAGTTTTGAAGTTTTCTGACAGAGAAGTCTTTGAGAACATAGAAGGTGTAATTGAGAAGATATGGGAGAATTTATGATTTATAAAATCTCCCATAACCCCTCTTTTCCAAAGAGGGGAAATCCTCAGGAAAGCCGGAAGAACCTAATAAATAAGTGGCATCATCTATGAAAGATCTTCTTATTCTTCTTTCCCCTGTTTTCTGGTCCATAAAAAACGATATGATTCGTTTCCATAGCTCTTTCTATAAAAAGGCATCACTTTATGCAATTTCAAGCCTATTATTTATATTTCTTCTGACCAGGCTTTTAAATATCGGCATGCTTAAATTACAGAATATCTCTGCTGATGTCTTTAATGTCCTTCTTAATAAGGGATATGCGTTAATCTTCATTATCATCTTCCTCATCCAGATAATAAACGGCCTTATCATATCATTAAATACATTTTATCAGTCAAAAGAACTTGAGATACTTCTTACATCTCCTGTAAACAGGACATCCCTCTTCTTTTCGAGACTTTTTGAGACACACCTTAAGGCATCGTGGATGCTCCTGATATTCGGCATACCATTACTCATATCCTCCGGACTTCTCTTTAACACTAACATCCTTTACTATTTTTACTCATTCCTTCTTTTTATTTTTTTCTCGGCAATCCCTGTAAATATTGGCGTCTGCATTGCCATACTCATTTCAGGCATCTTCCATATAAGGAGATTGAGGAACTTCATGCTCTCTGCAGGGGTTATTTCAGTAGTTGTTATCGCCGCACTTCTCAGGTTATTCAGGCCTGAAAGGTTTGTGAATCCGGAATTATTTGCAAACCTTACACTCTTTTTAAGTGAAATAAGAACTCCAAATTTTATACTTCTGCCCAATAGGTGGTTCAGCGAATCTATTTTTAACTTTCTTGGTAAATCATTTAACATCTATTCCATCATTTTCATCTCCCTCCTTATACTTACATCTTATATAACAACAATACTCTCACAGATAATCTTCCATAGGTATCATTACAGGGGCTGGGGACTACTCCTCTCTGAGTCGGGTCTGCGACAGAAAGGGGGTATAATCTTACAGGGGAAAAGACATTTTTCCTGCAGCCTGTTTAACCTTTTAAAAGGAATAACTGTCATGAAAACTGTTCTTCGACTTTCATCTATATTCAACAGGAAAAGCATAGTCCTTGCAGGAAAAGACCTCCTCTACCAGATAAGGGATATAACAAATATCCACCAGATGCTTATACTGTTTTCAATAATAGTTATTTATCTTTTCAGCATCTCTGCACTTCCACTTAACTGGGAATATTTTTCAAGACAGCTCAGATACATCGTTTCATTCTTTAACCTTGGCCTGATATTGGTCATAATCACATCAATATGCTCGAGGGTTGTCTATCCAGCAATCGTCTCTGAAGGGAACTCTCTATGGCTTATAAAAACTTCACCTTTTAGAATAAAGAGATATATCCTCACAAAATATCTCTTTTTCTTTACCCCTGTATTTATTGTCGGGCAGACATTAACAGTGTTCTCGTCATATCTTATAGGTATTGAAAAGGGGGTTTTCCTATTAAAGATATTCTCTACATCTATACTTTGTCTTTCACTTGTAAGCATGGCTTTATTCTTCGGGATTTCTGATTTAAGATATAAAATCAATGAAGGATCTAACGAAAACGAACGATCTGGAAGTACAATTTATATGATTTTATCTGTCTTTCTTATATTCTTCACACTTGCCCTTGAGATAATACCTTTATTTTTATATTTTCTAAAGGATGCGACCAAGCCTGCATTTTCTGCAAAGGGATGGTATCTAATCGGCGGGATTATATCTATTATATTTCTTATGAATCTTTTTATAACTTACATATCAATATATTCGAGCGTAAGGAAATTAGATAAGCTACAGGTGAGTTGAAAATAGACCTTCTCAGAATTTTTTTAGCCACTCATTAATAATAGGGTTTTTCGGATCCCTCTCATAGGCTATCAAAAAGGCCTTTCTGGCATCATCCATCCTTCCCATTTTATAAAATACCTTACCGAGGGCTATGAGGTAATAAGGATTTACTCCTTTTATCTTCGCCCTTGCCGATGCCTGGATGATTATCGTGTTATAACTCTCCTTTTTATCTTTAATGAAAGTCTTGATAAACGAATCATTTTGGGAATTTTTCTTAACAAAGATTAGAGATAGATGGTCATTATAGACAAGTGCCCAGTCATCATTCTCAATCAATCTTTCAACAATAGGATATATTTCTCCGGTTGGGTAGAGTGGTGGCATAACAATATACGATATATTATATTTCCCGATAATCTCTTCCCATGATTTCTGCATTCCGCTGTCTGCAGAGGCTATAGTTCTGTATTCATTCATAAATTCTGGCTCTAACGTCCTCCCATCAATAAATACCCTTTTCTCCGGATAAAGCCTCCATATCAGATATCCGCCGAAGCCATACTCATTGAAGATATTTCCCTTAATCTCATGTTTATTCAGGAAGTCAGCAGCATCCTTCGGAAATGCAAAACGGGTATCCTCCTTGAATTCATACTTAGCTAAAAAGGGTATTGTATTGAAGATAAGATATATCCCAGCGATACAGGCTATTGAATTTAAGATTATTTCCCTTTGATTTAGATATCCGCTAATTTTTTCAAATATTCTTTCATCTTTTAAATTCAAAATCAATCCTGCAAGTATTGGCGCAGAAACACACATATAAAATATCAAATATCTTATCGACATAAAACTCATTGCAGAGAAAACGACAAGCAGTAATATAT
>CAKKRL010000098.1 GCA_919902655.1 Thermodesulfovibrionia bacterium
TGACAAAAATCATAAAACTGCCTATATTATTTCTGACTAACATTACTTTTTAGCACGATAGACAGAAAAGAGGATATTTTTGAATGATTAATATCCCAAATGAATTCTGGTCAAAATATGGGGCTATTTTGACCAGAAAAACTGTTCCTGTTTCATTTCATAATCATTATAAGAAATGGCTGCGATACTATCTTGATTACTGTCATAAATATAAACAACCCTATTTGAAGTCCGGGGACAGTCCCGATTCTACCGCTCCGTTTCACTTCGCCGGTAAATCTGGGACAGTCCCCTCAAACCCTCACCCTCAACCCTCTCCCCATGAGGGGCGAGGGAAAGATAGGGGATGAATGGAAGAAGGCATATGCAGAACTGTCTGCCGAGATACAGCTTTACCACGCACCTGCTGCAGGCTAATTACGATATACGCACCATTCAGGAACTGCTTGGCCACAGCGATGTGAGGACGACAATGATTTACACGCATTGCGTACCGAGCAGAACCTTAAAAGAGGCAAGAAGTCCGCTGGATTTTGATTTGAATTGAGATATGAATTGCTGGGCCACAAACATCTCCTTACCGCTATGATTTATACCCATGTGGCGAAGAAAAATATACTTGGTGTCCGAAGCCCGCTTGACAGCAAAACGGGGCAACAACAGATAGAGGCAAAATTAATGGAACTCCTGGGGAAGGTAGGTCATAACAGGGATAAAAAAGATGGAGAATTTCAAAAATATAGCCTTAAGGGTTACCATAGAGTCAAGACGGGGAAAATCCATAAAGAGATGGTAAATGTATTTTTTTAAGAAAACCTATTGACAAGATGATAAAACTCTGATAGGATTTTCCCAGTCTAATAAATAACAAAAGGCATCATTTAGATGCTAAAAACATAAAGGAGGTGAAAATGGCAGAGAAAAAAGCAGTAAAGAAAAAGCCAGCAAAGAAAAAGGCAGTAAAGAAGGTAGCGAAGAAGAAGGTTGTAAAGAAGAAGGCAAAGGCTAAGAGGAAACCAAATCCGGCTTTCATGAAGCCAATGAGGATAAGCGACGCCCTGGCAAAGATAGTCGGAATCAAGCCCCTTCCGAGGACAGAGGTAACAAAGAGACTGTGGCAGTATATAAAGAAGAACAGGCTGCAGGATTCTGTGAATAGGAGAAATATCAACGCTGATTCTAATCTCCTGCCAGTATTCGGAGGTAAGAAGACCGTATCAATGTTTGAGATGACCAAGCTGGTCAACAGACATCTGAGCTAGTTCAGGTTATAGAGCGAAGTATTTTATAAAATGAAAGGCAGGTAGGAATTCTGAAATGATACAGAATTGGCTACCTGCCTTTTTCCATTTAATCACTTAATCTTAGTACTGGTAGGAGTTACCTCCTGCCATATGAGAGTAAAATCAATTATGGGACTTAGGAATAGATGGAATTATTCTGGCTATCCATATTTTTTAACAACAACTACGGTTAATCGAGTAAATATTTTTAAAAATAATTCACACTTTGATGTTCTCTGCAAGAGTTTGACTTTTTGCAGAAAAAAATTCTCCTGTCGATTACTTGCGTATTGTCTCATGCCTAATCATATTCATCTCGTTTTATGGCCTGACCAGAAAACCGCAGTTTCAGATTTTATGAGAGATTTTAAGAAGTATACTTCTGTACAGATTAGAAAGCTTTTAGAACAGCAAGAGGAAATAGGACATCTGGCTATGCTCAGGATAAATGCTCAGGGCATGAGAGGTCAAGTATTTAAACTATGGCAAAGTCGCTTTGATGATTTAGTTTTAACCAATTTGAAAACAATAAAGACTAAGATAAACTATATCCATGAGAATCCTGTCAGGAAAGGATTGGTTTTAAAACCAGAGGATTGGTTTTATTCAAGTGCAAGAGATTACTTGTTAATTAGAACGTCAGCAACTCAAGTAGATAGTATTTGGTAGGGAATCGTTTGTAGGAAACTCCTGACGGCACTAAATGGCATAAAAATTATTCTTGTTTATATGGAGGCATCATTTTGAGGTATAAGGGTTTCGACATTAAAATCAGACGATATGTAATAATTGCAATGAACCAAATAACGATAGACCAGATTAGCCAAAGACCTCTTAAATGCCAGATGGAAATGCCATCTACTAAGCGGCCACCACACATTTCATCAATCGCCCACCACCCAAATGGTACTATAGGGATATAGTTTGTAGTAGGATCTGCTCTAATGTATAGCTTATCAGTGATAAGTGTAAACCATAGAGTATCGCCTACAGCACCCCATAAATAGAGTAAAATGGTGAAAAATAATATACGCTTTAACAAAAAGAAATGCTTATAATATCCTGTGTTTACTTTAAATGCGAGCATTAGAATTATGATTATTACCCATAATGGAGAAAAGACTATTCCTGAAAATAAAAAATAGAAAAAAGCTTCTCCGATCTGCACAGGCAATAATCCAATTACAACAATATATAAAACAAAGATAACAATAATTACTTTTAATTTCTTGGTCATTCTGTTTGTTTATACTTATTCTACGAATGTTTAAATTCTATTATTAAAGATGGGTTCTGTCAAGTCTACTTGGAGTAAAACAAGCATTTCTTTTTAAGTGATTTTGAGTGCTGGCAGGAGTTACCTCCTGCCAATTGGGGAAAAATGCAGTCAGGAGGAAACTCCTGACTGCACAAGAGTTTAATCATGGTTTTTACCAGGCACTGTAGTGAACAATTTCCTTCAGGTCTTTTCTCCTTTTTTCTTCCCTCGTAAGTGGTTCGCTGGGGTAGCCCATGGCGATAGCTGCCACTACATCTATCCTCGGAGGTATCCTTAGGACAGTCTTTACTTTCTCGGGGTCGAAGGCAGCGATCCAGCATGTCCCAATACCTTCTGCTGTTGCTGCAGAAACCATCTCGGTGAGGGCTATAGCTACATCGACCCAGGCATAGTTCATATTATCGGCTTTCCTTATCCAGGCCTTCTCTTTCTCAGCACATCCTACAATGATGACAGGTGCTTTCGAGAAGTTCTTTTTGATTAAGTCATCAAAATCTTCCCTGTTTTTCCGCAGGACAATAAAATGCCAGGGCTGGCAGTTTGCTGCACTCGGTGCCCTTCGTCCTATCTCAAGGATGCGATCGAGGGTTTCGTTGTCTATATCCCTTTCACTGAAATCCCGTACAGACTTCCTTCTTGTAAAAAGTTCATAGAAGTTTTTAAGTTTGTCTTCCATAATGCCTCCAGATTAGTTTATCCTGTATTTTTCGATTGTATCCTGATCGGCGGGCATTATCTTTATCACCGTTTCATCATCACCATCCATGAGGGTGACAGACACCTCGGGATTAATTTTTAGGTCGGAATATCTTGCACAGAGCGATGCACTGAGGTCGATGAACCTTCTGGAATCCTCACCTTTAAGAAGGACGAGGGGGCTGCCTGTCCCTCTGACATCCATGAGGATATCGTTCTTACCCTTCATCTTACTTAGCCTGAGGTTTTCTTCTTTATTCCTGCCGACAATGATCTTGCATCCCTCTGATGGCCTGAAATGCCTGCCGATCTTCAGGAGATTCAGGTCATTAAAGTCAGGATCAGGGGTGTACTTCAACAGGTCCTTGAGTCGTCTTGAATATATGGGATCTGTCAGGAGGCATCCGGATGAAGGTGTTGGAAAATCGGTGAGGCCGAATTCATGTGCGAGTGTTGTCTGAATCTTCCTTGACCTGCCGCTTATTGAGAGTAACTTTTCTCTGTCAACTATTCCTTTTGTTTCCGGGATCGTTATGGGGAGAAGCTTTGCAGACAGGGGCCTGAGTAGTAATCCCTTCAATCCAGTTTCCTTAGCTATCAGATCAAGTGTATTTTTCTTCTGGGACATTGGCCTCTGGCCAAGAACCTCTCCGGTAATCACAAAATCTGCTCCTATCATCTCCATTAATGTCTTAGCCTCTCTGAGCATTAGAACCCTGCAATCAATGCAGGGGTTCATGTTCCTGCCGTGTCCGTAATTTGGGTTCTTGACGATCTCTACAAATCTTTCTCCGAGGTGGAAAAGCTTGAGATCGAATCCGAACCTGCCTGCGATCGGGAACGGGTCTTTAGAACACGAGGACCTGTCTGATATATCACAGCCGAAATGGGTTAGAAAGGTGATTGCGGTCACCTCTATCTTCTGTTTCAGCATAACAAGGATGGCGATGGTGCTGTCAAGTCCGCCTGAGAAAAGTGCTACCGCTCTATGTGCCATCGACTTCTCCTTTCATGTCTTCTCCTTTATAACCCGCCTTATCTTCCATGAGTTTTCATTCTTTATTATAAATACGGTGAGATCGTCCTTCATCTCCTTAATCTCGCCTTTATCCCTTGAACGTACCTTTATATCCCAGCTTACCCTTATTGTCCCTTCCCTTTCTTTTATTATATTATCCTTCAGGATATATTCAAGATGTATAAAGTCAAAATTCTCCCAGAGGGTTAAGGCCTTCTCAATCCTTTTATTTAGTTCTTCGTAATCAGGGGAATAGCAGGACTCAAAGAGTTCGATATCCTTCTCAAGGTTTGCCCTCTTGATCTTCTCGAGGAGTTCCCTGACCCCTTCAAGATCAACCTCTTGTTTCGGAGGTAAGACTACCTGCAAAGGCGCGGGTTCTGGTTTTTTAAGAGGGATTTTTATAATTAGATACATAACAGATATGATCAATAAAATACCTGTTACAAGGACTGCTAAGGTCTTCAGGTTCAACCCTTCCGGTTTTTCCTTGAGTGAGAGTATATTCTGAAGCCTTCTTTTTTCTCTAAGTTCATTCTCCTTTGCTGTTATTTCGTCTCTCAGCCTTTTCTCCTTGACCCTTTGATCCTTCTTCAGTATCAGGCCTGTCTCAGACATCTTCTTGAGTTCATATAGTTTTCCTTTGAGGTGAACAAGTTCTTTTTCCAGGTTCTGGATCTCTGCACCGATCCTTTCCTTAAGGCCTGTATAAGTCCCCCTGAGCTCTTTAAAACGTTTTGCAATCGCCATAAGGCTGTTTTCATAATTGGTCTTCGATTCACTGTAGACCTCCTTCGGGATATTACCTTTCTTTTCTTCGAGATTCTGGAGGAGTTTTTCATAACGTTTTTTCTCATCTTTAATAAGGAGGAGTTCTTTAATAACAGCCTTGACGAGGGAGCGCTGAATCTCTTCCCTTATCTCCTTCACCTCCTCTTTCTTCTTTATTACCTCCTTCTCAAAGGTATCTTTGTCAGGAAGTTCTATTTCTTCCTGGGGTGTCTTTGGAGGTGTGGCCGGACCATCTACCTCTACTGCATCGAGAACAGATTCACATCTTCTGCAGAGATTGAGACCGACTTCGTACTCTTCACCGCATTTGGGACATTTCTTTAATACCTTACTCAACATCTACCTCCGCTTGCGAATAATCCATATCTCACATTGGACTTATTTCAATAGCAGGCTTTTTTGGCTCAGGTCTTTCAATCTTCTCTGGTTTTTCTATCTTCTCTGAAGTTCCGATCAATTCAGGCAGCCTGCCCAGAAGTTCAGGAACAACCCTTCTTATTATTTCTTCCCTTGATGGTTCCCATATGCCCTTTTTAACTGCGATATCTATTGCCTGCCACCATAAGATTTTACCGGTTGATGTCTGGATGAGTTCTGTTGTGACCCTCCGGTTATCCTCCATATTTAAAGGGGAAATAGTCCCTATGATAATACTGTCAGTCTTTAGCGCCTTTCCAATTCTCTGAGCAAGTTTTAATCGTTCATCATTTGTGAGGTCATCTGCAGACCTGTTTGTCCTTGCGAGGAAGAGCATTACTGTATCAGGGCCTTCGATAGAAACTCTCTTTCTTCCCAGAAGTTTTACTGCCTCTTCTGCCCATTCCCTTGATGCAGATTTCTTTTCTACAAAAGGGGCAACTGCGATATGCCTTAGTGATCTAAGAGACTGTTCATTCTCTTTTGTTACAGGAGAGACGTTCACTGCAGTCTCAATTACAAATAAAGGTTGTTCTACTTTTGCAGGACGTAATTGGGCACAACTACCTAAAATCAAAAGTGTATACAAAAATAAGATGAAATGAAACTTTTTCATTACAAGTAAATTAACCTATCCCGATTAAAAGTTCAACAGGTTTTTACGGTATTAAATAAAATAGATATCCTCAGGTTATATTGCCATATATTGGTCTAATCAAAGCTTAATACACCTTATATTGTATTTAAATACAAGAATCCTGTAAAGTGTCCATTTTTCCTCATTTTTTTCTTGACAAAGCGAAAAAGTTTGATATACTGCGGATAAGTGGGAAAAAGTGGGAAAGGGTGGTAAATGTTTCAGGGTAGATTCGTCCATAACATAGATACAAAGGGTAGAGTAAGTATACCTGCCAAATTCCGCGAGATAATCGCTGAAAGATATGAGAATAAGCTTATCTTAACTAATGACTTTGATAAGTGTATTGTTGCCTATCCTCCTGATGAATGGGAGATGATTATAGAAAAGGTTAAGGCCCTGCCTATGAAAAAGGAGGTGAAAATATTTCAGAGATATTTTATCTCTGCCGCCATGGAGGGCGAGCTTGACAGGCAGGGCCGAATACTTATACCACCGACACTCAGAAACCATGCAGGTCTGAATAAAGAGGTCTGTCTTGCGGGTCTCGGGAATTGGATAGAAATCTGGGACAGGAAGGAATGGGAAAAGGCAATGATGCTTGAAGATAAAGACAGGGTAAGAGAGGTTCTTGCAGGGTTAGGGATTTAATGCCGGAGGAGATAGGGAAGAATGGCCACATCCCGGTTTTACTTAAAGAGGTAATAGAGAACCTCAATCCTTCTCCCGGAAAGGTTTTTATTGATGGGACCATAGGTGGCGGAGGCCACGCGATTGAAATACTTAAAAGGATACAGCCTCGAGGGAGGCTGATAGGAATTGATTTTGACGATAAGGCCCTTGAGGTAGCTGCAGATAATCTCAGGGATTTAAGAGATGGATTGACACTGATAAAGGGTAATTATTCAGACATGAAGGATATACTCATGGGAATTGGAATTGATAGGGTGGACGGAATACTTCTCGATCTGGGTATTTCAACCCTTCTGCTTGAGAGCGGAAGGGGTTTCAGTTTTAATGATACGGGCCCTTTAGATATGAGGATGGATATGTCCGGGAAACCTACTGCATCGGATATGGTTAATAAATTCCCTGAGAATAAACTGTCCGAGATAATATGGAAATACGGTGAGGAGAAAAGGGCTAAAAGGATAGCAAGGGCGATCGTCAGGGCAAGGCCTGTAAAGAGCCCGAGGGAGCTTGCACAGGTGATAACAGGGGCATATCCAGGGAGGCACAGGAGGATTCATCCTGCAACGAAGACATTTCAGGCGTTAAGGATTTTTGTGAACGATGAGCTTAATTCCCTCCATAAGGCATTAATAGAAGGCTCTCGTGTTCTGAGGAGAGGAGGGAGGTTCTGCATCATATCCTTTCATTCATTAGAGGACAGGATCGTCAAGGACTGTTTCAGACAGATCGAAGGTCTCAGGGTATTAACAAAGAAACCGATTACCCCGGGTATTGATGAAGTGAAAAAGAACCCGAGGGCGAGGAGTGCGAAACTGAGGGTGGCCGAGGCATTATAGATAGAGTTCGGAGTTATGAGTTTAGAGTTAGGAGTTTAAAAAGAATAAAATGAGTAGCAGAATAAAGAGAAAACTAAATCTGCATCCTGTCCTTGTTAAGCTGGTTCTGTTTATCCTTGTCATTATGAGTTTCCTTCTCGTTGTATGGCAAAGGACGCAGGTTCTCAGGCTCGGTTATCAGATGGAGAGAATGGAATCTACAAAGAAGGAACTTTTAAAGGAGAATAAGGGTCTTCTTCTTGAGGTTTCGAGCCTTACCTCGCTGGACAGGATCGAAAAGATCGCTACGAACCGCCTTGGGTTCAAGGCCCCTGACAGGAAGAATATCTTTGTTGTAAAAAAACCTGAAAGCAAAAACCTCAGGCCACTTCTTGCAAAAGGACCACAGAGGCCTAAAAGTTGAAAAAGGGCATAGAAATAGGGATCAGAAAGAGAATTCTTCTCGTTTCTCTCTTTATAGCAATTGGTTTCTTTGTAATTACATTGAGGGTCTTTCTCATCATGATTGTACAGCATAACCAGTATATGAAAAGGGCTGAAAGGCAGCATCAGAAGACCATACACATCGAACCGCTCAGGGGAACAATCTATGACAGGATGGGAAGGGAACTTGCTGTAAGTGTTGAACTGGACTCCCTCTATGGTGTGCCGTCAGAAATAGAAGACCCTGATTTTGTTGCTGCCAAACTTTCAACCATTCTGGGTATGAGTCACCACTCTATCGAGAAAAGATTAGGAAGTGATAAGAACTTCATATGGCTTGACAGGAAACTCGACCCGGAGAGGGTAAGAAAGATTAAGGCCCTGAGTATCAGCACAAGGGAGATAGGATTTCGTAAGGAGGGGAAAAGATTTTATCCGAAGAAAAACCTTGCTTCACATCTCCTCGGTTTTGTTGGAATGGACAATAAGGGATTGGGCGGTCTTGAGTTAGCATATGAGGAGGATATGAAGGGAGAAGAAGGATTGCTGATCCTCGGGAGGGATGCTATGGGAAGGGAGATATACCCTTCAAACAATAGTTATAAACCTCCTTCTCCAGGCAGGAACCTTTATCTTACAATTGACGAAGTTGTCCAGTATATCACCGAAAAAGAACTCGACAGAGGAATGGTAAAGTGGAAGGCAAAGGGCGCCATTGCCATAGTAATGAATCCGAAGACAGGAGAGATCCTTGCAATGGGCGTGAGACCGGAATTTAATCCGAATATAATAGGGAATTATAACGATTCAGACAGGACGAACAAGGCCGTAAC
>CAKKRL010000099.1 GCA_919902655.1 Thermodesulfovibrionia bacterium
TCTGCAGGAATGACGAACAATTGGAGGAGATATGAATATCCTTATTGCAGAGGATGATAAAAACTTCGGCTATCTGCTTAAAAGCGAGCTGGAAGGGGATGGATATGCCGTTGACCTTGTTGGTGATGGGGTCGAGGCGGTAATGAAATATATTGATGGAAAATATGACTTTGTAGTACTTGATATAAAGATGCCAAACCTCGATGGCATAAATGCACTGAGGATTATTAAAAAACTTAACCCTGATGTCCCGGCAATAACATATTCAGGAAACGCGGGAAGCGGAGAGATTGCAGAGGCTGTAAAGGCAGGGGCGATAAGGTGTCTTGCGAAACCTTTTGAGATCAACCAGCTAAAAGACGAGATAAAGAAGTATTTTTCAAGACACAATAATGCAGGACATTAGATATGATTAATAATTTCGAACACCTGAGTAACGAAGAATTCGAAGAACTTAGAAGGGTCTTCTATACGCAGGCATATGAGATTATCGAAGATCTCCAGGACGAAATACTAAGACTCGATAACACCCCTGAAGATGAGAATGCACTGAAATCAATTAAGAGATATGTTCATACACTCAAGGGGGATTCCAATTCCTTCGGACTTACTTCAGTCGGAACACTCTGCCACAGGGTTGAAGACCTGCTATCATCTATTATGGGCGGCACGGATCATGCAGACCATAAGTCAATAGACCTGCTTTTAAGTTGTGTTGACACTATTAATGGACTATTACTCGGGAGCGAATCCGGCAAGGATGGCGGTGATATAAAGGGGATTATTGAGAGGATTGACCTGTTCATTTCCCCCTCACCCATACCTCTCCCCTCAGGGGAGAGGATTGAGGTGAGGGGTGCACCATTTACTGAATACCAGCAGCTCCAGATACAGGACGCCCTGAAGGGAGGTCTTAATATTTATGAAATAGAGATATCCTTCCATCCGATGTGCGGGGAAAAGGGTATTGCTCAATTAATGGTATCGCAGAGGTTGAATGGCATGGGCCAGATAATTTACTCAATACCAGACATCGAAAGTAGTGAGATCGATGAAACAGAGAAAATGACACTTCTATTCAGCAGTAAACTCACCCAGGAAGAGATAAAGAGGGATGCGTTTATAACAGGGATTACATCTGAAATAGATATCAAAGATAATCCCCCTACATCCCCCTTTAATAAAGGGGGAGAAGAGGGGGATTTAGAAAAAGGGGCCAGCCCTCGAAGTTATCAATCGTGGGGGGAAAGGGGATTTGAAAGAGCGGGACAAGGAGTGATTAAAAATGAGACCCTCAGGGTAGATGCCTCGAAGGTAGACGAAATGATGAACCTTGCAGGAGAGCTAATAATTGGCCGCTCTATGGTAGAGCAGGTTGCAAAGGATTTAGAGGATGGAGTTCTGATACAGGATGCATCAACAAGACTTTTTGCGGCAAATTCGTATATGGAGAGGACAGTAACTGATATCCAGAAGGGGATAATGAAGATGCGTATGGTGCCGATTAGCCATGTCTTCAGGAGGTTTCCGAAGATGGTGAGGGAACTCTCGTCAGAAAAGGGGAAACTTGTGAGGCTCGAGATACACGGGAAGGAGACAGAGCTCGACAAGGGGATAATTGACTTTATAGGAGAGCCTCTGTCACATATAATCAGGAACTCCATCGACCATGGGATTGAAAATCCGGCCAGAAGAAGATCAACAGGAAAAAATGAAGAGGGTGTTATTGCCCTTAAGGCCTATCATGAATCAGGGCAGATTATTGTGGAGGTCTCCGATGATGGAAAGGGAATAGATATTGATGGCCTCAAGAAAAAGGCCGTAGAGAGAGGTTTTCTAAGCGAAGGAGACGCACGGAGGCTTTCTGAAGGCGATGCCATAAATCTCATCTTCCTTTCAGGTCTGAGCATATCAGAGACAGTAACCGAGACATCCGGAAGGGGGATTGGTATGGATGCGGTTAAATCTGCAGTTGAGAGCATGAAAGGCATAATAGAGGTGGAATCAATACCGGGCAAGGGGACAAGATTCATATTAAGGCTTCCCCTGACCCTAGCTATAATAAAGGCCCTTCTCTTTGATATTGGAGAGAGGCTTTATGCTATTCCCATCTCTGCTGTTTCAGAGGTTGCGAGGATTATGTCGGAAGATCTGACAACCGTTGATGGGAAAGATGTTCTTTTGTTCAGAGATAAGATAATCTCAATAATCCATCTCAGGGAGTTGTTCAGAATTGACGGGGGAAGGAACAGGAAACGGTTCGTTTTAATATTAGGGATAGGGGAGAAAAGGATTGGGGTCCTGATCGATCGCCTCTTTGGACAGCAGGAACTCGTTATAAAGGCACTCGATGAGGACTATGGACGGTCAGGACTTATGGCTGGCGCATCTATTCTCGGTGATGGAAGGGTTGTCCTTATCCTCGATGCACCTGCTATATTCAAGAAGGCAATAGAGGATGAAAAAGCAAAATTCAAAGTTCAAAATGAAACGCTCATGCCGTCAACTCGGCACAAAGAAACATGAAAATACACACCCCTTAATCCCCTCTTTTTAGAGGGGAAGCCTTATAACTCCCCTCTATTAAGAGGGGGCGGGGGTATGTTATAGAGGTATTTAGATGGTGAAAAAGATAAAGGTTCTCGTAGTTGACGATTCAGCACTCATGAGGAAGATGATACCCCAGATACTGAATTCTGACCCGGAGATAGAGATCGTAGGGACTGCGATGGATGGAATATTTGCATTAAAAAAGATAGGGGATTTAAGGCCGGATGTAATAACACTCGATGTAAGTATGCCGAGGATGGACGGTATAGAGGCACTCAGGCATATTGTGGCTGACTTCGGGATACCGACCATCATTGTCAGCTCCCTTACAAAGAAAGGTGCAGAGCTGACCTTTCAGGCTCTCGAGATAGGGGCCTTTGACTTTGTAACAAAGCCTCTTGATGCGATATCAGTTCATATCCATGAGATCAGTAATGAGCTTTTAGAAAAAGTGAGGTCTGCTTACGAGAACCCACATTCAAGGTTGAAGGTTAAGAAGGTTCAGCCCTTTATTCTTCAAAAAGAAAAAAGGATTCCTTTAACTAAAGAGCCGGCTTCTCAGTTACTTGCTATAGGTGTATCAACAGGAGGGCCGAATGCCCTGAGCTATCTACTCCCTCAGATACCAAAGGACTTTCCTGCCGGGATACTCATAGTCCAGCATATGCCTGCAGGATTTACCGAGATGTTTGCGATGAGACTTAATGAATCCTGCGAGATAGAGGTCAAGGAAGCAAGGGACGGAGATCTTGTTCTGGGAGGCAGGGCATTGATTTCTCCTGGGGACAGACATTTGAAGATTAAAAAACTACCACTTGGCACTATTGCTGTTCTCAGCAATTCCCCTCCTGTAAATGGACACAGGCCATCGGTGGATGTACTCTTCCATTCTGTTGCTTCAGAATACGGAGATAACGCAACAGCCCTGATAATGACCGGCATGGGGACAGATGGGTCTGATGGAATTGGTGAGATCATGGTAAAAGGAGGGTTGACCATCGCCCAGGATAATGATAGTTGTGTGGTTTTTGGTATGCCGAAGGCTGCTATAGAGAAAGGGCATATCAAAAGAGTTATGTCTCTCGACAAGATGGGAGAATTTCTAATTGAACATTTTATTGGAAAGGAGGTTGAACATGGGACAGTACAATGATTTATCCGGCAAAGGATTTAAATGCCTTATCGCAGATGACTCCGAGTTTGCAAGGAAGAACATTGCAAAGATAGTTTCAGGTATCGGCGGAAATGTGATTGGCGAGGCACGGAACGGTATGGAAGCGGTTGAACTCTACTTTAAATTAGCTCCCGACATCATGCTTCTTGATATTACCATGCCTGAACTTGACGGAGTTGAGACACTAAGAAGGATTATCGAAAAGGACAGCAATGCAAAGGTGATAATCGTGAGCTCTATCGGACATAAGGAGATGGTATGGAAGGCGATATGCCTTGGTGCAAAACATTATATAACCAAGCCATATAATCCGTCTTACGCCGGCATGGTAATTAAATCTGTATTTAAGGAAGAAAATGGAGGTCAGGAATGAGGTACGAATACATAGAGCCCTTTGTTTTGTCCACAATGAAGGTACTTGATACAGTTATACAATCGGATATATCTATGGGAAGGGTTTCACTTGTAAGGGGCAATGAAATCGACGGCGACCTCGCTATTCTAATAAGACTTGGAGGTTATTCTGACGGATGCATTATCCTGAATATGGAGACAGAAACCGCCATGAAGATATGCAATGTCATGTTAGATGGCTCTTTCGAGACATTAATGCCTGTCGGAATGGACTCGATAGCTGAACTCGCAAACATGATTGCAGGGAATGCTATAAGTGTGATAAACGACCTCGGTTATGACTTCAGAGTAGATCCACCGCTTATTGTTACAAAGGATGATATTAAAAAAAAGACACCGGATATGGAGGTATTTCAGATACCTCTTTTTACGGAATTCGGTGAGATAATAATGAACATCGCCCTCAGGACAAACTGATGAACAACGGGGATAAAAAAAGAATCCTTGTAGTTGATGACTCGACTACGATGAGAATGCTTATCACAATGACTATAAAGAAGATTGTCCCTTCCGTTATCACAGAGGCAGTAAACGGGGTTGATGCTATCGGAAAGATCGAGAAACAGGATTTTGACCTTGTGCTCACAGATATCATGATGCCTGAAATGGATGGTACACAGCTTATAAGTATGATACGGGGCTCATTGAACAGAGAGATTCCTATTATTATCATCACAACAAAGGGAGAAGAAGGGGACAGGGACCTTGGCCTCTCCCTCGGGGCAAACGGATATATCACCAAACCTGTCAATGGCCATGAATTAAAAGAGACCATATTGAAATATCTCTTGAAATGAGAAAAAGAAATGTCTGATTTAGTACGCATCCTTTTTGTAGATGACGAAGAAAGAATCCGGGAGACTTTTTCTTTGATGCTTGAAGACAGTAATTATTATATAAAAACGGTCTCTGATCCGGATGACGCACTCACTCTCGTATCCGAGAGCAGATTTGATATAGTCTTCATAGACCAGTTTCTTGGAAAGCGCAGAGGCCTCGATCTTATGAATCAGATGTCAGAGATAAATTCGGAACTTTATTATGTTATAATCACTGCCAACGGAAGTACAGATCTTGCAGTTGAATCGCTGAAGAGAGGGGCATCGGATTTTATAACAAAGCCATTCTTTGTTACAGATATAATAAAGAGCATAGAATATGTGGATAAGAAAAGAGAACTTAATAAGCAGAGAAAGGAGATGCTGTCAACACTGGAGATGAAGATAAACGAGAAGACAGAGGAACTTAAAGGCGTATATTTTTCCGTTCTCTCTACCCTTGCACAGGCAATGGAAAAGAAGGATATAGGGACATACGGACACAGCAGGAGGGTTAGCCAGCAATCAAGGATGATTGCTGTTGCCCTTGGGCTCAGTGAAGAGGAGAGGGAAGATCTAAATACGGCATCACTGCTTCACGATATCGGTAAGATTGGAATAAGTGATTTCATTTTAGGCAAACAGGGATCACTCAATGAGGATGAGATGCGTATTGTAAGGAGTCATCCTCAAAAGGGAGTTGAAATCCTAAAACCCCTTAAACAATTTGAGTCAATACTGCCGGCTATACTCCATCACCATGAAAACTATGATGGGTTAGGGTACCCCGATGGTTTAATCGGAGAGAACATTCCTTTTCTTGCAAGGATAATTGCTGTTGCGGATACCTATGATGCAATCCTTTCGAAAAGGGCATACCGCTCTGCGTCAAAGCATGAGAAGGCAATCAAGGAGCTAATAGTTTATAAAGGGAAACAGTTCGACCCCGAGGTCGTGAATGCCTTTGTCAAGGCCGATGAGAGATACCATCAGATCATCGGTGATGAAAGAGAAGGCCAGGTCAGTGAAGGATAAACTGGACGGACTGTGAGTACAAGTCTATAGAGTCATCTCTCTTTTGTATTTTTTGCCTTTTTTCCGTCATTCCTAAGAAAGAAGATCCTGCCTCTCACTTGTCTGCCCTCGAAGTCCTTAATCGGGGGATGCTGAATCCAGAAAATAAATGTCATTCCCGAAGCTTGCCCCCGCATGTTGTAAGCGGAGGTCTTTAATCGGGAATCCACTTCCTCTGTAATAGTTCCCCCGATTAAATCGGGGGACGGCGTCTGGATTCCCGCTTTTGCGGGAATGACTACCCTGAGGTTTATTTCTGCACTGATACGGAAAGCTATACTTGAATCTTAGAAGCTATTGTAGAAGTGCAATTCCAGTTGATTTATTCGCTATGGAATGGGTATACTGAAAAAAATAAAATATAAGGTTTTTAAATGGAAGTAAAAAAATATACCATAAAGGCTGTAAAGAAAACCGCAGAATTTAGTGTTGACTATGCCAATGGCCTTAATCCCGAGCAGTACAAAGCTGTTATGGCAGGGGAGGGGCCTATCCTCGTAATCGCCGGTGCAGGAAGCGGAAAGACAAGGACAGTAACCTACAGGGTGGCGAGACTCATGGAATCAGGTGCAAACCCCTCGAAGATTCTTTTAGTAACATTCACGAATAAAGCAGCCAAGGAGATGCTCCACAGGGCAGAGCTTTTAATTAAAACAGATATAAGGAAAATCTGGGGAGGGACATTCCACCATATTGGGAACCTCATCCTGAGAAGACATGCAGAGGCACTGGGTTATAAGCCAAACTTCTCAATCCTCGACAGTGAAGACTCGAAAGACCTCATTAATGCCTGCGTTTCAGATCTGGGCATAGATACAAAGGCAAGGAGGTTTCCTCAGGCAGATGTCCTTGGCGATATAATTGGTCTTTCTGTAAATACTGAAGGGCCGTTGGAAAGGGTAGTTTATCAGAGGCACCCTTATTTTATCTCTCTTGTAGATGATATTGAAAGGGTAGCTATTAAATATAATCAGCGAAAGAAGAGGCTTAACCTTATGGATTTCGATGACCTTCTTCTTAACTGGAAGAGACTCCTTGAGGATTTCCCTGATATAAGGGAGGCTTATTCAAACAGGTTTGAGCATATCCTTGTTGATGAATACCAGGATACGAATAAGATACAGGCAGATATTATAGACCTTCTTGCATCGAGAAGAAGGAATATCATGGTTGTTGGTGATGACTCACAGTCCATTTATTCCTTCAGGGGCGCAAACTTCGCCAATATAATCGAATTCCCGAAAAGGTACCCTGATGCAAAGATCTATAAGCTCACGATAAATTATAGGAGCACACCTGAGATACTCGACCTTGCGAACAAGAGCATCTCTTTTAACAAATGGCAATTTCCTAAGTCGTTGAGGCCGATAAAGGAGACAGGGGATTCGCCCGTTCTCGTAGCGTTCAACAATGTCCTACAGCAGTCAGAATTTGTTGCCCAGAGGGTCCTTGAACTAAGGGATGAAGGGATGGACCTTAACGATATAGCAGTCCTTTACAGATCCCATTACCATTCAATGGAGCTCCAGATGGAGTTTACAAAGAGGGGGATACCCTATGAGGTTCGTTCAGGAATAAGATTCTTTGAACAGGCCCATATCAAGGATGTGACCTCTTATATGAGGGTAATTATTAACCCTATGGATGAATTAGGGTGGAAGAGGATATTAAAGTTAATTCCTAAGATAGGCAATGTAACATCTTCAAAGATATGGGAAATAATATCAAATAGAAGTCATTCCCTCGAGGCGCTGGTTTCCAGGGAAGTCTCGAATATAGTACCGAGGGGTGCGGTTAAGCCGTTCAGTGATTTTCTTAATAATATTAAGTCCTACAGCGAACCAGAACTCCTTAAGAATCCATCAGAAATGATAAGGCTTATAATCAACAATGGATATGAGGACTACCTTCTCACAAAATACACAGACGCTGAATCCCGGATTGAGGATCTAAGCCAATTAAGCACCTTTGCCCTCCAGTATGAATCTACAAAAGACTTCCTCAGCGAGCTGGCCCTGCTTACGAGCGTTGCTGCAGAAGATGTGGTTATGGGGGGGGATGATGACGAGAGGGTTAAGCTCTCCTCTGTCCATCAGGCAAAGGGGCTTGAGTGGAAGGTAGTCTTCATTATATGGCTCTCTGATGGCAGGTTCCCTTCAGCAAAGGCTCTTAAAAACGGAGAAGGAGAGGAAGAAGAGAGGAGGCTATTCTATGTAGCGGCTACAAGGGCAAGGGATGAACTTTACCTCTGCCATCCAATAATGTCCCAGGACAGGTGGCAGGAGGCATTGATTATGAAGCCCTCGAGGTTCATTCAGGAGATTCCTGAAGAGCTTTATGAAAAATGGGCGATAGACGAGGAGAGAATGCTGGAGATGGGAGAGTGGTAGAGGATATAAAGGAAGGTTTCGGGGTTATTAACAGGAATCTTCCTCTCGTGCTTATACAGACAGGAACTATGCTCTTGAGTCTTCTTCTCTTTATTATCCTTGTCGGTATCCCGATAGCAATAGCTATAATCTATTTCGGCATAGACATAGGAAGATTTAAGGGTGCAGTAGAGACAATTAAAGACCCTATAGATTTTCTTTACGAATACTCAGGTCTTGCGATTTTTATGGTAACCTCTTTTGTTCTCTATCTTACAGTTATAACCGGGATTGCCCTTTTTGTCTTCGGCGGGAATATGGCTATCATGAAGGGCTCGATAATCGATCAGACAGAGAAATTCTCCTTTAAGAAATTCATAAAAGAAGGAAAGAGGTATTTTCAGCCCCTATGCTGGCTCTCCCTTATCTTAGGTATATTCTTTATCCTTCTCATCTTTGTCCTGGGTGCCCTTGTGGGAATTGCCATAGTTCTTTTAACACCATATAAAGATGTTATGGGCACATTTCTCATAGTTTTAGCAATAATATCAGGTTTGATAACGTTGCTTCTTGCCTTTGTTGGTTTCTTCCTTATCCTTACCCTTTCCATATATGCGGTTATAGCCCTTATCGTAGAAGAGTTAAAGGCATGGAAGGCGATAAAGAGGGCAATTACCTTCATGAAGGTAAATTTTTTAGAGTCTATAGGTTTTTATATCCTGCTAATAGCAGGATATATCGTGGCTATTATCCTGATGATGATTGTTGCCTTTCCCTTTAATATGATACCTTTTATAGGGCCTATCATCAGCATTCCCTTTCAGTTCGTAACCTATATCATCCAGGTTTACCTCGGCCTTGTAATGATGGCGAGTCTTATGGTGTTCTATATAAGAAAGGCTTAAAACCCTATGGAATTCCTTATTATCTGTGTCTCAGCAGTTATAGCTTCAGGCCTGACGCTCTTTTCAGGTTTCGGGCTTGGCACACTCCTGATGCCTGTATTTGCGATATTCTTCCCAGTAGATACTGCAGTTGCGATGACCGCTGTGGTTCACCTGTTTAATAACCTCTTTAAACTTGCTTTGCTGGGTAGATATACTGACAGGACAGTTGTATTTCGATTCGGATTGCCAGCAATAGTTACTGCCTTCCTCGGTGCATGGACTTTACTCTATCTTTCAGAACTGGCGCCTCTGGTAAATTATCAAATCGCTGGCCGAGACTTCCAGATTACACCTGTGAAAATCATCATCTCCATCCTGATGGTTTTGTTTGCCCTCTTCGAATTGATTCCAAGATTTGAGAAAATATCCTTCGAAAAGAGGTTTCTGCCAGTTGGTGGAATTTTAAGCGGTTTTTTTGGCGGTCTATCCGGACATCAGGGGGCACTCCGGAGTGCTTTCCTTGTAAGGAGCGGTCTATCAAAAGAAGGATTCATAGGGACTGGCGTTGCGATTGCCTGTCTGGTGGATGTCTCCCGTATCTCTATTTATAGCACCCATCTTCCAACTGCAGGCATAAACGATAATGGTCTCCTGTTATCAGCAGCGATTGCCTCTGCATTCCTCGGGGCATTTATAGGTAATCGCCTGATGAAAAAGGTTACGATGCGTGTGATACAGATCATTGTATCAATAATGCTTTTCGGGATAGCCTTGGGTTTAGGGGCAGGCCTGATATGAAAGGAGGTGATATAAATGGGTAAGTTGAGATTGATTATTGCAGGACTTTTCGTACTTTCTCTTATTACATTTCCCGCAATTGCTGCAGAAAAGAAGGCATCAACAGGCGGATACGGCATGATGGAAGGCCATATGATGGACAGTCATATGGCGGAACACCACAAGATGATGCAGGATATGATGGGGATGATGAAGGATATGATGGGGATATTGAAAGATATGAACCATTATCCAAACCCTGAGCAGAAAAAGAAACTTGACGAGATGATGAAGAAGGTAGATGATTTAATGAAAAAGCACGACGAGATGATGAAGAAGAAGATGGAAAAGATGGAGAAGAAGGGGATGTAGAGATTTATAAGGGACGGCCTCTGGGCCGTCCCCTGTTTAATAACCGGAGGGAAGGTATGATAGAGTTTATCAGGCCTGTTAGATATGGAATTATGATTGGTCTTGTATGTTTTATCTTAGGTATTGGATGGGCTTTCTGGCTTACCCTCGGACATGACAGGATACATGAAACCCTGCAGAAAAGGATGCCCAGGACCCTTCAGATAGTTCCAGAATCTATGCACGGTGAGGGCAGAGACCATAAAAAGGAAGAAGGGGCATTTAAGATAAGCCCTGCAGGAGAACACAAAGAACATTTTAAGGGGAAATACGATAATCCCCTTATGGAACTTTCCCACAGGAGATTAACAAGGGGGCATATCCATGCAATGGGTCTCGGGATAATTACAATCGTTATATCTTTGATTCTTGCATTCACAAGCGCCACTTACAGAATAAAGACCATAGCATCATTACTTTCAGGCATTGGAGGGATTATCTACCCCTTTGCATGGGTTGTAATGGGTTACAGGACACCCGCCCTTGGCCCTGACGGGGCGGAGGCGTCGGTAACTACAATTGCAGGACCAGGGGTTGCACTTATGTCGCTGGGGATATTTACTGCTATAGCCTTTCTTTTAAAAGATCTTTTTACAAGGAAGTAGATTTTATAGGATATTGACAGTATTAATATAATAGTGGTATCATGCATAAAATGATAGGCAGACACCTCAGATTACCAGGGCGGATAGTGTTAATCCTGTGTTTATCCTATTTCGTATTCTCCACCTATTCCATCCTGTGCGTTTACCATCATAGTTCAATACCATCAACCGGGCACCAGGTAGGTCACCACCATGGAGATCAGAAAGAGAAGCAGGATCACCATTGCCCTCTGTCCTCAGCCCTCTGTAACTGGGTACATAATTCCGGTAACACAACAGCCATCCCTTCACTTTACATGCCAGCCGTACTTCTTACGCTCACATTAAGTATTGCAATTATTACCAAGAACCCATTTATAAAAATCCTTTCGAGGAACCTCAAGAGCCGTTCCCCGCCTGCTATACCTATCTAATTATTAACAAAACAGGTTGTGTTTTAACACTAACGGTCTAACCTTCTGCCCTATGACCTATGGCTCGTGAGCCACGGTTCATAGAGGTCGGGTCTTCGACCATCATTGGTTCAGAAGGCAGAAAAAGGAGTTTTTATATGAAAAAACTATTTGCAGTATTGGTTTGCATAACATGGATCCTTCTATTCACTGATAAGACTGAGGCCTGTGACTTCTGTTTGCTGACACAGGGTATTTCTCCACTTGAGACGATAAAAGGTAAGGGTATACGCATTACAGAGAGATATACGGTGTTGAAAAGTGTATATCAGAGAGACGATAAGCTTGATATCCACGGTGCAAAAGAGGAATACTGGACAACAGAGTTTACAGGTTTTTATGGCATAACCGAAAAAATAACCGTCCTTGCTGTGGTGCCTGTCAAGAAAAACATCATGGAAGGACATTTCCATGTGCATAAGGATGGTTCGACAGGTGTACACACAGACAATAAAGGAAATGAATTTGGACTCGGGGATGTGGCAGTACTTGGAAGGTATACATTCCTGAGAAAACACTCTCTCGATACTACCACCAACATTGCCGGACTTGCGGGTGTAAAATTCCCGACTGGAAAAACTGACGGAAGGAGAGAAGATAACAGCAGCAGGTACCTTGACAGCCATATGCAACTGGGAACAGGCTCTACGGACTTCTTGCTCGGTCTTTCGATGAGCCACTCTGTAAGGAGGCTTACAATCTCCACAAATCTCCTCGGTGCAATAACTACAGAAGGTGAGGCAGGGAATGAGAAACATCAATTTGGAAACTCGCTGAATTACGACCTGACTGCAAGATACAGGGTTTACCCGGGTGTAATTTCACCTTCAGGGCAGCAGTTGTTTTTTGCATTCGGCATTAACGGAGAGGTAAGAGGCAAAGAGGAGGAAGAGGGTGTTGAACTTGCAAATTCGGGCGGACATACAGTATATCTCTCCCCAGGTGTCCAGGTGGTAATGGCACCTCACTGGGTGTTCGAGCTTTCCTACAGCCATCCTGTCTATCACAAGCTTAACGGAATTCAGCTCGGAGAGGATTATAAGATATCTGGCGGGGTGACATATCTTTTTTAAGTTTTAAAATTTTGACAGGGTTCAGTCTGGAGTAAGGCCTGAACCCTGTCGCAGGGATAAGAGGGATTTATATTTGAAATACACGACTTTAATCTTAGCAGTTTTTCTTGTCATTTTCTTTACATCTACCACTTATGGCATTGATAAGAGAATCCTTGATTCTGCAGGTGTTCAGGAAATGAAGCAGGTGGCACCCGACTTTAATTTATATAATTTGGATGGTAGGAAGGTGAGCCTGAAGGAATATCATGGAAAGGTGGTATTTTTGCATTTCTGGGCAACATGGTGCAAACCCTGCAAGGAAGAGATGCCGACAATAGAGAAGATGTACAGAGAATTTAATGACAAGAAACTAATTGTCCTGTCAGTCTCCATCGACAAGGGTGGAGTTGATATGGTCAGGGCCTATACACTGGAATTTACCTTCCCTGTCCTTTTAGCCTACAGCGGTGATATAAATGATAGCTACTGGATCTGGGGTATACCTGTTTCCTATATTATAGACCGTAATGGCAGGATAATCGGAAGGGCAATGGGTCCGAAGAACTGGGATGGTGATGCATTAAAAACCCTTATAAAAGAAATCCTGAGAGATTGAAAAAATAAAAAAAGCCCGGTTTAAACCGGGCTATTTAAAGATGTTTAATTATCCACTGGATCCTGTGGATAATCTATTTCTGAAGTTCAGTTTTGAGATACTTTACCAATGCCTCTGCATCAGCATCTGGCATTACATTCTTTGGCATATCGACAGGGTATTCTTTGTATTTCTTTGCTTTTCCGATACGGCCTTCAAGGATTACCTTTTTGATTTCCTCAGGTTTCCCTTCGGTTAGGAACTTATTGCCTTTATGGGGCGGTCCCATGTTCTTGATGCCCTCGCCCTTAGCACCGTGGCATAAGGCGCACTTTGATTTATAAATGGCCGCTGGATCCGCTGCCAGGGATACCCCTGCGAAGATAATGCCTGTCAGCAGTGCTAAAATAAGTAAGATATTTCGCATCGATCTCCTCCTTTCATATAGGGATAAAATCAAACCTTTTATTTGTCAAGAACTTTTAATAGTTTTCAGTATTTATTATTTATATAAATAAAATATATTTGTCAAGTAAATTTTGCTATGATACAAATCATAATCAGGAAAATCTATTATTAAAATGTGTAATGAAGAAATAAATATATTTGAACAAAAAAGGCATTGACAATACTAATATAGTTTCATTAAAATCTATTGTTTATAATTTTATATTAGATAGTAAAGAGAAAAACAGGTTTTATATAAATTTCATGTTAAGTTAGAAAAAGTCTTTAAAAGGAATGGTTTTTATCCCCCATAAAGGGGATAAAAACCATTCCTTTAGGGAATTTACAAATATCCATACTTTAAGACATATTTGTCTATTGGAGGTGTAGATGGTAACCATAAAGAAGATAATGTCAAAGAATATCCTGAGGGTGAGCGAAGAGACAACGGTTAAAGAGGCGGCTAAGATAATGAAGACCAGCAAGATAGGATGTCTCCTTGTGGAAAAGGATAAAACACCTGTAGGGATTATTACTGAGACAGACATTGTAAGAAGGCTTGTAGCAGAAGAGAAAGACGCCGGAATCACTCAGGTAAAAACAATTATGAGCAGCCCCCTCTTGTCTATAGATGCGTCAAAGTCTGTAATAGATGCAAACGATATGATGGATAAAAACAGTATCAGGCACCTTATTATAAAAGAGGAGGGGTTAATAGTCGGTGTGGTTTCAAGCAGGGATATGATGCGTCCTCTGTATATGGAAGGTGAGGAGTGGTAGAAATATTTAAATAGAATAAAATGAGTGAGGAAAAGTACAATATTAAGATCCCTGACATTGAATATTTCAGAAAAATGATCAAATGTCAGGATGCCTGTCCCGCTAATACACCTGCTGGCAGCTATGTGAACGCGATAGCAGAGGGTGATTATATTAAATCCTATGCCTTTGCGAGGGGTCCGAATCCATTTGCCCCTATATGCGGACTTATCTGTTCCCATCCCTGTGAGACTGCCTGCAGGAGGGGAAGTATAGATGAATCGGTATCAATCAGGGCATTGAAAAGGTTCGCCGTAGAATCCTTCATGAAGACAACCGATTCTGATATAAAAAAATCTGCAGAGCTTTCTACAGCGTTTGGTAGCCCAAAAGGTATACCTACAGGTAAAAAGGTAGCTGTAATTGGTTCAGGCCCTGCAGGCATGACTGCAGCCCATGACCTTGCCCGTCTTGGTTACAGGGTTACGATATTTGAATCACAGCCATTAATAGGAGGAATGTTTTATTTCGGTATTCCTTCGTACAGATTGCCAAAGGAGATAATTAAATTTGATATGAATTCTATCCTTGACTTAGGGATTGATATCCGTCTTAACATAGCGATTGGGACAGATATTACCCTGCAGGATATTTTCGATGAAGGTTTTGAGGCGACATTGATAGCTGTAGGTGCACAATTGAGCAGGCCTCTACCCATAGCAGGGACTGACCTGGCAGGCGTATTCCATGGGGTATCATTATTAAGAAGGGTAAGTCTCGGTGAGAGGCTTGAACTTGGCAACAGGGTGATTGTAATCGGTGGCGGTAATGTTGCTATGGATGTGGCAAGGACTGTGAGGAGGCTTAAGATAAGAGATGTGCATCTCGTCTGTCTGGAGGCTATGTATGAAATGCCTGCAGATAAGATAGAGATAAAAGAGGGGCTTGAAGAGGGTATAACCTTCCACAACAGGAAGGGGCCGATTAAGGTAATAGGTGAAGACGGAAGGGTTGCCGGATTACAGGTGATCGATGTTGAATCTGTATTTGATAGCGATGGAAGGTTCAACCCGAAATATGTAGAAGGGTCGGAGTCTATAATTGATACTGAGACTGTAATTACTGCTATAGGCCAGGCATCGGATAATGCCTGCCTGAGGGGATGCAAGGGTTTTAAGGCAACGAGGTGGGGGACAATAGTTACTGACGGGGATCTGAATATTGGTACGCAGGGGATATTCGCTGCAGGTGATGTTGCAACAGGTCCTGGCATTGCCATAGGTGCTGTTGCGTCAGGCCAGAAGGCAGCAAGGGCGATAGATAAATATCTCCGTGGGAAGGATCGTAAGATATTAAAAAGTGCAAAGATGACGGTGTTAAAAGACCACAGGCAACCCGAAGGCTATATGGAGATAAAAAGGGATGAGCCACCTGTACTCCCGCCTGAGAAAAGACTTGAAGGCTTTATCCAGGTCGAATTGGGATACACAGAAAAAATGGCTAAAGAGCAGGCAGAAAGATGCCTGAAATGCAATATAAATACTATATTTAACGGAGACCTCTGCATAGCCTGCGGAGGGTGCGTTGATGTATGTCCTATGAACTGTCTGAAACTTACAAATCTTTCAAATCTTGCAGGCGATGAAAACCTTGAAAGACTGGTACAGAACAGATATGGTATTTCTGATGAGGATTTTTCAAAGAACAAGGATGAGATACTGTCATCTATAAGAGGGGCAGCAATGATAAAAGACGAAGACAGATGCATCCGATGTGGCCTTTGCGCAAGTCGCTGTCCAACAAAGGCGATAACTATGGAGAAATTTGAATACGAGGAGGTTTTGGTAGATGAGCAGTGAAACTATAGATAAAACCGAAATATCAAGACGAAGTTTTCTTAGCCTTGCAGCACTATGGTCAGCAGTATTGCCGGCTATCGCATTACTTGGAGGAATTTTCAGGATGGTGAAGCCGGATGTGCATTATGAAGAGTCAATAAGGTTCAGGATAGGAACTGCCGAGAACTTTCCTGTCGGTACGATGAAAAAGCTTGATGACAAGAAGGTCTTTATATTTTCGACAGATAACGGACTCCATGCTATATCAAGTATATGCACACACCTTGGCTGTATCGTGAACATTACAGAGTGGGGTTTCCAGTGCCCATGTCACGGATCAAGATATAACCAGAACGGAAAGGTTATTGCAGGGCCTGCACCGAGAAGCCTCTCCTGGCACGAGATAAGTCAGGATATAGACGGCAGTCTCGTGGTTGATGCCTCCAGAGAAGTTCCAGCAGGAACAGTATTAAAACTTAAAGCCTAACTTAAGAGGAGTATGAAAATGAATGGATTGAAGAATTCAGGCATAGGTAGGTTTACAAGCAATATAATTGGTCTTAGGGATTCATTTCTCAAGTCTTTCTTAAGGGAAGGAAAGCCAACAACCGATCTTTCCCGTACAGCGGTCATGGCCAACAATTTTTTTCTCCATGTCCAGGGTGCAAAGGTACACATAAATACCTTAAGGCCGGGTTATACGCTCGGGCTTGGTCTTATATCCCTATACCTGCTACTGATTACGGTGGTAACCGGTATATTACTTATGATTTACTACAACCCTTCAATAGAGAACGCATATAACACTGTAAAGGATGTAAACTATGTTGTGTTTACAGGCAGGCTTTTAAGGAACATGCATAAGTGGGGCGGAGAAGGCATGATAATCTCTGTAATTCTGCATATGGCGAGGGTTTTTTATACAAACTCTTACAAAAAGGGCAGGGAGTTCAACTGGATTATTGGTGTTGCACTTCTCATACTTACCTTCGGTATTAATCTCTCCGGTTATATGCTTCCGTGGGACCAGCTTTCATACTGGGCGTTGGTCATTGTTGCGAATATAATACAGTCACCTAAAGAGGTCACAGACGTATTGGGAATAACTAAGCTTTTTGATATAGGCACTTTTTCCAAGGAACTCTTTCTTGGAGGGTTAAATGCTGGCAAGGAAGCCCTTACAAGGGTCTATCTCCTTCATATTATGCTCCTTCCCCTCATCCTTTTTATATTCTTAGGTGTCCACTTCTGGAGGATAAGGAAGGATGGAGGGCTTACAAAACCTGAAGGGTTTGAGATAAAAGACAGTGATACACGATATATATCTGGGCAGGAAAGAAAGGCAGAGGTATTTCCTGCCAACAAGACTTACGGCCTTATGGAACTTGTAAAGGCAAAGACACCTGCCGTAAATAGAGATATCGAAAACAATGTACTGAGCTGGCCTAATCTCATACTGGCAGAAACAGCAGTCTTCTTTTTTACCCTCGCTGTCGTTATGGTTTATTCGTTTTATATAAATGCGCCTCTTAGAGAGCTTGCAAATCCATTGATCCCTGAAAACCCGGCAAAGGCACCGTGGTACTTCCTGGGTCTTCAGGAGTTGCTCTCGTATTCTGCCTTTATGGGTGGTGTAGGTCTTCCGGGATTAGCTCTCCTCGGCCTTGCCCTGATACCATACCTTGACAGGGAACAACAGCAGATAGGTGTCTGGTTTTCAGGGAAAAGGGGAAAATATATTGCTCTGGAATCACTTGTTGTTGGGTCGGTAGTGCTTATCGGACTTCTTGCAATTGTAATAAAGTACGGCTGGTTAAGGACATGGTGGCCTGATATACCACAGTTATTTATAATACTCATAAATCCCGGTAATATCTGGGTAGGGTTCATGATTATCTGGTCGCTATTTGTTATTAAAAGGACTGATTCAACAAGGATGGGGGCGATAGCACTTTTTACAATGTTTTTACTCAGCTATGTAATTCTCACTTATGTAGGCACTGAGCTCAGAGGTCCGAACTGGGCATTTTACTGGTCAAAGAGCCAGTGGCCACTCCATTAATTAAAAAATAGAGATTAAGATAGGGGGAAATCTTGAGAAAGAGATTCTATTTGTGGGTATTATTTTTATCTGGACTTGTCTTAATTGCTTATATCTCATTGACCACTTACAAGGAAAAGACGCCTGAATGGAAAAAGCATCAGGCTGAATATAAAGAGCTACTTATAAGGAATGCGAAGGATGAGGATATAAGAAAAAGGGCAAGGGAAATGGATATCAGGCTTCAACAGTTATATCTCGGAGAACTTAACAGGATTGACAGGTGTATAAGCTGTCATACAGGTGTTGAGAACCCTTTGATGGCAGATGAGAAGGTACCATTTAAAAAACATAGCGGCGATTATTTAAAGAACCATTCTGTGGAGAGATTCGGCTGTACCGTCTGTCACTTAGGACAGGGACGTGCAGTAAACAAGAAAGAGGCACACGGTATCGGCCGTGAAACCTACTGGGATTACCCTATTACGAAGCTTGAGTTTATACAGACCTCCTGTGCCTTATGCCACGATCTTACCTTCCTGAAAGATAAGGGTGGAGAAAAGGTTGTGGCTGGTGAGAGGTTATTCAGACAGAAAGGGTGTAAAGGGTGTCATAAACTTGAAGGGGTCGGAGGTGTCCTCGGAAAATCCCTTGACGGTATTGGATCCCAGCCCATAGCCTATTTTCCGATGAGGTATATAAAGGGGGAACAGACAGTTGCTCAGTGGATAAGGGAGCATGAAGAAGAGCCGAGAAGGGTCGTATCTGACAGCCAGATGAGGGTAGATGTTACGCCTGAAGAGGCGGACTTTTTAACGACATATATAATGTCACTTAGGGCAGAGGAGATACCAAAGAAATTAAGACGTTTAACAGGGGCAAGGCTACCTGATGAAATAAAGGATGAAGGAGAGGCGCTTTATAAGATGTATTGCATCGCCTGCCATGGAAGCGGTAAAGAGAGTGTATTTGATGATGCCTTTAAGAGGACTATACCTGCAATTACGAACCCATCATTCCTGAGGGTTGCCGATGATAAGTTTATAAGGGAAAACATAGAAGAGGGAAGGGCAGGTACGCAGATGACCGCATGGAAGTCTGCAGCAGCAGGGCTTACAGAAAAACAGATAGAAAAGATCATGAGATACACAACAAAGGACAGACCTAAGGAAAGGCCAACCCAGTTCGGATACTCAGGTTACAAGGTGAATGTAAATAAAGGTGAAGAGATATATGCGTCCCGCTGTGCGTCCTGCCATGGTGAATATGGAGAGGGAGGGATCGGGTTAAACCTGAGAAACCCGGTTGTACAGAACGCAGACCCTGAGATGCTTGCTAAGACAATTCGTGATGGAAGGGAAAGTACACTAATGGTGTCATTTGGGAGTAAAGATGGAGGCCTAAATGCTCAGGGTATTGCTGATGTAGTAGCCTATATAAGAACCCTCTCTAAGAAGGAGTATAAACTACACTAATCTTAACACTTTGCTATTTGTGACTTAGTGCTTTCTTTCTAAAGATCCGTAAGAATAGTGATTTTATTCCCTTAGCCCAGATGGAATAGATTATCCCAAGGACTATTATCAATTCGACCAGCCTCAAAATCAAAAGTGTATAACTGAATTTATAAGTTCCAGTTGATTCGTCATAATCATAGCAGAGAAGTTTAATGCTGGTAAAAATTTCATAAAATTCGAGATCAGAATACCTCTTTCCCGCAGATTCTCCTTCCACTGTTTTCATTGACTGATAAAGGGGGTCAAGTATCTCCCTTGGAGAAAGGTTTATACCGTAGACATGTTTATATATACTGCCTTTTGAATCAACGATTGTTACTGCATTAAGGTGGTCAAACCCTCCTGGAATCTTTTTATAGAAGAATCCAAAGTCATCCGTTATCCTTCTCATGGTCTCTTTGTCTGCAGTAACAAATTTCCAGTTTCCGAAGTCATCCGTGAAACTCCTTCCGTACTCATTCATCCTATGGGGTGTATCGTTATCGATATCAAAACCAATGGTTACAGCATTAAATGTTGTACCAAAATCCTTGCCTGCCTCCTTTATAGCCTTGCCGAGGCTCATTGTTATCGTAGGGCAGATATGGCCGCAGTCTGTATAGACAAAATTTATGATGATTGGCTTTCCGGCAAAATCCTTAAGACCGAAGCTCTTTCCGTCCTGATCGGTTAATCTATAGTCGCCTATCTTCTTTCCGATTACGCTGTTTGCAAGTTTAAAGGCGTCCTGTTTAGAAGTAATATCCTGTGTGGAGGAAGAGACAGCAAGAGGTATTAAAAGGATAAGGGTTGTAAGAGGAAGTGTAATCCTGTTTATGTTCATAATACTTCACTTAATGGAGACATCAATTATAATTGCTGTAAACAATACCCCGAGATATATCATGGAGGCCTTGAAGTTTTTAAGGGCCGTTTCCTTTGATGTATGTAGTAAAAGCTGGATATTTCTCGTTATAAAAAATAGGCCGACTGCAGAGGCTACAACTGTATAGAAGACGCCGAGAATTCCCAGGAATGAAGGGAGGAGGGAAGATATTACAAGGAGAATTGTATTAAGAAGTATGTAACGGGTAGTCTTCAGGTTTCCTATTACAACAGGGAGCATAGGGATACCAGCCTTTTCATAGTCCTCTCTGTGTAATATTGCAAAACTCCAGAAATGTGATGGTGTCCAGAAGAACATTATAGTGGCCAGCAGAAGGGGTGGCATACATAGCTCAGGTGTTGCAGAGGCGCCACCAGCAAGGACTGCAAAACTTCCTGCCAGACCCCCGATTACTATATTAAGCCTGCTACGTCTCTTAAGCCATACTGTATAGACTACTGCATAGACAACAGCACCAAGAAAGAGGTGCAGGGCTACCATATGGTTAATGGCCTTAAAGGAAATAAGAATGGAGGTGATGAAAAGTAAAACAGATACAAGCAGGATCTTTTTTGAATCAGTTACTATGCCTGAAGGTATAGGCCTTTTTCTGGTCCGCTCCATGACAGCATCTATGTCCATATCAAAATAGTGATTGAAGGCGCTTGCACCGGCAGAGGCCATCATTGTTACAATGATTAAAAGAAGGACATTCCTTATGGAGATATTGTTTGAAGATGTTGAAATAAGGCTTACAACAGCACTGAATGTGATAAGTAAAGATATCCTGAGTTTAAACAGAGGAAGATAATTTCTTAATTCGATATTCATATCAAGCCTCCTTCCTGTGTTTGAGCAATGACAGGATAGAATTTGTAACAAACATAATACCTCCTGCAATTGCAATAAGACCTCCGAGACCGACAATGACCATACCAATCACCTTCGTAAAATCATCAAGATTTTGATCGGCGCCGAAGGTCTTTCGCTGCACACCATGAGCACCGGCAAGGAACATGCCTATGACGAAGAGTGTCTGGCCGATACCGTATATATACGGCTGGAGAGATGAAAGTCTTTTGCTATAAATATCCTTCTTGAGTAAATGAATGATATGATTGGTCAACCCCATAAAAGCGAGGGTGACACCTCCTATTACGCCATGGTAATGGGAAGGTATCCTCGTGTCGGAACCGGATATGGTCAGTGAGATAATTCCTCCAAGGGCGAAGACTGCTGCAGAAATGACAAGGGATGAGAATGCCGGATCTTTCCAGGGCAGCCCTTTAACCTTCGAGATAAGTCCATTCCAGTTGCCGGATTTGCCTTCTATCCCCTTTGATCCTATAGTGGATATAAGGGCTATAGCGAATATACCTGTAGAAGGACCGAGGCCGTACTGCATTAAACGGGTGAAGACATCTCTGTATTCCTGGCTGGAGACATCGTATACAAAATAGAAAAATGGGGAAGGTAAGATAAAAAGGATGTAGAACAGATAAGCCGCCTTGCCGAAACCGTCTCTTAAAGGAAAGGTCTTAAAAACAATATTTGTTAAGAAGAGCCATACGGTGACCATTGCTATTGTATTCGAAAACTGTAGTATATGCCCTCCTCCCCAGAAGAGGGATTCGAAGTCGAGAGAACCCCTTTCAGGCCCTGAGGCCTGGAAATAATAGGAGAGACTGAAACAGATGATTGCGAAGAAGACAGAAATTCCTGACATTGCCATACCAAATGTTAATATAGGGAAACGACCGGTGTATGTCCTTTCCCTTACGGATTTCCAGATTGAAAGAAAGATAACAAGAAGGGTGATGGATATACCTAAAGTTAATAGCAGAAGCCCGGAATAGAAAAGCGGGTGTGTCAGTACAGGGATATAATTGATAAAAAGAGGAGTCCCGAGGCCGAACAATGCAGTAATTACTATGAATGTAGTCCCAGCTACGGAAAGCCAGAAACCAAGCCATCCTGCAGTCGGATTGAATATTCGGACATTTAGAAACCCTGTGCAGGTCAGTATCCATAAAACCCCCTGGAATGCAAGAAACCAGATTACTACAGAAAGGATGACATGGCCGACAAGTGCAACATGAATATAGTCCTTGCCAGGGAGTATATCCTGAACGATGGGCGTACGTGCCATCGCAACGAGAAAGGCGAATATTCCAGCAAAGATCAAAGAGGATATAGAAAAGAAAAGCCATGCAAAAACAAGTCTTTGAATCTCTTTGTTTAAATCCTGCTTGATAGATTCCATAAGGCTAATTAAAAACTTTCAAATTTATAGTCCAAAGAAGAGGGAAAAGAATATCATTCTTAACTAATCAGTATTAAATTTATCATAGACTATTAGTAATGTCAATACCTTAAAATATCTTAGGATATACAACTATCTACTTAATCATTATAATCAGTAATTTAATGTTTTAGTGATTCAAAGAATATGATTTAAATCATAAAAAAATCCTTTATTTCTAAATGTTCTCATCAAACCTCGTCTTTAATGCCCTTGACATTTTACATAAAAAATGTTACAAAATTGCTAATTTCTGGTATCTGATTATTAAAGAGGTTTTCAAAAATGGATAGGAAAAAAAGGATATATATACAATACGCAATAATTTTTATCCTCATTATGGTCTTTGGTATTACAACATTCTTAATGAAGACAGCGGATGTATGGACTGGAAGCGAGATTGAACAATTCATCAGAAGATACTCCGGGGGTACTGCGAATTTTTTAACTAGAAAAGATGATTCAAAGCGTAGGAATTTGTCAAATTATAAATATGAGACAATTTCACCGAAAGAATTTATGAACTTTATGAACCAGAAGACCGAACTCATCATCATTGATACACGGATCAAGGAAGATTTTAATAAGGGGCATATAAGAGGTGCTATAAACCTTTCATATATAAATTTAAAGAAGATGAATAAAGTCTTAGAGAAGGAAAAAGATAAAGAAATTTTTGTTTATTCCGAAGACGGAGAAAGGGCAAAGACAATATGTGAAATACTTTCGAGTCTCGGCTTCAGCAAGATAAGGAATATTGACGGTGGAATAACTGGATGGATAAATTCAGGGGGGGAGGTCGTTAAGTAGATGGCACACCTGTCCACAGGATCCTACGGAAAAATACGCTGGACAGATCTATCAGTGTAACCTTCCCTGGGATAGCATTTATTTTATTCTCAATGATATAATCAAAGGATTTACCTTCCAAAGAGTCTTTTATCCTTACCCTAATCTCATGTATGCCTGGTGAGACAGGTATCTCTTCATAGGCAAATGTAGGGCCATCCTTTTTAAACCCTGTTGGATAATAGGTCCTGGACAATATATTCCTGTTGTCTAAATCAAATTCTACATAGGTAGGAAGCCGTTTCCTTTCACATTCCGTCCTTATCCTGGAGAAGGGAGAGATTGTCTTTCTCATATGCTTGAGTTCTGTTTTCGTATCATCTTCTGTTAATTCTCTGCATTCAAGTTGTTTTCCTGAGTGCTTGAAGGTGAATTTTATTAATGCCCTGTCTTTGCTGTAGAAGGGATATGTAGGTTTTGCGGACAGGAAAAAGAGAAGGATCGTGGGCAGAAGGATGAGGAAGACGGCAGAGAATACCATCTTCCTCACCGTTATTTTTGTATCCTCTTTTAATTTTATTGAATGGCCATTAAGGTCTTCTTCAAAGAGATGCAGTTCCTTCATGAGCTTATCTATTCGTATGGGTGAAAGCCAGTATTCTCTTATTCGACCAGGGTAGACTGTTCGCTTGAAACCAGGAGGTCTCTGGTCATTAAGCCTTGCCTGTAACAATATATTCCCTTTACGGTAGTGACAATCACCAATAGTACATCCGCATAGAAAGACCCCGTCTGCTCCGGCCATAAATCCTTCTTCTATCATAGAAGGCTGGACCATACCGATACAGGGAAGAGGCACTAGCTTAACATTTGCCATGCCTTTCAGAGATTCGGTTTCTGACTCTATTATATTATTAAACCTTATACTCTGCTCACAGATTAATAGTAATATCTTTGGCCTGTCTATTCCGATCGTAGAAGACAGAAGTTTAATTATTTTTCCCTTAATCTGAGAATATGTTATATCCGGTAGATTGATAGCATTAAAATCGCAGGCACCAACACATATGCCACAGGAGGCACATCTTTTGGGTATAACCACCGCCTCCATTTTGTAGGGAAAATTATCGTTACGGGGTTGCAACATTATAGCGCCGTAAGGACAGTCCTTATTACACTGGTCACAACCTATGCAATTTTCTGATATAACCTCTGCAGAAGGGGGTCTGTGTCTTCTTATCCAGGGTGTTAGAAAGAGAAGTAATGTTAACCCTATCGTGAAAAACCAGAAGATATTTTTAGGGACTATCTCTTTTACAGGATATATGAAAAAGAAGAACCAGTCGAAGGGTGTATCTACAGGCAATCTGGCAAGGTCTGCAGGAGGGGCACTGATTGCTGGAGAAATGATAGATAAGGAGAAAAGCATTATCAACATAGCTATTATAATAGCCCTGAGGGGACTGAGAACAGGCCGGGAACATCTCATGACATGGATACCTATTATAATAACCATAGCAAGTGGGATACTTAGATGGATGAGATGTAGTAGATAGAGGAGCATTCCAGCAAATGTCTGGTCGCTCAGAAAAGACCTGGATAAGGGCTCTATCGAAAGAGGAATATCATTTAATAACTCCGATGTCTTAAGAGCGATGAGCTGTGCCCTTTCATCCCAGACCAGCCAGTATCCGATGATGCCTATTATAAGAG